>CAMPHU010000154.1 GCA_946886065.1 uncultured Massilia sp. | reverse complement strand
GCTCCTCGAACGCCTGGGATCCGGCTTCGTCCGCTGCCACCGGCGCGCGGCCGTGCGCCTGGCCTGCATCGACCGGATCGTGGCGCTCGACAAGGGAGACTGCGAGCTCGTGCTGCGCAGCGGGGCAAGCGTGCCGTGCAGCCGCCAGTACCGCGCGGCGCTGGTGGAGAGACTGCAGGCGTCACGCCCGTAGCGCCCGACGCGCCCACGCCACGCTCCGTTTCACCCCGCCCCACTCCCGCTTCGCCCCATTCCGCTGGTCCGGGCGGACGCGCGGCGGCAAGCTTGCGCCATCCTCATTTCGAGAGCGGACCATGCAGACTCCAACTCGCCATCCGGCGGCGCGCCTCTACTTCCTCGACTGGGTGCGCATCCTCGCCTTCTTCGTCCTGATCGCCTATCACATCGGCATGTACTACGTGAGCTGGGACTGGCACGTAAAAAGCCCCTTTGCCTCGGACACGCCCGAGCCCTTCATGATGCTGTCCTCGCCCTGGCGCCTGACCCTGCTGTTCTTCGTCGCCGGCGCCGCCTCGCGCTTCCTTGTCGGGCGCCTGGGCACCGCTGCCTTCCTGCGCCGCCGCAGCCTGCGCCTGCTGGTGCCGCTGCTGTTCGGCATGGCCGTGATCGTGCCTCCCCAGCCTTATTTCGAGGTGGTCGAAAAGCTCGGCTACGGCGACGGTTTCGGCGCCTTCATGCGCCTTTACTACAGCGCCTACGGCGGCTTCTGCCGGGAAGACTGCCTCGTCCTGCCGACCTGGAACCACCTGTGGTTCGTCGCCTACCTGTGGGTCTACACGATGCTGCTGGGCCTGCTGGCGGCGCTGCTTCCCTCCGCCCGCATCGACGCGCTCGCGGCCCGCGCCGGGCGCCTGCTCACCGGCTGGAAACTGCTCCTGCTGCCCGCGGCCCTGCTGGGCCTGGTGCGCATCTTGCTGGTCGAAGGCTTTCCCTCGACCCACGGCCTGGTCGATGACTGGTACAACCATGCCGCCTACTTCCTGCCCTTCCTGCTCGGCGCCCTGATGGCGCGCAGCCCCCGGTTCTGGGAACAGATGACGGCCCAGCGCTGGCCGGCGCTGGGGCTGGCGCTGGCCGGCTGGGCCGGCGTGGTGCTGTGGAACGCCACGCCGGACGACGCGCCCGGCGCCGCCATCATGATGCGGTTCCTACCGCTCATTCGCTGCGTCTACGCCTTGTGCGCCTGGAGCGCGATCGTGGCGGCCTGCGGCTTCGCGCGCCGCCACCTCGACGCCGACGGCCCGGCGCGGCGCTACCTGACCGAAGCGGTGTTCCCGGTCTACATCGCCCACCAGACCCTGATCGTGGTGCTGGCGCACGCCTTCAAGCCCCTGCGCCTGGCGCCGGGACTGGAAGCGCTGCTACTGGCCGTGCTCACCATCGCCGGCTGCTTCGCCCTGTTCGAGGCGGTGCGGCGCGTGCGCTTCCTGCGTCCGTTGTTCGGCCTGGCGCCGCTGCCTGCGCCTGGCGGCGCACGCAGCGAACCGGCCGAAGCCGAAGCAAGAGCCGCCTAGTGGGCCGTGCTCCCGGCCGGGCGCGCTTCCTTGCCGGCCTGGGTCTGGGCGGCCTGTTGGGCAGCCTGGGCCTGGGACGCTGCGCCGCCCCTGCCCTCCGCCATCTGCTGGGCTTCGCCGTTGGGACGGACGAAGGGATCGGCCGTGCCGCGCATGGCTTCCTGCTGCGAGCGGATGCCCCGCTCGGTTTCCTCGGCGGTGGTGCGCGCCACCTCGTCGACCAGGGCGCGCGCGGTGCGCGAGGTGTTCTGCACATGCTGCTCGGTCACGCGCGCCAGCTCGACCTGGGCCTCGGCCGCCAGGCGCGCGATGTGCTGCTGGTAGGAGCGCAGTTTCTCCGAGGTGGGCTGGGCGCGCGACGCGGCGGCGCTGAGCAGCCCGGTCTGGCGGTCGGCGCTCAGCACCTGCTGGCCGGCCAGCGTGGTTTCCTCCAGCAGGGTTTGGGCCAGCTGGATGTTCAGGTCGCACATGTGCTGGAATGAACGGAACAGGGATTTCGACATCTCGTTCACGAACGCAGCTTGTGCGTCCATGTGGCTGCGCACAGCCGGCGTCACGGATTGTGGAAATGGGTACATGCGGTTCCTCACTGAAAGGATGATTGGACGGCGTGCCGGGCGCGTCCACGGGCCCGCGCTGCGACACGAGCCTAGTAGGCTAGCGCCGCAACCCGCGCGGCGTTTGATGTGCACCAAACGTGCCCGAGGTCGCGCATCCGAAGCCGGTGCGGTCCATATGGAGAGGCCCCGCCAGCGGGCTCAGCGGCTCGGCGGTCCCTTGAGTTCGACCGTGTTGCCTTCCGGATCCTGCAGGTAGATCGACGGCCCCTCGCCTTCGGCGCCGTAACGCGATTCGACCGGACCGGCGGCCACGTCATGGGCCGCCAGATGGGCGCGGATCGCCGCTTCGTCGAAAGGTTCGACACGCAGGCACAGGTGGTCGAGGTTGCGGCCTTCGGGGCCCGGCGCGGCGCCGCCCATGCGGCCCAGCTTGCCGTCGACGGGCACCAGGTCGATCAGGGCGCTGCCGGCGCGCAGCTGGACCAGGCCGATCTCGTCCTGGCGGCGCTCGACCGGGCAGCCCAGCACCTGGCCGTAGAAGCCCACCATGCGCTCCAGGTCGGTTACCCGCAGCACGAGATGGTCGAGCCCGCGTACGGGGATGGCGTGGTGGGTGACATGCCGTGCATCAGGCTGCATGGCGGTCCACCCAGGCGGCAAAGTTGTCGACATAGGTCTGCAGGAAGGCGCGGCTCGAGTCGTCGGCCAGGCGCGCGCCGTCGAACTTGCCCGCGATGCCGCCCAGGTAGGCTTCCGCCGGCATGGTCGGCATTTGCAGGAAAGGCAGGGTCTGGCGCAGGTGGTGGTTGGCGCCGAAGCCGCCGATCGCGCCCGGCGACACGCTCACGACGGCGCAGGGCTTGCCGGTCCAGGCGGCCTTGCCGTAGGGACGCGAGCCGACGTCGATGGCATTCTTCAGCGCGCCGGGAATGGAGCGGTTGTACTCGGGGGTGCAGAACAGGATGCCGTCGGCCCGGCGGATGCGTTCGCGGAAGGCGGTGAACGCGGCCGGCGGCGTGGCGCCGTCGTCGTCCTCGTTATACAGCGGCAGGTCGCGAATCTCGACAATTTCCAACTGCAGCGATGGCGGGGCCAGTTCGATCATGGCCTGGGCCACCTTGCGGGTGAACGATTCCTTGCGCAGGCTGCCGACGATGACGGCGATGTTCCGAGTTGCCATGGTGCTCCTTTCCGGTTGAGTGCGGTGATGGAGTCCAGATGGTAACCATTTTTTCCTAGAGGCGCAGGCGGCGGTACTGCTCGAGGAAGACCGCCGCCTGGCGCTTGCTCAGCACGCGCACCGGATCGCCGTGCCAGGCGTAGAGGAAAGGCTCGCCGCCCTGGCGGTCGGTGAGCTTGGCCGAGATCAAAAAGCGCGTGCCCGCCGGATACTGCGCGGGATCGGAGAGCGCGCGCGCACACTGCACGCGCAGGCTGGTCGCATAGGCCTGGCCCGGCATGGGCCGGATGCGCAGGCGGCCGCTGCGCGCGTCGAACACCGACTCGACCGCCACCTCGCGGTAGGCCCAGGCCTCGCGCGCCATGCTCAGCCCTTGGCCGCGGCCAAGCCGGCCGCCTGCCGGGGCGCCGCCTCGCGGATCGGCAGGTTGACCAGGGCGGCGGCCACGGCCAGCAGGATGTCGGCGTACCACATCCAGGTGTAGTCGCCGCTGTGCACGAAGGCCAGGCCGCCCAGCCAGGCGCCGAAGAAGCCGCCGATCTGGTGCGACAGCAGCGTGAGGCCGAACAAGGTGGCGAGATAGCGCATGCCGAACAGCTTGCCCACAAGGCCGGCGGTCGGGGGCACGGTGGCCAGCCAGGTGAAGCCGAGCGCCGCCGCCATGATGTAGAAAGTCCACGCGGTCTTCGGCGCCATCAAATAGGCGATGATGATCAGGGCGCGGCTGCCGTAGATCAGGGCCAGCAGGTTCTTCATGCGGTAGCGCGAGGACAGCGCGCCGGCCAGCAGGCTGCCGAGGATGTTGAACAGGCCGATCAGGGCCAGCGCGGTGGCCGAGACGCCGGCCGGCAGGCCGCACAGGGCGACTTCGCCCGGCAGGTGGGTGACCAGGAAGGCGATGTGGAAGCCGCAGGTGAAGAAGCCGGCGTGCAGGCACAGGTAGCTGCGGTCGCGCATGGCCTGGCGCAGCTGTTCCGTCAGCGTGATCGAGGCCGGCAAAGGAATCGCGCTGCCGCTCACGGGCGCCGGCGCCGCCGCCTTCTTGCCGCGCAGCGGCCAGGACAGCGGGATGGTGAGCAAGGTCGCGGCGGCCATGGTCAGCATGGCGTAGACCCAGCCGGCGCCGGCGATGATGGCCTGCATCAGCGGCGCGAACACGAACTGGCCGAAAGAACCGCCGGCATTGATGAAGCCAGAGGCGAAGGCGCGGCGCGAGGCCGGCAGGCGCTGGGCGGTGGCGCCGATCAGGATCGAGAAGCTGCCGGCCCCCGCCCCGGCCGCCGAGAGGATGCCCATGGAAAAGATCAGGCCCCACTGGGTGCTCATGAAGGGCGTGGCGGCGGTGCCGACGGCCAGCATGACGCCGCCCAGCACCAGCACGCGGCCAGGGCCGTACTTGTCGGCCACGGCGCCGAAGATGGGTTGCGAGGCGCCCCACAACAGCTGGGCCACGGCCATCGCGAAACTGATGCTGGCGATGCCCAGGCCGGTGGCGCTGTTGATCGGAGACAGGAACAGCCCGGTGGTCAGGCGCGCGCCCATCGTGATCATCAGGATGGCGCTGGCGGCCAGGATCAACGCCCAGGCGGCGCGCGGGGTCATCTCGGGTTGGGTGGGGGTGCTCATGCTTGTCTCCTTGGCGCGGAACGCGGGGCGGGCGTTCGTCATCCGGGCTGCCTGCCCGGACCGGAACGCACGCCGGCGCGTGGGGAAGACAATTATAGTGCAGTTACACCCAATTGTCTGGCGAGCATTATTCTGCCCGGATCAGGAGGGCGACCGCTTCCGCCGCCATGCCCTCTTCCCTCCCGAGGAAGCCCAGCTTTTCATTGGTCTTGGCCTTGATGTTCACCTGCTGCGGCGACACGCCGACATCCTCGGCGATGCGCGACACCATCTGCGGGATGTGCGGCGCCATCTTGGGCGCCTGGGCGATGATGGTCGCGTCGATGTTGCCGATGGTGTAGCCGGCATTCAGCACCCGGTGGGCCACCTCGCGCAGCAGGGTGCGCGAATCGGCGCCCGCGAACATCGGGTCGGTGTCCGGGAAGTGCTTGCCGATGTCGCCCAGCGCGGCCGCGCCCAGCATGGCGTCGATAATGGCGTGCAGCAGCACGTCGGCGTCCGAATGGCCGAGCAGGCCCAGGCGGTGGGGAATCGTCACGCCGCCGACGATGAGCTTGCGCCCCTCGACCAGTGCGTGGCAGTCGTAGCCGGTTCCGATGCGGAACGGCGGAGTGGGATTGTAGGATGCGAGAGTCATATCGTTGTCAGTTGTTCTCAGTCGGTCGGGACGCAGCCAGGTACATCTCGGCGATCCGGATGTCGGCCGGCAGCGTCACCTTCAGGTTGCAGGGATGGCCTTCCACTAACTTGGGGGCCAGTCCGAGCGCTTCAACCGCACTGGCGTCATCGGTAATCGCATTCGGATCCGTGGCCGCCTCGAGCGCCCGCAGCAGCAGGCGGTGGCGGAACATCTGCGGGGTCTGGGCCAGCCACAGGCTGTCGCGCGGCACGGTGCTCACCTCGTCGGCCACGCTGCGCTTGACGGTGTCGACCACCGGCAGCGCCAGCAGGCCGCCCACCGGGTGCTCGCCGGTTTCCTGGATCAGGCGCGCGATCAGTTCCGCATTCAGGCCGGGCCGCGCGGCGTCGTGCACCAGCACCCAGTCGTGTTCGGTGAGGGTCGTGCTCAGCTGGTGCAGGCCGTTGCGGATCGACTCCATGCGCGTGGCGCCGCCGCAGCGCAGCACCGTGACGCCCTGCTCCGGCAGGATGGCGTCGATATAGGCGTCATCGGCGCTGACCACCACGTAGGTGTGGGCGATCAGGGGGCTCGAGAGGAAAGCCTCGAGCGTGTGGCGCAGCATGGGCTTGCCGTTGATCGGCAGGTACTGCTTGGGACTGCCCGCGGCCATGCGCGCGCCGACCCCGGCTGCCGGAATCAATGCCACGTACTTCGGAATTGCTGTGTTTGTCATTGCGCCTTGCTTCGTCTTGCGTGCTTATTGGTCATTCTGATCAGAGACTCTACCTCACCTGCGCAAACCTTGCCGAGGCGGGCGTATTCCTGCGGCGAATCGATCGCGGCCTGCAAGGTCTCGACGCGTGCCATCTCGCTTCTAATATAGGACATCCAGCCGGTATCGAGCTCGCGCTGGAGCAGCGCCTGCGCCTGGCCCAGCCGCGCGTAGAGGGGCTTGTCCTGGAAGCGCTGGGCCAGCGCCGCGCGCACCCTGGCCTCGGCCTTGGGCAGATAGTCGAGGTAGGTGTTGAGGTGGCGCATCTCATGCGCCAGCACCTCCTGGTAGGCGCAGGAACCCGGCGGGAACTCGCGTCCCACATAGACCACGATGGGCAGGTAGTACAGTAGCACCTCGACCCGCGGCGCGATGCATTCGTAGCCGGAGGCCGGGTCGCTCAGCATCTTGCCCTCGACCTTGATGCTGACGCGCGACTCGGTATGGGTCAGGCCGAGGACGTAGGCGTTCCTGCGTGCGCTGCCCTTCATGCGCGTCAGGTCGTGGTAGGAACGGGTGTGGTCGAGCCGGTAGCCCTGCTGGCGGCTGGACAGGACCGACACCGTGCTGCCCAGCGTGTCTTCGCAGCGCGCCTGCAGGTCGGTGCGCGCCTGCGCCGCCGCGTGTGGAATCCAGCACGACAGCAATAGCGCAGGCAGCAGCCTCATCGCCTCAGGCGGGCGTCCAGCTGCCCGAGAGGATCTTTTCGAGCCAGAAGGCGCCGATGATGGTCTTGACGTCGGTGATCTCGCCGCGCTGGACCATGCCCAGCAGTTCGGGCACGGTGACCGCGAAGGTCTCGAGGAATTCGCCGTCGTCCAGCTTCTGCTCGCCCGCGGTGAGGTCTTCGGCAAGGAAGAGTTCCAGGTGCTCGTCCGAGTAGGCGATCGCGTTGTGGATGGTGCACACGAAGCGCCACGTGGCGGCGGTGTAGCCGGTTTCTTCTTCGAGCTCGCGCTTGGCGCAGTCCAGGTGGTCTTCGCCCGGATCGATCTTCCCGGCCGGGAACTCGATGAAGACCTGGGCGTTCGGATAGCGGAACTGGCGCTCCAGCAGCACGCGGCCGTCGGGCAGCAGCGGCAGGATCACCACGGCGCCGGGGTGGCGGATGAATTCGCGGTGGCTGGTCGAGCCGTCGGGCAGGCGGATGCGGTCGCGTTCGACCTTCAGGAAGGGACCATCGTAGACGACGCCGCCGTCGAGGCGGGTTTCTTTCAATTCCACGGACATGCGGACTCCAGTAGTGGGAACAATACGCGGCGCGTCCCCCTATACGAAAAAACGGCCCGCAGGCCGTTCAAACGCGATGCTTGCGCAGATAACGCCAGACAAATCCGGGAAACGCCAGCACGAGGAAGAGGCAGGCCGTGACCGCGTAGAACTCCCACTTCTGCGTAAATACGCCGCCGATCCGGGATTCCAGCAGCCGGGCTAGCGCGCCGACAAGGAAGTATAAAACAATTAACTCCAACAGGCGCAGCGGGAAGCGCTTCGTGCGCGCTTCGCCACCGGCGGCGGGCCCCAGGGGAATGAGACCGAACAGCCGCTCGGTGAGGAAAGGCAGGTTGGCGGCCGCCACGGACAGGGCGACCACCAGCCAGACAGCCAGTGAAACGTCCACCAGCTTATTTTGCGAGGGTTGCCTGCATGGTGGTGTAGCACACCGCCAGCAGCCAGCCCGGAACGATACCCAGCGCCACGACGGCGATGCCGTTGAGCGACATCACGGCGCGCATGTCGGCCGGGGTGTGGATCGCGTTGGTGTCCACCGCGTCGTCGAACCAGATGGTCTTGACGATGCGCAGGTAGTAGTAGGCGCCGATCAGCGAGAACATCACCGCCACGACGGCCAGCCACACCATGCCGGCGTTGGCGACGGCCTGCAGCACGGCCCACTTGGCCATGAAGCCCACCATCGGCGGCACGCCCGCCAGCGAGAACATCATGATGGTCATGACGATCGCGAACCACGGGCTGCGCTTGCCCAGGCCCTTGAAGTCGACGATGTGCTCGGCTTCGTGGCCGGCGCGCGCCAGCATCATGATCAGGCCGAAGCTGCCGACCGTGGTCAGGACGTAGGTGATGGCGTAGTACATCGCGGCGCTGTAGGCGCTGGCGGCGTTCTCGGTATTGCCGTCGACCACGCCCACCACCATGGCGAGCATCACGAAGCCCATCTGCGCGATGGTCGAGTAGGCCAGCATGCGCTTGATGTTGGTCTGCGCGATCGCGGTGATGTTGCCGAAGGCCAGGGACAGCACGGCCAGGACCATCAGCATCTGCTGCCAGTCGAAGGCGACCGACGGCAGTGCTTCCACCAGGACGCGGATCACCATGGCGAAGGTCGCCAGCTTCGGTGCGCCGCCCAGCAGCAGGGTCACCGCGGTCGGCGAGCCCTGGTAGACGTCCGGTACCCACATGTGGAAAGGCACCACGCCCAGCTTGAAGGCCAGGCCGGCCACCAGGAACACCAGGCCGAACACCAGGATGGTGCGGTTGCCCGCTTCGGCGTTGGCGGTCACCTGGCCGATAGTGGTGATGTCCAGCGAGCCGGTGGCGCCGTAGATCATCGAGATGCCGTACAGCAGGAAGCCCGAGGCCAGCGCGCCCAGGATGAAGTACTTCATCGCGGCTTCGGTCGAGACGGCGTGGTCGCGGCGCAGGGCCACGAGCGCGTACAGCGACAGCGACATCAGTTCCAGGCCCAGGTACAGGGACAGCATGCTGTTACCCGAGATCATGATCATCTGGCCCAGCATCGAGAACAGCGCGAGCACGTAGAACTCGCCGCCCAGGTTACCCGACATCATGCTCCGGTCGCCGGCGTACTGGCGCGAATACACCAGGGTCATGGCGGTGGCCAGGTAGGTGAACAGCTTGAGCAGGTTCGACATCGGGTCGGCCACGTACATGCCATTGAAGGTGTACACGGTCGCGCCGCTGTTGAAGTCGGCCATGGTCAGCACGCCGCAGCCGGCGATGGTCAGGAGGGTCAGCGCGTAGGTCAGGGTGCGCTTGCCCTCCTTCAGGAACATGTCGATCAGCAGGATCGCGGAAGCCGCGATCAGCAGGAAGATTTCAGCATAGACCGGCGCCAGGTTGACGTCGGTCGCCGCTTGCAAAGTCGTAGTCATTTCGTTCATGGCTTAATTAGGGCAGCTTGCTGACTGCAACGTGCTGCAGCAGGTCGGCGACCGAAGTCTGCAGGGTTTCGGCGATCGGCGCCGGATACAGGCCCATCCACAGGGTGGCGATGGCCAGGACGCCCAGGATGGCGAACTCGCGGCCGTTCAGGTCGGTCAGCTCGGCCACGTGCTTGTGCACGATGGCGCCGAACACGACGCGCTTGACCATCCACAGCGAGTAGGCTGCGCCCAGGATCAGGGCGGTGCCAGCCAGCAGGCCGGTCCAGAAGTTGAACTCGACGGCGCCCAGGATGACCATGAATTCGCCGATGAAGCCGGAGGTGGCCGGCAGGCCGGCGTTGGCCATCGAGAACAGCACGGCGAAGGCCGCGAACTTCGGCATCGTGTTGACCACGCCGCCGTAGTCGGCGATTTCACGCGAGTGGACGCGGTCGTAGAGCACGCCGATGCAGAGGAACATCGCGCCCGACACGAAGCCGTGCGAGATCGACTGCATCAGGCCGCCCTGCACGCCCAGGTCGTTGAACATGAAGAAGCCCAGGGTGACGAAGCCCATGTGGGCGATCGACGAGTACGCCACCAGTTTCTTCATGTCCTTCTGGACCAGGGCCACCAGGCCGATGTAGATCACGGCGATCAGGGACAGCACGATGACGACCGGGGCCAGGTAGTGCGAGGCGTCCGGGGTGATCGGCAGGGAGAAGCGCAGGAAGCCATAGGCGCCCAGCTTCAGCATGATCGCGGCCAGCACCACGGAACCGCCGGTCGGCGCTTCCACGTGGGCATCCGGCAGCCAGGTGTGCACCGGCCACATCGGCACCTTCACGGCGAAGGCCATGAAGAAGGCGATGAAGATCAGGACCTGCTCCTTCATCGTCAGCGGCAGGCGGTGCCATTCGAGGATGTCGAAGCTACCCGACATGTTGTACAGGTAGACGATCGCGACCAGGGTCAGCAGCGAGCCGAAGAAGGTGTACAGGAAGAACTTGAATGCCGCGTACACACGATTCGGGCCGCCGAACACGCCGATGATGATGTACATCGGGATCAGGGTGGCTTCGAAGAAGAAGTAGAACAGCAGGCCGTCCATGGCGCAGAACACGCCGATCATCAGGCCCGACAGGATCAGGAAGGAACCCATGTACTGGGCCACGCGTTCCTCGATCACCTGCCATGCCGCCAGCACCACGATGATGGTGATGAAGGCGGTCAGCGGGACGAACCACAGCGACAGGCCGTCCACGCCCAGCTTGTAGAACACGTTGAAGCGTTCGATCCAGCTGGCTGCTTCATAGAACTGCATGCCGTGGGCGGCATTGTCGAAGTTGGCGATCAGCGGCAGGGTCGGCAGGAAGCTGACCACGGCGCCGACCAGCGACAGCATGCGGGTCAGGCCGGCATTCTTGTCGCGGCCGACCGCCAGCACGATCAGGCCGAACAGGACCGGAAGCCAGATCGCGAGGCTCAGGTACGGTGGAAATGTAGAAATCGTTGACTGCATCATTTTTGTTTTCTCTGCCTCTGATTAACCGCGCCAGAACGGGAAGAAGTACACAAGGCCCACCGCCACGCCGGCGATCATCCAGAACGCGTAGTCGTAGAGCTGTCTCTTATACACATCTGACGGCTGCCGACGAATTAGACGGTGTTGGTGGGGG
>CAMPHU010000153.1 GCA_946886065.1 uncultured Massilia sp. | reverse complement strand
GTTCGGGCGCTACTGGGGCGAGCTGGAACACGTGCCCTGCCTGCACTTCGAGGCGTCCTACTACCAGCCGCTGGAGTTCTGCATCGAGCAGAAGATCGCCGTCTTCGAAGGCGGCGCCCAGGGCGAGCACAAGATGGCGCGCGGCTTCCTGCCGACCAGGACCTGGTCGGCGCACTGGCTGGCCCACCCGTCTTTCGCCGACGCGGTCCAGCGCTTCCTCGAGCGCGAAGCCGGCGGCATCGACGAGTACATGGACGAGCTGAACGAACGCACGCCTTTTCGAGGGCAATAAAAAAGCCGGGCCCGTACGATGACGGGCCCGGCTTCCTGGCTGCTGCCGCGCTGGGGCTTACTTCCAGCCGCCGGCGTTCGCGCTATAGACTTCTTTCCACGGCTGGGAAACCTGCTCCTGATTGAGCATGATCTGCTTGGCGCGTGCGCGTGCCGCCGCCATCAGGCTTGCTTTGACTGCATGGATAAACTTGTTCACGTGCGACTCCCAGGACAACGATACTACCGTTATATAGGCGTCTGCGCGGAATTTCCAATTCCGAGTGGCAATACCAGATATTTTCTACGCGAATGTTAGTCCGCATGGCGATTCAGCCAGGAGCGTACCCCGTCCAGCGAGCGGAATTCCGACACCGAGCGGCAGGCGATGTGCGGGTGGCGCGCCTGCAACATGCGCGACAGGGCCGCGCCCGGGCCCAGCTCCAGCGCCACGGTGGCGCCGAACTCCGCACACGCATCCATGCAGTCCTTCCAGCGTATCGTCTCGGCAAGCTGGCGCGCCAGATGCGATGCCGCCACTTCTGGACGTTCGATCAACTCGGCGCTGATCCCCGACACCACAGGCATGGAGGGCGTCCGCCACTTCTGCCCGGCCAGCAGCACCTGGAAGGAAGCGACGGCGGCGCGCATGAAAGGCGTGTGCGACGCGATCTCGACCGGGAGCATGGTGGCATGCGCGCCCGAAGCCAGGGCCCGGATCGCCAGCGCGTCGCTGCGGTCCGCGGGGCCGCCCGCGACGAAACTGTCGTCGCCGGTGACGATCGCGACGTGGAAACCGAAAGGCTGGAGGATGTCCTCGGCGTGGCTGACGGTCAGTCCGGAGAGCGCGACCATTGTCTGGGCCGGGCCGCCGGCGCGGCAGGCGTCCATGAGCCGGGCGCGCTCGCCTGCCAGCAGGACGGCGTCGCGCGGATCGAGCGCGCCGGCCACGCCAAGGGCGGCCAGCTCGCCGATGCTGTAGCCTGCCACCAGGGCCGGCGCCGGCACGATGTCGCCCAGCGCCGTCCAGGTGGCGAGCGTGGCCGCCACGATGGCCGGCTGGGCGACGCGGTTCGTGAACAGCGCGGCATCGTCGTACAGGCCGGCATCGTCCAGCCAGCCGTCCAGCAGCGCGCCCGCGCGCGGGTCGCTGCGCGCCATGTCGAACATGGCGGGCGATTGAAAACCCTGTCCCGGGCACAGGAGGACGAGCCGTGCAGCCATCTCAGGACTCGCCCCCGCAGGCGCCGTGCACCAGGCATACCGCCGCCAGCAGGTCGGCCGCGCCGCCCGGCGACAGGCGCGCGGCAACGAAGGCACGGTGGCTGGCCAGCGCGCTCGCCTGCCAGCCTCGCGCGGCCGTGCCGCCGCGCGCGACGAAGGCGCGCGCATGGCGGCGCACGGTGGCGGCGCCCTCCGGCCCGCCACGGTGGTAGACATTGGTATCGCTGACCCGCGCCATCAGGGAAAACAGGGCGTCGACCCGCGCCAGGCGCATGCTGCGGCCGGCCGCCAGGGTCCGGCACAGCGCCGGCAGGCCGACCTCGAACACGGACGGCAGCCCGCGCGCCGCTTCTTCCCTTGCGCCGCTGGCGGCATAGCGCAGCACGACCTGCGTGCCGTGCGAACCCACGTTGCCATCGGCGGTATGGGCGTACAGGGCCTGGCCCCAGCGCTCCAGCAGCACGGCGCGGATCGCCTCGGGCGACAGCAGGATGCCGCGCGCCTGGCAGCGGCCGATGGCGGCGCACAGCAGCCCGACGCAGAAGATGGCGCCACGGTGGGTATTGATGCCCCCCGTCGCGCGCAGCATGCGCTTCTCGGCCTCGATGCCGAGGCGCTTGAGCACCTGGAAAGGCGCGTCCCGCATGCCGGCTTGGCAGATGTCGCGGAAATAGCGGCGCAGCGAGAACAGGCTGCGCAGGAAGGTCTCCGCGTCCATGTCGTCGTGGCTGCCGTTGTCGACCAGCGACACCAGGCCCGGCTTCGGATACAGGGCCAGCTCGGCGTACAGGCTGCGCACGGCAAGCCGCGCGATGCGCCCTGCAAAGCGGGGATCGAGGACTGGCGCCCGGCGGGCGACGATCAGCTCAGTTGTCAAATCAAGCATTCCGGTTCCTCCAGCGTGGCAAGCAGCTCGCTGACCAGGGAAAGCGAGATGCGCCCCATTTCCTTGGCCAGGACGCGGGTGCCGCGCACTCCGTCCAGCGCCGCGTGCAGCTCCTTCCAGGCCACCGCGCGGCCATCGGGAAACACGATTTCGCCGTCCAGCGGCAGCAGCTCGGCATACCGCGCCAGCAGCGCGAGCCCGTCGCGCAGGTGGGCCGTGTTCAGGGGGCGCAGCAGGAGGTCGATGTCCGAGCTCTCCTTGAGATAAGCCTGCCCGGTGATGGCCTGCAGCGCCACCGATCCGTAGGCGCCCAGCACGAAGCCGTGCGCGGTCGCTTCCTGCTCCAGCGCCGCCAGCCCGGCGCGCCAGCGCCCGGGCACGGTGTCCATGGCGGCCAGCAGCGGCAGCGGCGCCGCATGGCGGGCCACGTCGGCGATGGCGACCCGCGCCGCCACCCTCGGCTTGACGCCGTCCGCAGGGCGCGGCGGCAGCGCGAAGCCGACCGACAGCTGCTCGGGCGCCTGTTCCACTTCATCGCGGCGCACCACGGCCGGCCAGCCGGCGCGCGACCAGGCGTCGAGCGCGCCAAGCTGCTCCCGTGGGACGGCGGCCAGGACTTGCTCCCAGCCGCGCGCGGTCAGCCAGACCAGGTCATGCCGGGCGAACATCGCTGCCCCGGCGCACCGCTTCCGCCACCGGCTGCGCCAGCAGGCGCCCTCCGCGCTCGCGGCCAAGCTCCATGCGGCGGTCTTCCTGGCCGCTCTCCTTCAAGGCCGTGGCCAGCGCGCCGGCAAGGTCGCCTTCCCACAGGCCGTGCAGGCCGCCCATGCGCAGGTAGTTGTGGGCGCCCGGCGCGAACACCGGGTTGTCCTTGGCGAGTTCGGCCAGGCGTTCTTCCGGCACCTTGGTGATGCGCGCCATCGCCGGCAGGCCCATCACGCGGATGGTCGCTTCCGGCAGCGCGAAGCAGGCGTTGGCGATCAGGCCGCTGGTAATGAAGCCGCCGGACAGCGCCTGGTCGTACACCAGGCCGAGCACCGTGTGGCCCTGGCGGCGCGCCAGGTCGATGCATTTGCCCAGGTGGGCCATGTAGCTGTTGATGCCCAACATCTCGTCGCGGTGGCGCAGGCGCTGGCCCTGCGTGTCGATCAGGATCACGATCGGCCGGCCGGGGTGCGACTGCACCGTGCGCAGCACCGCCTTGGCCTGGGCCAGGGCGATCTCGATGCCGATCGGGGCATGTTCGGTGGTGCCGATCACGTCGACCGCCTGCCCGTCCACCCGGGCGCTGCCGGACAGGAAGTTGTCGCTTTCCACGATATCGTGCCCAGCCGGGAACAGCTGCGCCGCCAAAGTCTGCCAGTCCATCATTGTGCTCCCTTGACTTGTTTCCCACCTTGCGTGGCGCGATGGGCAGCCGCCATCGCGAGGAAGTCCTGCGCTTCCAGCACCGGCACCGCGGCCGGATCGGGAACGCCGAGTCGCCGCCACACGTCCATAGGATCGCGCAGTCCCTCAGTATCCCGGATGCGGCGCGACAGCATGTCCTGCTCGGCCAGCAGGTCTTCCAGGGTCAGCCCGGCGCCGCCGCCGCGCACCTGCGCGATGGCGTCCAGCGCGGCGGCGCGGAAGGCCGCCGCGTCGTCCGGCACCAGGGCCTGGCAATCGCCCATCAGGTAGCGGTGCTTGCCGCCGGTCGTGCGCCACACCAGGGCGCGGTCGCGGGCGTCGAATTCCTCGACCCCGTTGGCGGTCTCGATCACCTCGGGACCGGACATGGCGAGCCGCCCTTCTTCCGACATGATCACCGTGTTGGCGCAGCGCGCCGCGATGCCCATGCCGCCGAAGCAGCCATTCGATCCGCCGACCACGCTGATCACCGGGATCCCGGCGGCGCGCACGTCGAGGATCGCGCGCATCACTTCCGATACCGCGATCAGGCCGGCGTTGGCTTCGTGCAGGCGCACGCCGCCCGATTCGAGCAGCAGCACGACCGCATGCGCCCCTTCGTCGATCGCGCGGCGCAGCATGCCCACCAGCTTGGCGCCGTGGACTTCGCCCACCGCGCCGCCCATGAAGCCGCCCTCCTGGGCCGCGCCGAACACCGTGTGGCCGCCGAGCTTTCCTTTGCCCACCACCACGCCGTCGTCGAAGGACACCGGCGCGTTCAGCTGCGACAGGTGCGGACTGGTCACGCGCGCCGCCGGCGGCAGGAACTCCTCGAAGCTCCCCGCATCGAAGATCGCCGGAATGCGCTGGCGCGCGCTCAGTTCCAGATAGCTGCTCATGGCTGGCCTCCCGTTGCCGACTCCACCGCCTGGTCCAGGCGCAGGCTGACCACCGCCGGGGTGGCGCCCATGTCGTTGATGCAGATGCGCGCGTCCGCCAGGCCCCAGCGGGCATGGAAGTCGGCCATCACCGCCTGCCAGGTCGCGCCGAAGCCGACGGCGGCGGTGTGCACCTCGATTTCGCAGGCGCCGCCCAGCTCGGCCGGCTCGATCAGCACTTCCAGGTTGCCCGAGCTGACCACGCCCACCAGTTGCGGCATGCTGCCCAGGGGCCGTTTGCCCTGCTCGAAGCGATAGTTCAATGTTTCCATCGTGGTTTCCTCACCAGTTCCTGAAGCGCTTCGGTGGATCGTACAGCCCCCCGGAGGCGCGCACCAGGCCTTTCATGTTCTTGGCGGCCAGCAGGTCGCGGGTGGCCATGCGCTTGTCGATGCCCAGGTCTTCGGCGCGCCGGATCACGCCGCGGTCGCGCAGGTTCTCCACCATGCGCTTGTCGCGCCCCATGCCCACCGGGGTGTAGCCGGCCACGCCGCGGATCGCCTGCTCGCGCTCCTCGTCGCCGCGGCACAGCAGCAGGTTGGCGATTCCTTCCTCGGTCAGGATGTGGGTCACGTCGTCGCCGTAGATCATCACCGGCGGAATCGCCATGCCGGTCTGCTCGGCCAGCTGCCAGGCGTCCAGCTTCTCGACGAAGGCCGGGGCCATGTGCTCGCGGAAGGTCTCGACCATCTGCACCACCAGCTTCTGGCCGCGCGGGATGGTATTCCTGCCCTCCCGCGCCTGCTGGCCGGCCTTCAGCCAGGCCGCGCTCGGGTGGCGCCGGCCGCGCGCGTCGGCGCCCATGTTGGGCGCGCCGCCGAAGCCGGAGATGCGTCCCAGGGTCGCGGTCGAGGAATTGCCCTGCAAGTCGATCTGCAGGGTGGAGCCGATGAACATGTCGCAGGCGTAGTGCCCGGCCGCCTGGGAGAAGGCGCGGTTGCTGCGCATCGAGCCGTCCGGCCCCACGAAGAAGACATCGGGCCGGGCGCGGATGTAGTTCTCCATGCCCAGCTCGGAGCCGAAGGAATGCACCGACTCGACGAAGCCCGCCTCGATGGCAGGAATCAGGGCTGGGTGGGGGTTGAGCGCCCAGTGGCGGGCGATCTTCCCTTTCAGCCCCAGTTCGGCCGCATAGGTCGGCAGCAGCAGCTCGATGGCCGCCGTGTCGAAACCGATGCCGTGGTTCAGGCGGTCGACCTGGTACTCGGCATAGATGCCCTTGATGGCCATCATCGCCATCAGCACCTGGATCTCGGAGATCTGGGCCGGATCGCGGGTGAACAGCGGTTCGATGTAGTAAGGCGTGGGCGACTGCACCACGAACTCGACCCAGTCGGCCGGAATGTCGACGCGCGGCAGCTTGTCGACGATCTTGTTCACCTGGACGATCACGATGCCGCTCTTGAAGGCCGTGGCCTCGACGATGGCCGGCGTGTCCTCGGTGTTCGGGCCGGTGTACAGGTTGCCTTCGCGGTCGGCCGCTTCCGCCGCCACCAGCGCGATGCGCGGGGTGAGGTCGACGAAGTAGCGGCCGAACAGCTCGAGGTAGGTGTGGATCGCCCCGATGTTCAGCTTGCCCGCCTGGGCCAGCTTGGCCAGGCGGCCGGCTTGCGGCCCGGAGAAGGAGAAGTCCAGGCGCGAGCCGATGCCCTTCTCGAACACGTCCAGGTGTTCGGGCAGGGACAGCACCGACAACAGCATGTGCAGGTTGTTGATGCGGTTCGGGTCCAGCCTGGTCAGCGCCTTGCCGAGGAAGTCGGCCTGCTTCTGGTTGTTCCCTTCCAGGCAGACCCGGTCGCCGCATTCGAGCACGGCGTGCAGGAGGTCGACGATACGGTTGGCTCCCACAATCTTGCCCTGCAGGTCGTCCCCGAGGGCCGCGCGGGCCCGCCCGAGGCGGGCACTACGGTTGGTTTGCTGCGTATCCCAGCGGCGTTGTGCGTCTTGCATAGCGTTTCCCGAATAATGGTCGTGCCGTCCTTACAGGACGACGAACAGCAGCCACACCAGGACCGGTGCGACCAAGGTAACAATCCCGCCGTAGATCATCAGCTGGCGCAGGAAGACGTCGCGGTCGATGTTCTGCGCGCTGGCCAGCACCAGTGCCCCGTTGGTGGAGAACGGGCTGACGTCGACGATGGTCGAGGCGACCGCCATCGCGGCGATGAAGCCGATGGCGTCGACGCCGGTGCCGCTCTGCAGGAAGGGCACGGCCAGCGGGATCAGGGAGCCCAGCACAGCGGTCGAGGAGGCGAAGGCGGACACGATGGCGCCGACGAAGAGCAGCAGCAGCGCCACCACCAGCGGCGAAGTCAGGCTGGCCACGCTGGTGCCGACGAAGTCGATGGTGCCCATTTTCTGCATCACGCCGACATAGGTGCTGACGCCGACGATCAGCATGATCTCGGGCCAGGACACCTGGCCGATGGCGCGCTTCTGCACCTGCGGGGCCATCAGCGACAGCACCAGGCCGATGCAGACGGCGACGAAGCCGATGTCCAGCTTGTACATCAGGGTCAGCACGCCCAGGGCCAGCAGGCCGAACACGGTGGCCAGTTGCTGGAAGGTCGGGCCGGCGTTCTCGTCGGCCTTGGCCAGGGCGGCGCCGCTGCCGCCGGCGGTGTTGACGGCGGCGAGCGAGTCGGCCGAGCGCTGGCGGGCCAGCTGTTCTTCGCTGGAGGCCTCGGCTTCGGCATCGCCATAGATCTGCGGGCCCTGCGCGGCCACGGCCACCTGGGTGCCAAACGGCATCGCAGGCATGGCGCCGCCCCGGCTGGCCGGACGGCCCTCGCGCATCAGGCGCAGGCCGCCCATCAGGCAGAACAGGACCACGCACACGGAGAAGTTGAAGCCCAGGCTGACCAGGGCGGTCGTCATCTCGGACAGCGGCAGGCCGGCCTTCTGCACGATCTTGTTGGTGATGCCGCCGTAGATGCTGATCGGCGAGAAGCCGCCGCCCTGCGCGCCGTGGATCACCATCAGGCCCATCATCAGCGGGCTGATGTTGTGCTTGACGGCGAAGCCGAGGGCGATCGGGGCGATGATCGCCACCGCGGCCGGGCTCACCGCGCCCATGGCGGTCAGCATCGCGGTAATGGCGAACATCACCCAGGGAATGGCGGCGATCCTGCCGCCGACGGCGCGCACGGCGAGGCGCACCAGCCAGTCGATGGTGCCGTTGTTCTGGGCCTGCGCGAACAGGAAGGTGATCCCGACCAGGGTCAGGAAGAGTTCGGCCGGGAAGCCGGCCAGGATGCCCTTGGCCGTCATGCCGGCGGCCAGGGTGCCGACCAGGAAGGCGCCGACGAATGCGAGAACGCCCATGTTGATGGGCAGGACGGTGGCAATGATGAACATCAGGGCCAGCACGTAAATGGAAATCATGTGAGAGGACACAGGGGTGCTCCTTCGCCAAGTGGCGCCGCTTTGGACGGGCCGGGTGAAACGTCTCCGAATATATGCCTCCCCGGGTGGAGGGCATGCTCTTTTTTGTGGTTTTTATAAGGTAGCCGCGATTCGGGCACAGATCAATTACGCGGACCGTGGGACGTTTACTGTGAGCGAAACGGTCGCTCTACCCGTGCTTGAGCATGCGGCACACCGCCGCCAGGGCCAGCAGGTTCGGATCGCGCTCGCGCACCCGCAGGAAGCTGAGCCCGATGGTCTGGCGCATCAGGTATTCCTGCCTGAGCGGAATCAGCTGGACCTTGTCGCCGAACACGTGGCGCACCCGCCCCGGCAACAGGGTGTAGCCGATTCCCGCCCCCACCAGGTTCATCAGGGAGAAGATGTCGCCCACGCGCGTGACCACGGTGGGCGTGAAGCCGGCGATGCGGAAGGCTTCCTGGAAGCCCTGGAAAGTGATGAAGCCTTCGCTCAGGCCCACGAACTTTTCGCCGGCGCAATCGCGCAGGTCGATGTCCTTCACGCCGGCATAGGGCGACCCCTTGGGCGCGGCGAAATAGATCTCGTCCTCGAACAGCGGAATCGACTCGACATCCGGGTCGGGATCGGGCAGCGCGATCAGGGCGGCGTCGATCGCGTTCTGCTTGAGCTTGTGCAGCAGGTCGGCGTTCGAGCCCAGCACCAGTTCGGTCTGCAGCTCGGGCTTGCGCAGCTTGATGCCGATGATGACTTCGGGGATGGTGCCGGTGGTGAGCGAGTACAGCGAGCCGATCTTGAGGTGGTCGGCCGAATAGCCGGCCGCCGAGCGGGTGGCGGCGATGCCGTCGGCCATCAGCTTGATCACCTCGCGGCTGACCTCGGCCAGCACCTGGGCCGCCTCGTTCGGGATCAGGTTGCGTCCCTGGAGGCTGAACAGCTGGCAGCTCATGCTCTCCTCCAGCGAGTGCAGCGCGCGGTGCACGCTGACGGCGCTGATGTCGAGCAGGCGCGCGGCCGCGTTCAGGTTGCCGCCCTCCATGTAGGCGAGCAGGATTTCGAGCTTGCGGAAGGTGATCTCGTCGCTGATCTGGCTGCGCATGGTGAAAGACCTTGGTTAGTTGAATCGGATCATGCGCGCGCGCTTTGGGCGCTTGCCTGCACCACGTCGTCGAGGTCGCCGTTGTGCCACCACAGCGAAGGGTTGTTGTCGGCCAGCTCGCGCAGCAGGTCCCACACCACCTTCACCCGCCGCAGGCGGTACAGGTCGGTCGGGGCGGCCAGCCAGAACGAGCGCTCGGCGAAGAAGCCCGGCAGCACCGGCACCAGGCGCCCGTCGTCCGGCACCGCGTAGGGCGGCGCCATCATCAGGCCCATCCCCAGCGAGGCCGCCTCGATCTGCGCCGTCATGCCCGAGCAGCACATGCGCCGGCGCGGGGTGAAGCCGAGTTCGTTCAGGTAGGACAGCTCGCGGCTGGCCAGGCGGTCCTGCACGTAGTCGACGAAGTCGTGGCGCGCCAGGTCGGACTGCTGCTTGATGGCCGGATGGCGCGCCAGGTAGGACGGCGCCGCGTACAGGTAGAAGCGGAAGGAGGCCAGGCGCGTGACCACGTAGCGGCCGGTGGTCGGCGGGTCGAGCATGACCCCGAGGTCGGCCTCGCGGTTGGCCAGGTTGGCGAAGCGCGGCAGCGCCAGCAGGTCGATCGACAGGTCCGGATGCTGCTCCAGCAGCCCGGCCAGCAGCGGCGCCACCACCCGCACCCCGAACACTTCGGGCACGCCCAGGCGCACCACGCCGGCCGCCGCCACCTCCGCCCCGCCGATCTGCTCGGCCGCGGCCAGGGCCGCGCCTTCCATCGCCTCGGCATGCGGCAGCAGCGCCAGCCCGACCTCGGTCAGCTCGTAGCCTTCGCGGCTGCGGTCGAACAAGGTCGCTCCGAGCTGGGTCTCGAGCCGGTCGATGCGGCGCGCCACCGTGGTGTGCTCGACCTCGAGGCGGCGCGAGGCGCCGGACAAGGTGCCGGCGCGCGCCAGCTCCAGGAAGAATCGCAGGTCGGTCCACTCGGGCAGCGTATTCATGGGCAGTTGTCCGATATCAAGATGACATATTGTGCACTAGTGCACATTCCCCCTGCAATCCTTTCGTCGAGCTCCCCTGTCGCTGCGCGAATCGGATGCTCATGAGCACTATTTGAGCCATTCCTCGGGGCAAATTCACTGCGTAAATGCGTTGGCGCCCACTGACAGCCTGGCGAAAACGCCTTGCACATATTTGCACTAGAGCAGCATAGCGGGCTGTGCATTTACGCACAAAGGGGTGGGCGATTGTTATCTATTCAACCAAACCCAACCGAGGCACACTGCTGGCATGCGAAATCTTGAACGCATGCCTACAAAAAACAAGGAGACAAGAATGCGTCTGACCAAGAAGAAACTGACCCTGCTGACCCAGTCCGCCATCGCCCTGCTCGCCATCTCGGGGGGCGGCGCCGGCCTGGCCCACGCCCAGACCTCGGCCGGCGCCCCGGCGGCGTCGGCCGAGGAAGCCGCGCCGGCCAAGGTGGTCGTCACCGCGCGCCGCCGCGAGGAGACCCTGCAGGACGTGCCGGTGTCGGTCACCGCCTTCTCGGCAGACCAGCTCTCCAAACAGGCCGTGCCGGACGTGACCGCCCTCGCCCTTGCCCTGCCGAACACCACCCTCAAGGCTTCGCGCGCCACCAACAGCACGCTGACCGCCTTCATCCGCGGCGTCGGCCAGGCCGACCCGCTGGCCGGCTTCGAGTCCGGCGTCGGCATCTACATCGATGACATCTACCTGGCCCGTCCGCAAGCGGCCGTGGCCGACATCTACGACGTCGAGCGCATCGAGGTGCTGCGCGGCCCGCAGGGCACCCTGTACGGCCGCAACACCATCGGCGGCGCGGTCAAGTACGTGACCCGCAAGCTCGGCCCGCAGCGCGACGTGCGCCTGCGCGCCACCGTCGGCAACTACCAGCAGCGCGAAGTCGTGGTCACCGCCAGCACCCCGCTGACCGACACCGCGCGCATCGGCGGCACCTTCGCCCGCTTCAAGCGCGACGGCTTCGGCAAGAACCTGACCACCGGCGGCGAGAACTACGACAAGGATGTCACCGCGGCGCGCCTGTCGGCCGAGTTCACCCCGAACCAGGACCTGTTCATCCGCATCGCCGGCGACATCACCCAGGACGA
>CAMPHU010000152.1 GCA_946886065.1 uncultured Massilia sp. | reverse complement strand
AAGGTCTTCCATTCGGTCGCCTCCAAGTACGACGTCATGAACGACCTGATGTCGGGCGGCCTGCACCGCATCTGGAAGGCCTTCACCATCGCCCAGGCCGGCGTGCGCCCGGGCTTCAAGGTGCTCGACATCGCGGGCGGCACGGGCGACCTGGCCAAGGCCTTTGCGAAACAGGCCGGCCATACCGGCGAGGTCTGGCTCACCGACATCAACGAATCGATGCTGCGCGTCGGCCGCGACCGTCTATTGAATAAAGGACTCGTCACCCCCACCTTGCTGTGTGACGCAGAGAAACTGCCTTTCCCGGACAATTACTTCGACCGGGTGAGCGTGGCCTTCGGCCTGCGCAACATGACGCACAAGGACCAGGCGCTGGCGGAAATGCGCCGCGTGCTGAAGCCGGGCGGCAAGCTGCTGGTGCTGGAGTTCTCGAAAGTGATCGCGCCGCTGCAGAAGCCCTATGACGTGTATTCGTTCTCGGTGCTGCCGTGGCTGGGACAAAAGATCGCCGGCGACGCCGAAAGCTACCGCTATCTGGCGGAATCGATCCGCATGCACCCCGACCAGGACACCCTGAAAGGGATGATGCTCGATGCGGGACTGGAGCGGGTCCAGTATTTCAACCTGACGGCGGGTGTGGCCGCATTGCACACTGGTATTAAACTCTAGGAAGAACGAGATGAAAAAATTCTTGGTCACGATGATGTTGGCCGTCACGGCGGTTTCGATGATCGCGGAAGCCACCGCGCGTCCGATGGGCGGCAAGCGTTCCTTCGGCCGCCAGTCGCAGACCGTGCGCCAGATGCCTGCCCCGGCCCCGGCGCAGGCTCCGGCCATGCAGCGTGCGCCGACCGCGGCGCCGGCCGCTGCCGCCGGCGCGACCGGCGCCGCCGCCGCGGCCGCCAAGAAACCGAGCATGTGGAAGGGCATCCTGGGCGGGGCCCTGCTGGGCCTGGGCCTGGGCGCACTGCTGTCGCACTTCGGCATCGGCGGCGCGCTCGCCAGCGTGATCTCGACCATCCTGATGATCGCCCTGCTGGCCCTCGCCGTGATGTTCATCGTGCGCATGTTCCGCCGCAAGGACACCCCGGCCAACCCGGCCTTCGCCAAGGCCGGCTACGGCGCGGCCCAGCCGGTGCCTGCCGGCGCGGTGTCCACGCCGGAGATCGGTTCCGGCCTGCGCCAGGGCGCCTACCAGCCTTCGGCCTTCCAGGGCCAGCAGCCCCAGGGCGGCGCGATGCTCGACAAGGGCGGCGCCAGCCACAACCAATGGGGCGTGCCGGGCGACTTCGACCAGGAAGCCTTCCTGCGCCAGGCAAAGTCGTCCTTCATCCGCCTGCAGGCGGCCTGGGACCGCGGCGACACCAACGACCTGCGCGAGTTCACCTCGCCGGAAGTGTTCGCCGAGCTGAAGATGCAGATCCAGGAACGCAACGGTGCGGCCGACTACACCGACGTGGTGTCGGTCGACGCCCAGCTGCTGGGCATCGAGACCGGCGCCGCCGACTACCTGGCGAGCGTGCAGTTCAACGCCATGATCCGCACCGCCCCGAACGCGCCGGCCGAGCCGCTGGTCGAGGTGTGGAACCTGTCCAAGCCGCTGTCCGGCGCGGGCGGCTGGGTGCTGGCAGGTATCCAGCAGGTAGCGTAATTATTTTCAGTAAAGCTCCCGTGCTGCCGGGTGTGTTCCCGGCAAACTGGTAAGATCGAGACCGCCCGCTTTCCACGGGCGGTTTTTTTTATTTAAAGTATTCTTTATGTTCCCGAGTTCCCCCCAACAGGCGCTGGCCATGCCTGCGCTGGCCGCGATCAACCACCTGCTTGCCCAGGAGGCCTGGGCGCGCGCGGCGCTGGCGCGCCATGCGGGCAAGGAAGCCCGTATTGACACCGGCGTCCTTGAGCTGCGCATGCACGTGGCGGCCGACGGCATGCTGGAAGCCAGCCGCAACGAAGACGGCGGTCCGGCCGGGGTGACCATCCGCGTCAAGCTGGCCGACCTGCCGCTGATCGCCCAGGACCGCTCGCGTGCGCTGTCCTACGTGAAGATCGAGGGCGATGCGGAATTCGCGAACACGATCTCGCAGCTGGCCAACGGCCTGCGCTGGGATGCCGAGCACGACCTGGAACGCGCGATCGGGCCGATCGGCGCCCGCCGCGTGGCCGAGGGCGCGCGCCAGGCCCTTGGGCTGGCGAACGGCGCCGGGCGCCGCCTGGCCGAGAACCTGGCCGAGTTCCTGGCCGAAGAGCGCCCGGTGCTGGTGCGTCCCGCGCAGCGCGAGGAATTCGCCGCCGAGGTGGTGCGCCTGCGCGACGACGTCGAGCGCACCGCGAAGCGCATCGCCCGGCTCGAACAGCGCCTGGCGCAACAGGACACCACCAGCGCTGCGCGCGCAATCACCGCTCTGAGCCCGGACCGCCGATGATATTGAAATTCCTGCGCCTGGTGCGCATTCTCGCCGTCTTCACCAAGTACGGCCTCGACGAGATCGCCGTCACCAGCATCAACGCGCCGCGCACCGCGCGCCTGATGAGCACCTTCTTCTTCTGGCGCCGCATCACCTCGCCGCGCGCGATCCGCCTGCGCCAGGCGCTGGAGGAGCTCGGCCCGATCTTCGTGAAGTTCGGCCAGGTGCTGTCGACCCGGCGCGACCTGATGCCCCAGGATATCGCCGACGAACTGGCCCTGCTGCAGGATCGCGTGCCGCCCTTCGATTCCGACCTGGCCATCGCCCAGATCACGCGCTCGCTCGGCGCCCACCCGGACCAGCTGTTCGCCCATTTCGAGCGCGAGCCGGTGGCCTCGGCCTCGATCGCCCAGGTCCACTTCGCGCGCCTGAAGAACGGCAAGGACGTCGCGGTCAAGGTGCTCCGCCCGGGCATGAAGAAGCTGATCGACGAAGACATCGCCCTGATGCACATGGCGGCCAGCCTGATCGAGCGCGTGTGGGGCGAGGCGCGCCGCCTCAAGCCGCGCGAGGTCGTGGGCGAATTCGACAAATACCTGCACGACGAGCTGGACCTGATGCGCGAAGCGGCCAACGCGGCCCAGCTGCGCCGCAACTTCGCCAACTCGACCCTCCTGATGGTGCCCGAGATGTACTGGGACTACTGCTCCAGCAGCGTGATCGTGATGGAGCGCATGCGCGGCATCCCGGTGTCCCAGATCGAGCGCCTGGCGGCGGAGGGCGTGGACCTCAAAAAACTGTCGAGCGACGGCGTGGAGATCTTCTTCACCCAGGTCTTCCGCGACGGCTTCTTCCATGCCGATATGCACCCGGGGAACATCCTGGTCTCGATCGAGAAGGAGACCTTCGGCCGCTACATCGCGCTCGACTTCGGCATCGTGGGCACCCTGAACGACTTCGACAAGGATTACCTGTCGCAGAACTTCCTGGCCTTCTTCCGCCGCGACTACAAGCGCGTGGCCGAAGCCCACATCGAATCCGGCTGGGCGCCGCCCACCACCCGCGTCGACGAGCTGGAATCCGCGGTGCGCGCCTGCTGCGAGCCGATCTTCGACCGTCCGCTGAAGGACATCTCCTTCGGCCAGATCCTGCTGCGCCTGTTCCAGACTTCGCGCCGCTTCAACGTCGAGGTGCAGCCGCAACTGGTGCTGCTGCAGAAGACCCTGCTCAACATCGAGGGCCTGGGACGCCAGCTCGACCCCGACCTGGACCTGTGGAAGACCGCCAAGCCCTACCTGGAGCGCTGGATGTCCGAGCAGGTCGGCTGGCAGGGCTTCGTCGAGAAGCTGCGCGCCGAGGCGCCGCGCTATGCCCACATCTTCCCGCAGTTCCCGCGCCTGCTGCACCAGGCCCTGGCGCGCGAGACCCATCCGCACCTGGCCAATCCGAATGTCGCCCATTCCGACCTGCTGGCGATGCTCGTGATGCAGCAGCGCCGCACCAACCGCCTGCTGGGCGTGCTGGCCTTCCTGCTGGGCGGGTCCGGCGTCGCGGCGCTCGGCTTCTACCTGCTGCAGGTGCATGGCGCCTGACTTTTCCCACCGCGACCCGCTCCAGCCGGGGTTCTGGGACGAGCGCTTCGCGCGCGGCTTCACGCCCTGGGACCGGGGCGCCGTTCCGGCGGAGCTGCGCCGCTTCGTGGCCGGCTGCGAGCGGCCGCTGACGGTACTGATTCCCGGCTGCGGCAGCGGCTACGAACTGGCCTGGCTGATGGAGCAGGGCTGGGACGCCAGCGCCATCGATTTCGCACCCGAAGCCGTGGCCCGCGCGAAGCGGGTGGCGGGGCGGTGGGACGAACGGGTGCTCGAAGCCGACTTCTTCGCCTGGGAACCCGCGCGGCCGCTGGACATGGTCTACGAATGCGCCTTCCTGTGCGCGATGCCGCCCGCGATGTGGCCGCGCATCGCCGCGCGCTGGGCGGAACTCTTGCGCCCGGGGGCGCTGCTGGCGGGATTCTTCTACTTCGGCGACAAGCCGAAAGGGCCGCCCTTCGGGATCGCCCGCGAGCGGCTGGAGGCGTTGCTGGCCGACGGCTTCGAGTGCATCGAGAACAGGCCGGTGGAGGACTCGATTCCCGTCTTCGCCGGCAAGGAGCGCTGGATGGCATGGCGGCGCCGCTGAGCGCAGCGCCAAAGAAAAAGCCCGCTTGCGCGGGCTTTCAAACTTAGCGTTCTTTTACGGACAGGCGGCGATGCGGCACCGCGCCCGATCTTCTGTTTCTTTTTAACTGAGACAACAGCGCCGAGCTCTGCTGCCAACATGCTTTTAAGAAAGATGGTATTAAATCACCTCGGCGGGGCTTGAGCAAACGAAAGTGTTGTTGACGATGGTGAAAAACAACACCATTTACCGTCCCTGTTGCGCTGCAGGCGGCTCCGTGGCAGGCCAACGGGCAAAAGCTGCTGCAAAAGCTTTATAATTCAGGGTTTTGAAGATTTTTGCGGAGTACCACATGCCGATTTACGCCTACCGCTGCGAAGAATGCGGTTTCAACAAAGATGTGCTGCAAAAAGTGTCCGATCCGGTCCTGACGACTTGCCCATCGTGCGCCAAGCCGGCCTTCAAGAAGCAAGTCACCGCCGCCGGCTTCCAGCTCAAGGGCACCGGCTGGTACGTGACCGATTTCCGCGGCGGCACCCCGCCGGCCACCGGCACCTCCGGCAACGCCGCGGGGGCAGCCGCCCCGGCCGCCTCGTCGGAGAGCAGCACGCCGGCCGCCGCGCCCGCAGCCGCCCCGGCCACGGGCGGCGGCGACAAGAGCGGCACCTGATCCGCCGCGGCCTCCGGGCCGCGGTCAACAAGAACAAGAGAACGCGATGCGCAAATACTTCCTTACCGGCCTGCTGGTCCTGGTGCCCCTGGCGATCACCGCCTGGGTGCTGAGCCTGATCATCAGCACGCTGGACCAGTCGCTGCTGATCGTGCCGGAAGCCTGGCAGCCGCGCACCGTGTTCGGCATGGACATTCCCGGCTTCGGCGCGATCCTGACCCTGGCCATCGTGTTCCTGACCGGCCTGCTGACCAACAACCTGGTCGGCGGCTACGTCGTGCGCCTGGGCGACCGCCTGCTCAAGCGCATCCCGGTGGTCAGCTCGCTGTACGGCAGCGTCAAGCAGGTGTCGGACACGCTGTTCTCCTCGTCGGGCAACGCCTTCCGCACGCCGGTCCTGATTCCTTACCCGCACGCGGATTCCTATACGATCGGTTTCCTGACCGGCGTGCCGGGCGGGGACGTGAAGAACCACCTGGTGGGCGACTACGTGAGCGTGTACGTGCCGACCACCCCGAATCCGACCTCGGGCTTCTTCCTGATGATGGAACGCAGCAAGGTCGTGGAATTGAACATGACGGTGGATGCGGCGCTGAAGCACATCGTCTCGATGGGCGTCGTCGCTCCCGAATAAGCAAACACAAACAAGCTCAGCAGAAAAACAGGGCCATCCGCATCGTTCCGATGCCGGTGGCGCAACCGAAATAACTAACCTGGAACGAAAACTATGTCCACCATGCGTACTCATTACTGCGGCCTCGTCACCGAGGAACTGCTGGGCCAAACCGTCAGCCTGTGCGGCTGGGTGCACCGTCGCCGCGACCACGGCGGCGTGATCTTCATCGACCTGCGCGACCGCGAAGGCCTGGTGCAGGTGGTCTGCCACCCGGATAACGCCGAGGTGTTCAAGGCCGCGGAACACGTGCGCAACGAGTACTGCCTGCGCATCACCGGTACCGTCGTGAATCGCCTGGAAGGCACGGCCAACGCCAACCTGAAGTCGGGCAAGATCGAGATCAACACCACCGCCCTGGAAGTGCTGAACGCGTCGGTGCCGGTGCCGTTCCAGCTGGACGACGACAACCTGTCGGAAACCACCCGCCTGACCCACCGCGTGCTCGACCTGCGCCGCCAGCAGATGCAGCACAACCTGCGCCTGCGCTACAAGGTCTCGATGGAAGTGCGCAAGTACCTGGACAACCTGGGCTTCATCGACATCGAAACCCCGATGCTGACCAAGTCGACCCCGGAAGGCGCCCGCGACTACCTGGTGCCTTCGCGCGTCAACCCGGGCAACTTCTTCGCGCTGCCGCAGTCGCCGCAGCTGTTCAAGCAGCTGCTGATGGTCGCCAACTTCGACCGCTACTACCAGATCACCAAGTGCTTCCGCGACGAAGACCTGCGCGCCGACCGCCAGCCGGAATTCACCCAGATCGACTGCGAAACCTCGTTCCTGACGGAGCAGGAAATCCGTGACCTGTTCGAAGACATGATGCGCACCGTGTTCAAGAACGCGGCCGGCGTCGACCTGCCGAACCCGTTCCCGGTGATGGACTTCGCCACCGCCATGGGCATGTACGGTTCGGACAAGCCGGACATGCGCGTGAAGCTGCAGTTCACCGAACTGACCGAACTGATGAAGTCGGTCGAGTTCAAGGTCTTCAACAGCGCCGCCAACATGGAAGGCGGCCGCGTGGTCGGCCTGCGCGTGCCGCAGGGCGGTGCGATGCCGCGTTCGGAAATCGACGCGTACACCCAGTTCGTCGCCATCTACGGCGCCAAGGGCCTGGCCTACATCAAGGTCAACGAGAAGGCCAAGGGCCGTGACGGCCTGCAGTCGCCGATCGTCAAGAACATCTCGGATGACGTGCTCGCGCAGATCCTGGAACTGACCGGCGCCGAAGACGGCGACCTGATCTTCTTCGGCGCAGACAAGGCCAAGGTCGTCAACGACGCCATCGGCGCGCTGCGCGTGAAGATCGGCCACTCGGAATTCGGCAAGAAGGCCGGCCTGTTCGACGACGTCTGGGCGCCGCTGTGGGTGATCGACTTCCCGATGTTCGAGTACGACGAGGACAGCGGCCGCTGGAACGCGACCCACCACCCGTTCACCGCGCCGAAGGACGGCCACGAGGACATGCTCGAGACCAACCCGGGCGCCTGCGTCGCCAAGGCCTACGACATGGTCCTGAACGGCTGGGAACTGGGCGGCGGCTCGATCCGTATCCACCGCGAGGAAGTGCAGAGCAAGGTGTTCCGCGCCCTCAAGATCGATGCGGAAGAGGCCCGGCTCAAGTTCGGCTTCCTGCTCGACGCGCTGCAGTACGGCGCGCCGCCGCACGGTGGCCTGGCCTTCGGCCTGGACCGCCTGATCACCTTGATGACCGGCTCCGAGTCGATCCGCGACGTGATCGCCTTCCCGAAGACCCAGCGCGCCCAGTGCCTGCTGACCAACGCGCCGTCGGAAGTGGACGAGAAGCAGCTGAAAGAGCTGCACATCCGCCTGCGCAACGAGCCGAAGGTCGCCTAAGGGCGAGCGCCGTGCCGGCGGCGGCGCCGCCGGCCTTCCTTACGCGCCTCTGCGGCCGGGCTGGCGCCCGGCCGCCGTTTACGGATGAAACCGCACAAGATCCCCGAATCGGTCCTGATCGTCATCCACACGTCCGCGCTGGACGTGCTGCTGCTCGAACGCGCCGACCGTCCGGGTTTCTGGCAATCGGTGACCGGCTCGCTGGACGCGCCGGACGAGCCGCTGCTCACGACCGCCGCCCGCGAACTGTTCGAGGAAACCGGCATCGTGGCCGACGGCGAGGCCATCCGCCTGCTCGACTGGCGGGTGTCCAATATCTACGAGATCTACCCTGTCTGGCGCCACCGCTACGCGCCTGGCGTCACCCACAACACCGAGCATGTGTTCTCGGTCTGCGTTCCGCGCGAGATCGCGGTGCGCCTGAGCCCGCGCGAGCACCTGCGCCATGCATGGCTGCCGTTGCTGGAAGCCGCCGATAAATGTTTCTCATCTTCTAACGCGGAAGCGATTCTCGCCTTGCCACGGCACATCGAGAAATAACCGCTGGTCACAAATTGCCCCCACGCAGTGGGATAGTCCTAGTCATTCTGTCAAGCTACAGTGCTGACTTCCGCAGAGGCAACGATAGTTTTCGATAAAAGAACGCTGGTGCTGTAAAAATTTTTTTCTGTGCGTTGACGCCCATATCGCGCACATTTGAGCCAGCAAAAACCACATTTTTCACTCTTGGCGACCATCGCATGGGCATGCGAAACGCATTTTAGTGACCAAAGGAAATTTGTTGTTTTCTGATCAGCACCGTAGATTCGTTGGTTGACACTCCGAAAGTGCTGGAATATCGTCAACACCTCACCGGCCCGTGACAATTCGTTACAAATCTCAAATCGAAAGATTCAGGAGGAAAAATGGACAACTTCAAACTCGAATGCGAGGAAAAGGTGAAGGAAATCAGCACCGGCGACGGCTGCATCTATGTCGACCTGCTGTGCGGACTGCGCCTGATGGGTCCGCTTCTGTCCGCAGAAGAAATCACTGCTGCAAAGCGTGTTCCTAAACGCAAACTGATGGTGACCGGCCACGAAGCCATCGTGGAACAGGCGCTCGCATTCGGTTGAGCCCCCCTTGATTGCCGGCCGGCGCGGTACCCGCGTGCCGGCCGGACCGCTGCACGATTGGGCCCGGTCCCGGAAAACCCGCTTCCGATCCGGGTAGAATGTTCCCATGAAAATTCGTGTGGCCACCTACAATATTCATAAGGGCGTGACGTCCTTGCGCGCAACGCCCCGCGTGATCGCTCTCAAGAAGGCGATCGCTGAATTCCACGCCGAGATCGTATTCCTGCAGGAGGTGCAGGGCCGGCACGACCGGTACCAGGCACGCTTCGGCAGGGAGGACCATGGCCACCACCGCCACTGGCCCGAAACCGCCCAGTACGACTACTTCAAGGGCGAGGCCCATCACAGCGCCTACGGGATGAATGCCGTGTACGACCACGGCCATCACGGCAACGCGCTGCTCTCGGCTTTCCCGATCGAGAATTCGCACAACCACGACGTCTCGGATCACGCCTACGAGCAGCGCGGCATCCTGCACTGCGTGCTGGAGACGCCGGCGGGCAAGGTGCACTGCTATGTGGTGCACCTGGGCCTCTTCGAAGGCAGCCGCGGGCGCCAGACGGCGCAGCTGATCGAGGCCGTCAACGCTTCGTCGAACGGCGAGCCGGTGATCATCGCGGGCGACTTCAACGACTGGCGCAACACGCTCAGCGACCGCCTGCGCAACGGGCTCGGCGTGGCCGAGGTGTTCGACGAACTCGGCCCGCGTTCGCCGCTGGGCGACATGGTGCGCAGCTGGGCCGGACGCCAGCCCCGCCTGGCCCCGGCGCGCACCTTCCCGGCCGCGCTGCCCTGGTTCCGGCTGGACCGGATCTATGTGCGCGGCTTCAAGGTGGACAATGCGCAGGTGATGCACGGTCCGCTGTGGGCCAAGCTGTCCGACCACGCGCCGATCGTGGCGGAACTCCAGCTGGAGTAGTGGCCCAGGCCATGCGTTCGGTCACCTACGTAGACAACAACGACGTCACCCTGCTCGAAAGCGGCACCGCGTATTTTCCGGCGCTGATCGAGGCGCTCGACGCGGCGCAGCACGACGTCCTGTTCGAGACCTATATCTTCGCCGAGGACGACACCGGCCGCGCGGTGCGCAACGCCCTGATCCGGGCCGCGCTGCGCGGGGTGAAGGTGAGGGTGCTGGTCGACTGGATCGGCACCGAACACCGGCCGGCCACGCGCCTGGGGGCGCTGTTCGCGGACGCCGGTGTGCAATACCGCGTCTTCAATCCCTGGTGCCGGCGCGGCATCGCGCGCTCGCATCGCAAGATCGTGGTGGTCGACCGCGAGACCGCCTTTGTCGGCGGGATCAATGTCAACGACGACTGGATCTGCGACCACCTCAAGGGCAAGCGCCTGCCGGCGCCGCGCTGGGACTTCGCGGTGCGGGTGCGCGGGCCGCTGGTGGCCCAGATCCACCGCGAGGCGCAGGCGCAGTGGATGCGCGTGGGGCACCTGAAGCTCAGGCGCCGCATCGACCTGTTCCGCGAGATGCGCAAGCAGCCGCCGCAGTCCTGCGAGCGGCCCGCGCGCGCCGCCTTTGTCGTGCGCGACAACCTGCGCAACCGCGGCACCATCCAGCGCGCCTACCTGCAGGCCCTGGGCCGGGCGCGCCACAGCGTGCTGCTGGCCACGCCGTACTTCGCACCGGGACGAAAGTTCCGCAAGGCCCTGGCCCATGCCGCGCAGCGCGGGGTGGACGTGACCTTGCTGATCGGGGTGGGGGAGTTTCCGATCCAGGATGCGGTGGCGCATTCCTTCTATCCGAAGCTGCTGGACGCCGGGGTCAAGGTGGTCGAGTACCGCAAGACCCAGCTGCACGCCAAGGTGGCGGTGGTGGACGACGACTGGGCCACGGTCGGGTCGAGCAACTGCGACGGCTTGTCGCTCTTCCTCAACCAGGAGGCCAATGTGGTGGTGAGCGACGCCGTGTTCGCCGCTACCATGCGCGAGCACATCGAGAAGGGGATCGCGGACGGCACGCCGGTTTGTGCGGAAGAGTTCGCCAACCTCGGCTGGTTCCGGCGCGCGAGCTATGAAATCGCCTATGTGCTGTATAAACTGGCGATGCGGGTCTTCGCGATCGGCTATGCCTAATGGAATGAATGATGGAAGAAAATAACGTACGACTCGACAAATGGCTGTGGGCAGCGCGCTTCTTCAAGACGCGCTCGCTGGCCACCGATGCCATCGACCGTGGCCGCGTGCGGATCGGCGGCGAGCCGGTCAAGCCGGCGCGGATCGTGAAGGTGAACGACAAGGTCCTGATCGACAACGGCTCGGACCGGTGGGAGGTGATCGTCGCGGCGATCTCGGGCGCGCGCGGGCCGGCGCCGGTGGCGCGGACCCTGTATTTCGAAACGGATGAGAGCATTGCGCGGCGCGAGAACGACAAGGAGGCGCGCAGGCTGTATCCGGAGCCTAGCCTCGATCTCAAGGGCAGGCCGACCAAGCGGGATCGGCGGGCGCTGACG
>CAMPHU010000151.1 GCA_946886065.1 uncultured Massilia sp. | reverse complement strand
ATGCAGCGGCCTGCAAAGCCGTCTAGACGGGTTCGACTCCCGTCCTCGCCTCCAGAATCAAGACAATCGCCGGCTCATGCCCGGCGATTGTCATTTCTGGGCTCACTTTTTCCAACTGTCGCAATGCGTCTTGTCCGGCCGCTTTGCAAGAGGCCGGCACAAGTACCGTTATGGCTTGGGCAGCCGGCGTCAGTGGCCTGCCTTGCCTTGCCTCGCCATCGCGGCTTACTGGATGCGGACCTTATCCGCGATGGCCGCCCACTTTACGGCTACGACAGCGACCGCCTGACCCGGAAACCTCCCGCTTCACCGGCGCGACAGCGCATCGCTGCCGTTCAATACCCATCAGGTATCGAATGGATACCAAATCAGTGTTGGACGCTCCTGCTTGGGTTATCTACGCTGCAATAAAGACGGCGCTCGACACGGGCGACCGCCATCGACGACAGCAAGCGGAGACAAGATGAAGACTGACGGTCAACACCGGTTCGGCGGCAGCGGCGCGGACTCCGGCGGCGCAAGCGGAGCGAGCCTGGCGGCCCATCCCGAGGACGCGCCGCGCGAGTCGGGCGCCCGCGGCTCGCTGTTGCCGGCTATCGTTGCCGGCTTTCTCGCCGTCCTGGTCTCATTCTCCGCACCGCTCGCGATTTTCTACCAGGCGGCCCAGGCCGCGCAGGTGTCGAGCGAGATGTTCGCGTCCTGGGTGTGGGGTATTTCGATCGGCGCGGCCGCAGCCGGGATCTTCCTGAGCTGGCGCATGAAGGTCCCGGTGATCACCGCGTGGTCGGCGCCGGGCACCGCGCTCCTGATCACCCTGTTTCCCGGCCTGTCGGTCAACGAAGCGGTTGGCGCCTACCTGACTGCGGCGCTGCTCCTGCTCGCGATCGGTCTCTCGGGCTGGGTCGAGCGCGTGGCCCGCTGGGTACCGCCTGGCGTCGCAAGCGGGATGATGGCGGGGATTCTCATTCCGTTCGGGATGAATGCCTTCAAGGGCGTGGCGTCGATGCCTGTGCTGGTGTTCGGCATGATCGCCGCCTACCTCCTGTTCAAGCGCACCTCGCCACGCTACTGCGTCGCGCTGCTGCTCGCGGCCGGGACCGCGATAGCCTGGTCCTCCGGTCAGACAAGCCTGTCCGGCCTGGACCTGCAATTCGTCACACCGGTGTTCATCGCGCCGGCCTGGAGCTGGACGGGCACCTTCAGCCTGGCCTTGCCGCTGGTGCTGGTGACCCTGACCGGCCAATACCTTCCCGGCATGACCGTCCTGAAGACCGCGGGCTACGACACCCAGGTGCGCCCGGTGATCGTCACGAGCAGCCTTGCTTCGCTGGTGGTCGCCTTTGCCGGCGGGATCACGATCGCGATCGCCGCGATCACCGCGGCCATGTGCACAAGCCGGGAGGCGCACGAGGATCCCCGCAAGCGCTACGTCGCCGGCCTGGCCAACGGCGGCTTCTACCTGGTCGCCGGGATGTTCGGCGGCTCGATCGTCATGCTGTTCGCCGCACTGCCCAGGGAACTGGTCGCAACGCTCGCCGGCCTGGCATTGCTCGGTCCCATCGTCGCCAATCTCGGCGCCGTCGCGGCGGCCGAAGACCACCGGGAGGCGTCGGTCATCGCCTTCGTCGCTACCGCTTCCGGAATGAGCTTCCTGGGGCTTGGGTCGGCCTTCTGGGGCGTGGCGATCGGCATCGTGGCATGCCGGGTACTGCATGGACCTGCAGCAGGCAGGCTGCCCACGAAAACCTGACACACCAAGAGATTCACAACAAAGGAGACAGCAGCATGCGACACATCGACGTACACAAGATGGCCGATGGGGCCAGCTTCAACCGCTTCCACTTCGGCATCCTCGCCTGGTGCGCGATCATCATCATTTGCGACGGCTATGACCTGGCGGTGGCCGGCATCGCGCTGCCGTCGATCATGAAGGAGATGGGCGTCACGGCCCAGGATGCCGGCTTCATGGTCAGCTCGGCCCTGTTCGGCATGATGTTCGGCGCCATTTTCCTCGGCACTGTCGCCGACAGGATCGGCCGCAAGCTGGCCATCGTGATCTGCCTGGCGCTGTTCAGTGTCTTCACGGCCGCCGCCGGCTTCGCCGGCGACCCCTACACCTTCAGCATCATGCGTTTCCTCGCCGGTCTTGGCATCGGCGGGGTGATGCCGAACGTCGTGGCCCAGATGACCGAATACTCGCCCAAGCGGATACGCGCGACGATGGTGACCTTGATGTTCAGCGGTTATGCGGTGGGCGGAATGCTGGCAGCGCTGCTGGGCAAGGGCTTGATCGAGGCGCACGGCTGGCAGTCGGTGTTCCTGGCCGCCGGTGTTCCCGTCATCCTGATTCCCTTTATCCTGAAAAGCATGCCGGAATCGATGCCTTTCCTGATTCGCCGGAACCGTCAGGCCGAGCTGCAGAAGATCCTGGTGAGCATGGATCCTTCCTACCGCGTCCAGAAAGACGACAGCTATACGCTGCCCGCCGTCGACCGTGCCGAAGGCGCGCCGATCGGCAAACTGTTCCAGGACGGCCGCGGCTTCTCCACCATCATGTTCTGGATCGCTTTCTTCATGTGCCTGTTCATGGTGTACGCGCTCAGCTCCTGGCTGGCCAAGCTGATGGCCAGCGCCGGCTACAGCCTGGGTTCCGCGCTGACCTTCGTGCTGGTGCTGAACTTCGGCGCGGTCATCGGCGCGGTGGGCGGCGGCTGGCTGGCGGACCGCTTCCACATCAAATATGTGCTGGTCGGGATGTACGCGCTGGCCGCGGTCTCGATTACGCTGCTCGGCTACAAGGTATCGACCCCGGTGCTGTTCCTGCTGGTCGGCCTGGCCGGCGCGTCGACCATCGGCACCCAGATCGTCACCTACGCCTATGCGGGCCAGTTCTACCCGATGGCGGTGCGCTCGACCGGCATCGGCTGGGCCTCGGGCGTGGGCCGCAGCGGCGCCATCCTGGCGCCCATCGTGATCGGGACCCTGGTTGGCATGGCGCTGCCGCTGCAGCAGAACTTCCTCGCCATCGCGATCCCGGCCGTCATCGCCGCCATTGCCGTCGCCTGCATCCGCCATGGGCGCTCGGCTTCCGCCGCCGCGCCCCTGCGCGGCGCAAGCATGGTCAAGGCTTCCGAAGCCTGATCCGCGCCGCGCTCCGGAACGGGACCCCGATCCCGTCCGGAGCCTGATTCTTCACTCGCTGTCACGGCGCTCCTCAGCCGGGGAGCGGCGCGCTTGCGCGCGTACGGCAGCGCCTCGTTCACTTCGTTCTACTTATTCGATACCAAGACAGGAGACAGCATGAAAGCAGTAAACAACAGACGGACCGGCTTACTGGTGGCCAGCGCGCTGGCATCCGGGCTGTGGGGCACGTCCGCGGCGGCGCAGACCTCGGTCACGGTGTACGGCATCGTCGATGCCGCCCTGGCCCGTACCAACAACGTGGACGCGGCCGGCAACTCGGTGACCAAGGTAGGCTCGCTGTCCGGCAGCCTGCCATCGCGGATCGGCTTTCGCGGCAGCGAGGACCTGGGCGGCGGCCTGTCCGCGGTGTTCGCGCTCGAGAGCGGTTTCAATCCCGATACCGGGACGTCGGGGCAGGGCGGTCGCCTGTTCGGGCGCCAGGCCTGGGTCGGACTGAAAGGCAAGTGGGGCACGCTGCAGATCGGACGTGTCCTGAACATGAGCTTCTTCGCCACCGCCAAGAGCGACGTGCTGGGGCCCAACCTGTTCTCCATCAACAGCATCGACCCGTATCTGCCGAATGCGCGCAGCGACAATGCCGTGAGCTACCTTGGGACCTACAACGGGATCACCGCCGGGGCAAGCTATAGTTTCGGGCGCGACGCATCGGCCGCCGGCGGGCCCGCGGCCACCAACTGCGGCGGCGAAGTGGCCGCCGACTCGAAAGCCTGCCGGCAGTTCACGGCCCTGCTGGGTTACGAGACCAGGACCTACGGCGTCAACGCCACCTATGACAAGCTCCAGGGTCATGCCGGCGCCGCCGGTGGCCTGAACAGCAGCGATCGTTTCGACCGGCGCGTGACGGTGAATGGCTGGGTGATGCTTGGAACGACCAAGATCGGCGGCGGCATCATCGGCCGCAAGACCGACGCCGCCACCGGGATCACGGAGTCGGACCTGTATTACCTCGGGGCCAGCCATCCATTGGCGCCGCGCCTAACCCTGGATGGGCAGGTCGCGCGCCGCGACCTCAAGGACTCGGGCGACGATACCAGCATGTTCGTGGCGCGGCTGACCTACGCTTTCTCGCGGCGCACCGCCGCCTATGCCGCCCTGGGCCGGATGGACAACGACGGCGCCGCCGCGGTGGCGCTCGATGCCGGCGGTACGGTGGCGCCGGGCAGGGCGCAAAACGGGGTGATGGCCGGTATCCGGCATTCGTTCTGAGCGAAGGAACGACGACGGCGCGCCCGAGGGCGCGCCGGACCACGGCAGGGAAGGCACGCTAGCCTGGCTGGCAAACCCGAGAACGCGATTTGCCTGCGTTCTCCGCCGGCAGGAAGGCCTTCAGGCAGGCGGTAAAGGAAGCGGGAGCTTCGATATTGGACAGGTGGGAGGCATCCACGACCTCCACGCGGCGATTCCTGATGCATGCGCCGAGCCACTCGGCATCCGCGACGGTGGTCACCGGATCATGGCGGCCGGCGATGACCAGCACTGGATTGGGGATCGCCTGGACCGACGAGCGCAGGTCCGCAAGGGCCAGCGCATGGCAGCAATTGGCATAGCCTTCCGGCGACTGCCGGCGCAGCTTCCCGATCATCCGCTCGGCGATCGCGGGCTGGCCGGCAAGGAAGGCCGGCGTGAACCACCTTCCCGCGGCGCCGTCGGCCACGCCGTCCAAGCCCTCGCGCCTTACCTGGCCGGCGCGCATATGCCATCCTTCCGGGGTGCCGATCCGCGCCGCGGTATTGGCCAGCACGATGCGGTCGAAGCGGTCCGGGGCATGAATGCCCAGCCACTGTCCTGTCATGCCCCCCATCGAGATGCCGCAGAAGTGCGCCTGTCCGATGTCCAGGTGATCCAGCAGGGCCAGCACGTCGCGGCCGAGGCGGCCGAGCGTCACCTGCTCCCTGCCCGCGGACGAGCGCCCATGGCCGCGCGTGTCGTAGCGGACGATGAAGAAGTCGTCGGCCAGCGCTGCTGCCTGCGGGTCCCACATGTCCAGCTCGGTGCCCAGCGAATTGGACAGCAGCAGCGCCGGCCTGGCCGGGTCGCCGTCGACCTGGAAGTACAGGTCGACATCCTCGATACGAATGAACGGCATGCGGCCTCCTTAGCCCTGGTCGCCGCCGCCGACGGGCAGCACGGTACCGGTAATGTACGAAGCCTCGCTCGACGCCAGGAAGAGGATCGCGCCGACCTGCTCGGCAATCGTCCCGTAGCGGTGCATCAGGCTGCTGGCCCTGGTCTGCTCGACGATGCCGGCATACCAGACCTCCTCCTGCGCGCTCAAGGGTTTCGGATTGCGAGGAACCTTGCGTGGCGGCGCTTCGGTGCCGCCGGTCGCCACGGCGTTGACGCGGATGCCGTCCTCGGCATGTTCGAAGGCCAGGCTGGCGGTCAGCGCATTGACGCCGCCTTTCGACGCCGAATAGGGAATGCGGTAGATGCCGCGCGTCGCGATCGAGGAAACATTGACGATCGCCCCCGCCCGGCGCTCGATCATCGCGGGCAGCACCGCCCGGCAGCTCCACAGGGTCGGAAACAGCGAGCGGCGGATTTCGGCCTCGATCTCGGCTTCCGTGTATTCCTGGTAGGGCTTGGCCCAGATGGTGCCGCCCACGTTGTTGACGAGGATGTCCACGCGCCCATAGCCGTCCAGCGCCTGCGCGGCCATCGTCGCGGCGCCGGCATAGGTCTCGAGGTCGACCTCGGCGACGATGACCTGGGCGCCCAGCCCGGCGGCTTCGTGCGCCACTTCGTTCACGAGGGCCGAACGGTCGGCGAGGACCAGCTGGGCGCCTTCGCGCGCGGCCGCCAGTGCGACTCCGCGGCCGATGCCCTGGGCGGCGCCGGTCACGATCATGACCTGGTCCTTGAAGCGTTCCGGATGCATCATGCCGCGCCTCCGCTGCTGGCCGAGAACTTCTCGAAGTAGAAATTGGCGGGCTTGACGCCGGTGCTGTCCAGCCATCCGCGCACGGCTTCGACCATCGGGACCGGGCCGCACAGGTAGACGTCGACCTCGCCTCCATTGACCCAGGATGGTTCCACGTGCGCCGTCGCATAGCCTTTGCGCAGGTGGCAGCTGGCGTCCGCGGACACGCAGGTGATGTACTCGAACCCGGGGTGCGCCGCGGCGATGCGGTCGAGGTGCTCGAGTTCCACCAGGTCGTGGTCGTTGGTGACGGCGTAGACCATCTTCACCGGCTGCGTGAATCCCTGCTTGTCGAGGACGTCCAGCATCGACAGGAAGGGAGCGATGCCGGTGCCTCCGGCCAGCAGCAGGAGCGGACGCTGGACCGGACGCAGGTAGAAGCTGCCGAACGGACCGGAGAAACTGACCGGATCGCCAAGCCTGGCCTGGCCGTCCAGGTAGCTGCTCATCAGGCCATTCGGCACATTGCGTACGACGAAGCTGGCCAGCGGCGCACCCGGTGCGGAGCTGAACGAGTAGGACCGGGTTTCCTTCGTGCCCGGCACCGTGACGTTGACGTACTGCCCCGGCAGGAAGTCCAGCGAGTCGGGGGCATCGAGCGCCACCGAGAAGCGGATGGTCGACGCCGACAGGGCTTCGACCGAAGCGATCTTGCCCGGGAAGCTATGCACGCCGGTCTTGCAGGCGGCGGAGGTCGCCGGAATGCGCACCACGCAGTCGGACGTCGGGCGCATCTGGCAGGCCAGGATGTGGCCGGCGGCCGCGTCCCGGGGTTCCAGCGCGTCCTCGATATAGCTATCGGGCGGCATGTCGTACTGGCCCGATTCGCACAGGCCGCGGCAGGTGCCGCAGGCGCCGTCGCGGCAGTCGAGCGGTATGTTCACCTTCTGCCGATAGGCGGCGTCCGCCAGTTTTTCGTTGTCGTTACAGCTGATGAAACGGGTGACGCCGTCCTCGAACTGCAGTGCGATGGTATGGCTCATCGATGTCTCCTGCCTTGTGTGTTGCCGTTGCTAGATGTGGTACACGTCGATGACCTGGCTGATGTAGTCGTTTTTCAGGACGACGTACTTGTCCAGGATCTTCGGCGCCGGGCCCGCGAAGTCGATCACGTAGCGCGACATGCCGAAATGGCTGTACGTGGTCTTGTAGCGGTGGCTCAGCGTATGCCAGTTGAAGCGCAGGGTGACGCGGCCGCCTTCCGTTTTCTCCACTTCGACATTCGCGATGTTGTGGCTGGTGCGGGTATCCGGCATGGTCGCGCTCGACCGCTCGGTCTTGATGCGGAACACGCGGTCTTCCAGGCCCTGCCGGTTCGGGTAGTAGATCAGCGAGATCTCGCGCTGCGGGTCCGTCACCAGCTTGCCGTCGTCGTCCCAGGCCGGCATCCAGAATTGCGCGTCCGGGTCGTAGCATTCCAGCCAGTCGTCCCACTGCTCGTCGTCGAGCAGGCGCGCCTCGCGGTACAGGAATGCGCACAGCTCGTGCATGCTGGGGGGCGTCATTTCGCATCTCCTTCGGCGGCCAGCGCCCGTTTCATGACGTCCAGCCAGTAGCGGTGCTGCACCGTGTACAGGCCTTCGTCTTCGGTGCGCACGCCGCTCATGACGGGCTGCAGGCCAATTTCCCTGGCCGCCTCGTCCGGCCCCTTGATCCAGTGCGTGGCGCCGCGGCACATGTCGTTCCATTGCATGGCGCCGCCGGCATAGCCTTCCTGGCAGGCGCGGAACTCTTCCAGGTCGTCGGGCGTGGCCATGCCGCTGACGTTGAAGAAGTCCTCGTACTGGCGGATGCGGCGGGCCCGGGCCTCGTCCGGCTCGCCCTTCGGGGCGATGCAGTAGATCGTGACCTCGGTCTTGTTGACGGCGAGGGGGCGCAGCAGCCGGATCTGCGAGCCGAACTGGTCCATCAGGTAGACGTTCGGGTACAGGCACAGGTTGCGCGAGCGCTCGACCATCCAGTCGGCCATCGGCTTGCCGTACTGTTCGGCGTACTCGGCGTGGCGCGGGAAGTTCGGGCGGTCTTCCGGATTGGCCCATTTGGTCCACAGCAGCATGTGGCCATGCTCGAAGCCGTAGAAGCCGCCGCCCTGGCGCCCCCATTTGCCGGCGTCCATGGCGCGGATCTTGTCTTCGCGCGCGGCCTGTTCTTCCTTGCGGCGGCTGGTGGTGGCCGCGTAGTTCCAGTGCACCGCGCTCACGTGGTAGCCGTCGGCGCCGTTCTCGGCCTGCAGCTTCCAGTTGCCCTCGAAGGTATAGGTCGAGGAGCCGCGCAGCACTTCCAGGCCATGCGGCGACTGGTCGACGATCATGTCGATGATCCTGGTCGCCTGGCCCAGGAATTCCTCCAGGGACGGCACGTCCGGATTCAGGCTGCCGAACAGGAAGCCCTTGTAGTTGCCGAAGCGCGCGACTTTCTTGAGGTCGTGCGAGCCTTCCTTGTTGAAGCACTCCGGGTAGCCGGCATCTTCCGGATCCTTCACCTTGAGCAGCTTGCCGCTGTTGTTGAAGGTCCAGCCATGGAAAGGACAGGTATAGGTCGCCTTGTTGCCGCGCTTGTGGCGGCACAGCTGGGCGCCGCGGTGGCTGCACGCGTTGATGAAGGCGTTCAGTTCTCCCTGGCGGTTGCGGGCGATGAACACCGGCTGGCGGCCGATGTGCGTCGTGTAGTAGTCGTTGACGTTCTCGACCTGGCTTTCGTGGGCGAGGTAGACCCAGTTGCCTTCGAAGATGTGCTTCATCTCGAGCTCGAACAAGCCTTCGTCGGTGAAGGCGCTGCGGTGCAGGCGGTAGTCGCCGCTGGCCTCGTCTTCGATGAGATAGTCGTCGATCTTCTTCGGCTGGAAGGCGCTGACGGGACGGATCGGGATCATGGTGCGCTCCCTCAGGCCGCTGCGCGCGGACGTTCCACCAGGGTGCTCGGGGCGGCCTCGGTGTCGCGGTACAGGCGGAAGTCGAAGTCGATCGAGGCGAAGGGCGCGCTCACGCGCCTGGCGTCGAGCTCGGCCGGGTCCCCGATCCGGGTCACCGGCGGCACCAGGCCTTCGCGGCTGGCGAAGGCGAAGTCGTCCCACAGGTACTCGTCGCCGTCGATGTTGATCTGGGTGGTGAGCTTGCGGTGGCCGGGCGCGCTGACGAAGAAATGGATGTGCGCCGGACGCTGGCCATGACGGCCGAGCAGGTCGAGGAGGCTCGCGGTACTGCCGCCCGGCGGGCAGCCATAGCCCTTCGGCAGAATGCTGCGGAACTGGTAACGGCCATGCTCGTCGGTGACGATCGTACGGCGCAGGTTGAAATCGGATTGCGACTTGTCGAAGAACGAATAGTTGCCCATCAGGTTCGCGTGCCAGACCTCGACCCTGGCGCCCGGCACCGGTTGGCCGTCCTGCCCATAGACCGTGCCTTGCATGAACAGTAGCTCGGCGCGCTCACTCTCGCTGCCGTCGTCGAGGCGGGCAAAGCCCGTGCTTTCCGGCGCGCCTGCGACGTACAGCGGACCTTCGATGGTGCGCGGGGTGCCGCCTTCGAGGCCGGCCCTGGCTTCGGCTTCGTCGGCGCGGATGTCGAGGAAGCGCTCCAGGCCCAGGCCGGGCGCCAGCAGGCCCAGCTCGTTCGCCTTGCCGGCCTCCGTCAGGAAGGACAGTCCGCTCCAGAATTCGCTCTGGGTGATGTCCAGGTCCTCGATCGCCTTGCACAGGTCGCCGACCAGGCGCAGCACGATCTGCTGCACGCGCGGGTTGGCAGGGCGGTCGGCGGCGTCGACGATCCAGCTTTTGACGAGGCTATCGATATCTGCGTGGTTCATGCTTGTCTCCTTCTGTTTTGGAAAATGAAAAGTTCAGCGGTCATCTAGCCGGATCGAAGAGGGATGGCGGCACAGCGGCATGACCTCGATCCGCATGTAGGGGAACAGCGGCAGGGAGGTGAGGAGCGTATGCAGCTCGTCGACGCTGCCGACGTCGAAGATGCTGACGTTGGCGTACTGGCCGGCGATGCGCCACAGGTGCCGCCATTTGCCTTCGTCCTGCAGGCGCTGGGCCAGCGCTTTTTCGTCGGCCTTGAGTTGGGTGGCCTGGTCGACCGGCATCGAAGGCGGCAGGTCGACGGTCATGCGAACGTGGAACAGCATGGTGTTCTCCTCTGTTATCGGCGCTGCAGCGCGCGCAGTTTGTCCATGTCGATCTCGACGCCCAGCCCCGGGCCGGTCGGCACCTGCAGCATGTAGTCGCGGTAGACCAGGGGTTCGGCCAGTACTTCGCGGGTCAGCAGCAGCGGGCCGAAGAGTTCGGTGTCCCACGCGAGCTCGGCGAAGGTGGCGCACAGGTGGGCCGTGGCGGCGGTGCCGATGCCGCCTTCGAGCATGGTGCCGCCGTACAGGCCGATGCCGGACAGGCGCGCCACGGTGGCGACCTCGTTCGCCGGCAGCAGGCCGCCCGACTGGGTGATCTTGACCGCGAACACGTCGGCCGCATCCGCGCGCGCCAGGGTCATGGCGTCGTCGGGGCCGTGCAGGGCCTCGTCAGCCATGATGGCGACGTCGAAGCGGCGTTTCAGGCGCGCCAGCGCGGCCACGTTGCCTGCCTTGACCGGCTGCTCGATCAGGTCGATGCCGCCGGCTTCCAACGCGGCGATCCCGCGTACCGCCTCGGCTTCGCTCCAGGCCTGGTTGACATCGACCCGCACGCTGGCGCGCTCGCCGAGGGCGCGCTTGATGGCCAGTACGTGGGCCACGTCCTGCTCGACCGCGCGCAGGCCGATCTTGAGCTTGAAGATGCGGTGGCGGCGCGACTCCAGCATCTGCTCGGCCTCCTGGATGTCGCGGCTGGTGTCGCCGCTGGCCAGGGTCCATGCCACCGGCAACGCATCGCGCACCCGGCCGCCGAGCAGTTCCGACAGCGGCACGCGCAGGCGGCGCGCCTGGGCGTCGAGCAGGGCGGTTTCGATCGCGCACTTGGCGAAGCGGTTGCCCTGGATGGTCTTGCGCACCTTGGCCATCGCCTTGGCCACTTCGCCGGCATCCATGCCGAGCAGGAGCGGAGCGATGTAGGTGTCGATATTGGTCTTGATGCTTTCGGGGCTCTCTTCGCCGTAGTTGAGTCCGCCAATGGTGGTGGCCTCGCCCCAGCCGTCGATGCCGTCGTCGCAGCGCACGCGCACCAGCACCAGGGTTTGCGTGTTCATGGTGGCGACCGACAGTTTGTGCGGGCGGATGGTCGGGACATCTACCAGGAAGGTTTCGATTGTGGTTATCATATTC
>CAMPHU010000150.1 GCA_946886065.1 uncultured Massilia sp. | reverse complement strand
CACCAGGGTCACCATGCCCAGCAGGTTATGCTGGTCGAGCCACTTGAGCCGCGTGGCGCGGTCGCGCCGGATGCTGCCGAAGCGCAGCTTCTTCATGTACGGCCCGTACACATAGATGCCCGACACGATGGACGCCGCCAGCAGCAGCCCCATCAGGCCCAGGAACAGGGTTCCGCCGATGCCCATGTACATGTCGACATGCAGGCGCAGCATCACGTCCATGAAGCCCTGGCCCAGCGGGTATTCACTGAGGAACTCGCCGGTGCGCGCGTCGTAGGTGTAGAAGGCCGTCAGGCCGGGCGAATCGATGCGGTCCGCCATGCGCACATAGAGCAGCTCCGGCTCGTCCGCCTCGGCCACCAGGAACTGCGGCACATCCTGCGGCCGTCGGGCCTGGGCATCGGCCACGATGGCGTCGATGCTGGCGCGGCCCGTATGACCGGTGGCCAGCTGCGGCGCATCCGCGCTGGTGCCCAGCAGGTGGCTGATCTCGTGCGAGAAGATCAGCGGCAGCCCCGTCACGCACAGCATCAGCAGGAACAGGGTCGAGACCAGGCTGGTCCATTTGTGCACGGTGTACCAGGCGCGGAAGCTCATGCGGTGCTCCCGGTCAGAACGCGGCGTGCAGGGTCAGCTCGACGCTGCGCTCCGCACCCATCCAGCAGTTCTGGGTGCTGTGGCAGGCGCCGACGTAGCGCTTGTCGCCCAGGTTGCTGGCGGTAAGGCCCAGGCGCCAGGTCTTGTTGAGCCGATACATCGCAGCCGCATCGAACACGGTGTACGAGGGCACGACGCCGGTGTTCAGGGCATCCATCTGGCTCTCGCCCACGTAGCGCACGCCCGTGCTCAGGTCGAGCGCGTCGATTGGCTGGTAGTTCAGCCACAGCGAGGCCTGTTTGTCGGCTACCCACACCGGGCGCTTGCCGACCAGCGAGGTATCGGACTTGTTCTCGGTGACCTCCATGTCGAGGCGGGTCAGGCCCAGGGTGAAGTCCAGGCGGTCGCCCAGGGCCTGGTTCCACGAGACCTCGACGCCGGTGGAGCGTACTTCGCCGTTCTGGGTGTACTGCATGAAGTCGGGCGTGTTGACGACCACGTTCTGCTTGCGGATCTCGAAGCCGGCCGCGGTGAACTGGGTGCGGCCATCCTGCGAGCGGTACTTGACGCCGCCCTCGATCTGCTTGGCCGTGGTCGGCTTGAAGGCCGTGCCGGTCACCGAGTCGACGCCGGATGCCGGCTCGAAGGAGGTCGAGTAGTTGAGGTAGGGCGCCCAGCCATTCCCGATCTGGACGATCGCGGCGATGCGGCCGCTGGTGCGTTCCTGGGCGATCGAGGTCGTGCCGCCCGATGGAAAGCCGTCGTAGGTCGACTGCCTGGCGTCCTCGCTGCGGTAGCGGTCGCGGCGCAGGCCGGCCAGCAGGGTCAGCGGGCCGAGCCTGGCCTCGTCCTGCAGGTAGAAGCCGAGCTGCGACTGGCGGATGCCATGGCGCTCGGTGTAGAAGCCGAAGGGCAGGGCGGCCACGTCGAACAAATGGTGGTTCGGGCTGCCCAGGTCGATGGACGGCGTATTCGTGCCCAGCGTGTCGCCGTAGCGCACGCTGGTGCGCAGCTTCTGGTAGTCGGCGCCGGCCAGCACGCGGTGGCTCCAGGACCCGCTGCTGAAGCGGAAGGCGAACTGGTTGTCGACCACGTAGCCGTGCATGGCCTCGTCGGTGAAATAGGCCGAGCGCAGCAGGGTGCGCTTGTCGGCCAGCAGGCCGTTGTTGTAGGTGTTGCGCTGGAAGCCGTCGGCCTTGGTGTAGCGGAAGTTCTGCAGGAAGCTCACCGTGTCGTTGAAGGCGTGTTCGAACTTCCAGCCGGACAGCAGGGTCTTGCGCTCCATGCCCGACCAGCCGGCGTCGCCGGCGAAGGCGTCGGCATCCAGCCGGCCGTAGGGCGCATCGCGCAGGGCGCCGGTGGCCGGCAGCGGCGTCGACGGAATCAGGGCCGGATCGTCCTGGTAGTACAGGTTGAGGTTGAGGCGCGTCGAGGGGCTGATGCGCCAGGTGAGGGAAGGCGCGAACAGGCGGCGTTCTTCCCGCGTCGTCGCCTGCTGGCCGTCGCGCTCGCGCGCCAGCGCGATCACGCGGTAGTCGATGTCTTTCGACAGCGGGCCCATGCTGTCCAGCGCCAGCTCGCGCAAGGCATTGGTGCCGATGCGGGCGCGCAGCTGGGTCTCCTGCTTCGAGCGCGGCTGCTTGGCGGTCTGGTTGACCATGCCGCCCGGCGGGGCCGAGCCGTACAGCACCGACACCGGTCCCTTCAGCACTTCCACGCTCTCGGTGGCGAAGGCGTCCACCTGCGGCACCAGGTTCCACAAGCCGTCGTACTGCAGCGGCAGGCCGTCGTAGTAGTTGCGGTAGCTCTCGAAGCCGCGGATCGTGTACTGGTCGAAGATCGTCACGGTCGAACGGCTCTCGGGCGTCACGCCCGGCACGTAGCGCAGGGCTTCATTGACGCTGTCGGCCTGGCGCGCGCTGAGCAGCTCGTTGTCGTAGACCTCGTAGCTCATCGGCGCTTCCAGGGGCTTGAGATCCGACTTGGTGCCGGTGGTGCGGTAGCCGGTAGCGCTGACGATCACCTGGGCGGTGCCGGCAGGCAGCGTCTGCGCATGCGCGGGAAGGAGGGCGGACAGGACGAGCAGGCTGGCGGCGTGGCGCTTCGGAATGGCGGGAGCAGGCATGGAAGTTTGTTTTAATGCAAATCGTAATGATAATAATTATCATTTGCGTTTTCATGTATGTCAACCATTGGTGTGCCGGCTCGACCTCATGGAGGACTTATCAAAATTGCTTGACAATAACTTTTGGTGATCCTAAAGTGATATCACTTTGATGTTGTCCGCTAAAGAGGAGTCCCAGCATGAATTCAGTACAAGCCCGCCGTGAAATGGCATTTTCGTCCGCAAATGGCTACCTGGTAGCTGCTGTCGGGATTGTGTTGGCGCTCGGAGCCGTGTACTCCTTTACGACAGCGGTCGATGCGAACGGCCCTGTCTTCCTGCTGGGGAGTCTGTTGATGGGACTGGGCGCGGCATTGTGCTTCACGGGCCTGTTCATGCTCCAGCCAAACGAAAGCGCGATCCTGACCCTGTTCGGCAAGTACATCGGCACCGACCGCAGCGAAGGCCTGCGCTGGGCGTTTCCCTTCTACGTGAAACGCCGGCTTTCCCTGCGCGCCCGCAATTTCAATGCCCCCACGCTCAAGGTGAACGACAAGCGCGGCAACCCGGTCGAGATCAGCGCTGCCGTCGTCTGGCGCGTCCGCGACACCGCCCAGGCCGTCTTCGAAGTCGATGATTTCGAGCGCTATGTCGCGATCCAGGCGGAAGCCGCGTTGCGCCACCTGGCCGCGCAATACGCCTACGACGAAGGCGAAGACTTGTCCGAAGGCGAGACCACGCTGCGCTCGGGCATGGACGCGGTCGCCGACGCGCTCAAATGCGAGCTGCAGGCGCGGTTCGAGGCGGCGGGTGTGGAGGTGCTGGACGCAAAGCTCACGCACTTGGCGTATGCTGCCGAAATCGCCCAGGTCATGTTGCGGCGCCAGCAGGCCGAAGCGATCATCAGCGCCCGCGCCAAGATCGTGCATGGCGCCGTGAGCATGGTGGAAGCGGCGCTGAGGGGCTTGTCCGAGCGCGGCATCGTCGAGCTTGACGACGAGCGCAAGGCGGCCATGGTCAGCAACCTGCTCGTGGTGCTGTGCTCGGACAAGGAGACCCAGCCGATCGTCAACACGGGCACCCTGTATAACTAGTCGCCGACGAGCATGGCAAGTCCAGGTAAAAAAGCGTTCCCGCTACGGATCGACCCCGCACTGTGGGAAGAGCTGCAGCGTCTCGCCGCGCGTGACTTGCGCAGCGTGAACGCCGAGATCGAATTCCTGTTGCGGGAAGCCCTGGCCCGGCGCGGCGTGAAGTACGTCGGCGCCAAAGGCAGGGACGCGGGCGCGGAGGACGAGTAGCCGGCATCCGCGCCGCGCCTGTCAGCGCTTGCCCGTCACCGGCTTGACCTTGGCCGCCGCTTCGAGCGCCCGTGCGCGGGCGCTGTCGATGTCGCCCGCAGTGGCCAGCGCCACGCCCATGCGGCGGCGCGCGAAGGATTCCGGCTTGCCGAACAGGCGGATGTCGGCGCCCGGCACGCGCAGCGCCTCGGCCACGCCTTCGAAGCCGATGCCGGCTTCCTCGAGCTGGCCATAGATGACGGCGGACGCGCCCGGCGCGCGCAGCGAGGTGTCGACCGGCAGGCCGAGCACGGCCTTCGCGTGCAGCTCGAACTCGCTCTGCACCTGGCTGGCCATGGTGACCATGCCGGTGTCGTGCGGGCGCGGGCTCACTTCCGAGAACCACACCATGTCGCCCTTGACGAACAGCTCGACGCCGAACACGCCCAGGCCGCCCAGGTTGGCGGTGACCTTGGCCGCGATGTCGCGCGCGCGTTCCAGCGCCAGCGGCTGCATCGGGTGCGGCTGCCAGGATTCCACATAGTCGCCGTGCACCTGCTTGTGGCCGATCGGCTCGCAGAAGCCGGTCTCTACCCGCCCGTCGGCGCCGAGCGAGCGCACGGTGAGCAGGGTGATTTCGTAGTCGAAGTCGATGAAGCCTTCCGCGATCACGCGGCCGGCGTCGACCCGTCCGCCGCTGGCGGCGTAGTCCCAGGCGGCCTTGACCTCGCCGGCGGCGTCGAGCTTGGACTGGCCCTTGCCCGACGAGGACATCACGGGCTTGACCACGCAGGGGAAGCCGACGGCGGCGCAGGCCTGTTCCAGTTCTTCCAGGCTGCTGGCGAAACGGTAGGGCGAGGTCGGCAGGCCGAGGTCTTCGGCGGCGAGGCGGCGGATGCCTTCGCGGTTCATGGTCAGCTGGGCCGCGCGCGCGGTCGGGATGCAGGTGATCGCGCCGGCGGCTTCCAGCTCGGCCAGCTTGTCGGTGGCGATGGCTTCGATTTCCGGCACCACCAGGTCGGGGGCTTCCCGCGCGATCAGGGCGGCGAGGGCGTCGCCGTCGGTCATGTCGATCACGTGGGCGCGGTGCGCCACCTGGTGGCCGGGTGCGTTGGGGTAGCGGTCGACGGCGATCACCTCCACGCCGAGGCGCTGCAGCGCGATGATCACCTCCTTGCCGAGTTCGCCGGAGCCGAGCAGCATCACTTTGGTGGCGGAAGGGGAGAGCGGGGTGCCGAGAGTGCGGGGAGTCGTGGTCATGTTTGTCTTGGGATGAAGGCGGGCTGGCACGCACGGCCAGAACGGGTGCGACTATAGCAAAGGGGCACCGGGCGTGCAGACGGCGCACTATTTATGCCCGGCACTGGTCAAACCGGAATCGACCCGTTATAATGCGGCCTCTTTTCCCTGATAGCTCAGTCGGTAGAGCGACGGACTGTTAATCCGCAGGTCCCTGGTTCGAGTCCAGGTCGGGGAGCCAGAATTCGAAGGGCCGCATGTGAATGCGGCCCTTTTTGTTTGGCGGCGCCGCCTTCGTCAGCAGCCGCACTGGGCCGCAGCCTCCATCCGCCCCGGTTCCATGCCGGTGGCCAGCGGATGGCCGTCGCGCTTCCAGAAGTCCAGGCCGCCCAGCAGCTCCTTCACCCTGAAACCCAGCCTCGCCAGTTTCCACGCGCCCTTGGTCGAGCCGTTGCAGCCGATGCCGTCGCAGTAGACGACATAGGTCTTGCCACGCTCCAGCGAGGCGGTCGTGTGCTCGTCCATGGTCCGGTGCGGAAAGCTCAGCGCGCCCGGAATGTGGCCGGCCGCGTACAGCGCCGGGCTGCGGGTGTCGATCACCACGATGGCGTCGATCCCGTTGACGAGGTCCTCGGCCAGGTCGGCGGAGTCGGTGTGATAGGCCAGCTTGGCCTGCATGAAGGCGGCGCTCTGTTCGGGTTCCGGGGCGGGGAATTGCAGCACCAGCGATTGCGTGGACATCGGCTTGGCTCCTGTGTTGGCGATGTCCTCATTCTAGGGGAAGCATGGCATTATCATGGATGCCAATTTTCAGCCATCGATAAGACCAATGCCGGATTCCCCGACCGCTCCCGCCCTCTGGCTCGGCCTCTTCCAGCGTGAGGACCAGCCCGGCCTGCCGCTGCGCGAACGCGTCTGCGCCGCCTTGCGCGGCGCGATCCGGCGCGGCGAGCTGGGGCAGGGTGCGCGCCTGCCGTCCACGCGCATGCTGGCGGCCGACCTGGCGATCTCGCGCGTGACGGCGGAAGCCGCCTACGCCCAGCTGGAAGCCGAAGGCTACCTGACGCGCCGCGTCGGTCACGGCACCGTCGTGTCCATCGCGTCCCCCGGCTGGCAGGCGCCGCAGCCGCAGGCGCCGGCAGAAGCGGCCCTGTCGCGCCGCGGCGCGGCCATCGTGGCCACCGGCGGCTGCCAGGATCCGCCCGTCGCGCGCGCCTTCTGCGCCGGCAGTCCCGACCTGCGCGCCTTCCCGATCGAAGCCTGGCGCCAGATCACCGCGCGCCAGCTGCGCAGGCATGGCGCCGCGCTGATGGGCTACGGCGATCCGCAGGGCCATGCGCCGCTGCGCGAGGCCATCGCCGGCTACCTGGCGCAAGCGCGCGGCGTGCGCTGCGACCGCGACCAGGTGGTGGTGCTCACCAGCTCGCAGCAGGCATTGCAGCTGCTGGCCATGCTGCTGCTCGACCCGGGCGACACCGTGCATATCGAGGAACCGGGCTACATCGGCGCACGCAACGCCTTCGCCAGCGCGGGCGCGCGGCTGGCGCCCGTACCCGTGGACGCCGAGGGCATGATCCCGCCTGACCAGCCCGCGCGCCTGACCTACCTGACGCCCTCGCACCAGTACCCGACCGGCGTCACGCTCAGCCTCGCGCGCCGGCTGGCGCTGCTGGAGGCGGCCCGGCGCGGCGGCGGCTGGATCGTCGAGGACGACTACGACAGCGAATTCCGCTACGACGCCCGTCCGCTGCCGGCCATGCAGGGCCTGGACCGGCACGGCCGCGTGATCTACCTGGGGACTTTCTCCAAGGTGCTGTTCCCCTCGCTGCGCCTGGCCTATGCCGTGCTGCCGCCCGCGCTGGTGGAACCGGTGGTGAAGGCGCGCACCGTCATGGACGGCCACAGCGCCCAGCTGGCGCAGGCGGTGACGGCCGAGTTCATCGCCCACGGCCACTTCGCGCGCCACCTGCGCCAGATGCGGCTGCTGTATGCGAGCCGGCGCGCGCTGCTCCTGGATCGGCTGGAGGCGGCGCGGCTGGACTGGCTCAGGCTCCAGCCGCAGCTGAGCGGCGGCGGCCTGCAGCTGGCCGTCCACCTGCCGCCGGGCCAGGAAGCCACGCTGACGCGCCGGGCCGCCGCGCGCGGCGTCGCCACGCCTTCGCTGTCCGCGCTGTACATGGGGAACACGAGGCAGGACGGCTGGCTGCTCGGCTTCGCGGCCCTGCAGAACGAAGACATCATCGATGCCGTCGCGCGCCTCATGAGCTGACCGGACGCAGGCGTTAGCCCGCGGCCCGGCCTTGCGCCTGGGAGCGCAGCCAGGCCTGGGCGGCTTCGACCTGCGGCGCCGGCGCTTGTCCCGCGCTGCGCACCAGGTGATAGGTATGGCCGGGAATGGCCGGCCCGAATGGCTGGACCAGGCGTCCCGCCGCCAGGTCCTCGGCCAGCAGGTCCAGGCTGAGCAGCCCGACCCCCTGGCCCGCCAGGGCCGCCTGGATGGCATGTCCCTCGTCCGAAAACCGCAGCTGCCCGCGCGGCGCCGGCCATGGCAGGCCCGCGGCGGCAAACCAGTTCTTCCAGGTCGGATTGAGCGGATGCGGGCGGCTCCACTTGAAGTCGATCAGCGGGAACGCCGCCAGGTCCGCCGGCTTGCTCACCCCGAGCGCGGGACTGGCCACCGGGGCGAAGCGGTCGGCGAACAGCGGCTCCGACACCATGCCGGGATAAGGACCGCGGCCGTAGCGGATCGCGAGGTCGGCCAGTTCGCCGCCCAGCTCCACGGCCTGGTCCGAGGCGTGCAGTTCCAGGTCGATATCCGGGTGCAGGCGGCGAAAGTCGGCGACCCGCGGCGCCAGCCAGCGGGCCATGAAGGCGTTGGTCGCCGAGATCCTCACCTGGCGCCGCGCCTTGTGCGCGGCCAGTCCCTGGAACACTGCCTCGAAGGCGTTGAATCCGTCGCGCAGCACAGGGTAGAGCGCCGCGCCGGCGTCGGTCAGCACGACCTTGCGCACCTGCCGCTCGAACAGGCCCAGGCCGGTGTACTCCTCCAGGAAGCGGATCTGGTGGCTGATCGCGGTGGGCGTCACCGCCAGTTCGTTGGCGGCGAGCTTGAAGCTGCCGTGCCGGGCGGCGGCCTCGAAAGCGCGCAATGCCGAAAGGGGAGGAAGTCGCCGCATCGGTCTACAGGTGAAATAAACTCATCTTATGCCTGACAAACAAGCGTTTGTCAACGCAAGGGCGGCCGCCTATCTTGCTCCTGCCGGCCCGCGGGGCCGGTTCCCAGCATGCTTTACCAAGGAGGCCATCGTGCTCGAACGCATCATCACTCAACCGGACAACTACGCGCCCTTCCTGCTGTCCCAGGGCATCCGCTTCGGCAACCTGCTCTTCATTTCCGGCCAGGCCGGCGCGGGCGACGACGGCAGGATCGTCGAAGGGGGCTTTCGCGCCCAGGGCGAACAGGCGTTCGCCAACCTGCGCCGCGCCCTCGAGGCAGGCGGCTCGAGCCTGGAGGACGTCATCAAGGTCACGATCTTCGTGACCGACATGGGCAATTTCGAGGAGGTCGTCGCGCTGCGGCGCCGGTTCTTCTCGGCGCCTTACCCGGCCGACACCATTGCCGAGATCAAGGCCTTGTACGATCCCAAGGCCATGATCGAGATCGAAGCCATCGCCGCCGTCCGCGACGGCGCGGAGAGCTGAGATGGGCCCTGTCAATGCGGGCGGCGACGCGCCGCGCCAGCGCCTGTTCGATCCCATCGCCATCGGATCCATGCAGCTGCCCAACCGGCTGGCGGTGGCGCCGATGACGCGCGTCAGCGCCACGGAGGAGGGCCGCGCCACGGCGCAGATGCAGGACTACTACCGCTCCTTCGCCGAGGGCGGCTTCGGCCTGGTGATCACCGAAGGCATCTATACCGACAAGGCCTGGTCGCAAGGCTATCTGCGCCAGCCGGGATTGTCGGACAGCGCCCAATGCGATGCGTGGCGGCCCATCGTCCGCGATGTGCATGCAAGCGGCGCGCGCGTGGTGGCGCAGCTGATGCATGCGGGCGCGCTGTCGCAGGGGAATCCCCATCGCAGCGGCACGCGCGGCCCATCGGCCGTGCGTCCCAAGGGAGAACAGATGGCGTTCTACCGCGGCGCCGGGCCGTATGCGCTGCCGCAGGCCATGAGCGGCGGCGAGATCGCCGAGGCCATACGCGGCTTCGCCGACGCCGCGCTGCGGGCGCGCGACGCCGGCTTCGACGGCGTCGAGATCCATGCGGCGAACGGTTACCTGCTCGACCAGTTCCTGAGCGAAGCGAGCAACCTGCGCGAGGACCGCTACGGCGGCAGGCTGGAACGCCGCCTGCTCCTGGCGATCGAGGTCGTGGAAGCGGTGCGCGCGGAGGTCGGCCGCGATTTCACGGTCGGCGTGCGCCTTTCCCAGGGCAAGGTCAACGACTTCGGCTTCAAGTGGAGCGGGGCGCGGGACGATGCGGCGCACATCTTCGGGACGCTGGGCAAGCTGCCGCTCGATTACCTCCACACCACCGAGTTCGAGGCGTGGAAAGCGGCCTTCGGCACCGGCCCGAGCCTCGCCGCATTGGCGCGCGAGCATGGCGGCCTGCCGCTGATCGCCAACGGTTCGCTGCACGACCCCGCACGCGCGTCCGCCATGCTGGGCAGTGGCGACGCCGACGTGGTCGCGCTGGGGCGCGGCGCGCTCACCCATGCCGACTGGCCGCGGCGCGTGCGCCATGGCGAACCGGTCGGGGAGTTCGAGCGCGCCATCCTGTCGCCGCTCGCAGACCTCGACAACGCCCGCCGCGTCCGGGACGAACGCAGCCTGGCCTCAGGCTGATTGCAAGGCCTGCTGTTCGACGATCCGCCCGATCTTCTCATGCAGTCCCGGCACCCGGTCGGCGGCGATGCATAGCTCGCCTTGCAGCAGCACCATGATCTCGCCCACGCTGCCGAGCTGCCTCACCACCGGCTCGGCGTCGATGCCGTAGAAGCTGTAGCGGGTGTTGTGCAGCACATGCCTGCCGCGCGCGGTGGTGCGCACCGCGATCAGGTCGCGCGTGAAGTGGGAGTTGGGATGGGTGGACACGTACCAGTTGCCCATCTCGAAGTCCACCATGTAGGCCGGCGTCATTTCGAAGATGTAGAGCGGCGCCCATTCGCCCGCCTGCTCGGTCTCGAGCCTGTAGCCGGCCGCATCCTCCATCAGGCGGTAGCGGCCGTGCGGCGTGTCTTGCGCCAGGTCCGGCGCCAGGCGCAGGGGCGCGGTCGGGGTGGCCTTGCCGAATCCGGTGTCGGCGATCCAGGTTTCGCCTTCCGCCTCGACCAGCACCACCAGGTGGGTGCGCGGCGTGGCCACCTCCGGCGCGACGTTCGCGCGCACGCGCGCCAGCAGGGGGCGGGTCTCGAAGCCCAGGCTGTCGAGCGCATGGCGGAACATCAGGTTGTGCTCGAAGCAGTAGCCGCCGCGCTGCTGCGTGAATTTGTCCAGCAGCGAAGGGAGGTCCAGCTTGACCGGCAGGCCGGAGAGCGGCGTCAGGTTCTCGAAGGGGAGGGTATGGGTGTGGCGGCGCTGCAGCTCCCTGAGGGCGGCGATGCTGGGCTTGCCCTGGTGGCGGTAGCCGATCAGGTCGAAATAGCGGGACAGTTCACTCACGGGCATCTCCTTGCAATGTGGTTCGACATGAGCGGCAGTGTAGAACCTCAAGCTAAGTTGAGGTCAACCCCTTCATGCATGTTTATTGCTGCACTTCGAAACGGAACTGGCCAGGGGGCAGCATGAAGGGCGGCGCGGGCTTGCCGGGCGCCAGCAGCAGGGCGTCGACGGGCACGGCATCCTCGCCGTGCTCGCGGTCGACAGCGAGCACCAGGCGTTCGCCGCCCTGGGGCAGCAGCGCCTTCGGCACACTGGTGGGCGTCCGGGCAGCGAGTACGGACAGCCAGGCGGGCCGGCCCTCGCGCAGCCCGTAGTCCGGGTGCAGGATATGCATGTCGACGAAACCGTCCAGGCCACGCGGGGCAGCGCTGGCGCCATCCGCCTGGCGCAGCGCCATGGGCGCGGCCGGCGCGAGCCGGTCCAGCAGCGTGCGGTAGAGCGGATCTTCCGCCGCCCGCGTGCTGCGCGCGTAGAACGCGAGCTGGTCCACGTGCAGGGTGGCATCGGCGCCGACCAGCTCGCGCAGGTGCGCGCCCATCGGCTTGATGTCGCCGACCTGGCGCTTGCCGAG
>CAMPHU010000149.1 GCA_946886065.1 uncultured Massilia sp. | reverse complement strand
CAGCCAGCTCTTGGCCGAGGACACCAGGCGGATCGGCGTGGTGGCGCCGCGGCTGCGGGCCATCTCGCCTGCAATCGCGGTTTCGCCGCCCGTGCTCCAGGGCAGGGCCAGCTCGCCCTCCGCCAGTTCGTCCGGGTGCGGCAGGTAGAGGAAGGAAGGCAGCAGCGGCAGCGCTTCGACCGTGCCGGGCGCGGTCAGCTGCGGGACCGGCAGCACGCCGTCCGCGGTCTTTTCGCCGTCGCTGGCCTGCAGGTCGACATAGGACAGGGCGCTGTGGGTGGTGCCCAGGTCGATGCCGATGGCATAGCGTGGGTCGGTCACAGTTCCACCTCCGCCGGGGCCAGCACGCGCGCGTCGTGCTTCTCGGCCAGTTGCGGCAGGCTGACCTTGGACGCGCGCCAGCCGCGGTGGAGAAGTAGGCCCTTGAACGGGGCCTGGCCGACCACGTTGCCGGTCAGGCGCACGCTGGCGGCGTCGAAGCCTTCTTCGAGCGTGATGCGGGAACCTTCGTTTTCGCTGCGCACCGGTTCGATGGTGAAGTGTTCGCGCAGCACGCGCGCGCAGCCTTCGTGCACCACGCGGGCGGCGGCGCCGATGTCGGCGTCGGAATAGGCGCTCAGGTTTTCCTGGGTGAAGTCGATCAGGCGGGCTTCGCGCTGGAACAGGCTCAGCAGTTGTAGGGCGGAATCCGGCGTCGGGGCGCGCAGCGGGGCAGGCGCAGGAGCCGGTGCAGGAGCCGATGCTGGTGCGGCGGGAGCCGGCGCAGCCACCGGTCCGACACTGTCATCGCGCACGCGCGCGGCAAACTCGGCGTCGCCGAGCGACTTGAAGAAGGCGCCGAAGGCGATCGACATCCTGCTCCAGAAGGAGGGCAAATTGGTCGGTGTGGTCATTTCTTGCTTTTGGTAAGTAGGTGTTGCGCCGTGAGAGCGTGTCAGGCGGCGTCGGGATCGGAGTCCGGAAACGCGCCATGATACCAGTTAGCGCGCGTCCGACGCGCCAGTGGCTCACTCTGTGGCGGTGCGTGCGCCGCCGAGTAACGCGGCCGCATAGACCCCGAAATCGTCCAGCCCGCGCTTGATGATGGTCACCAGCGCTGGCAGGGGCGCTTCCTGGTAATCCCATTCGGCGCGGCAGAATTCGCCGGTGCGCTTGAGGTCTTCGGCCAGGGTGGCTTCGATCCAGCCATGCTCGGCCAGCATAGTGATGACTTCGCGCTCGTCCTGCGGCAGGCCGAGGCGGGCGGTGCCGATCACGTAGTCGCCCATTTCGATGGCCGCTTCCCAGGCGCGGATCACGTTGAGCGTGGCCGCGTCCTGGCGCGTGATGTCCTCGGTAAAGGTGGCCGGGTCCTTGTCGTACTCTTCGCGGGCGCGGCGGCAGCAGCGTTCGATGGTGCCGGCCTTGCTGACCAGAATGTCGTCATCCATTACCGCCTCCGTTCTCGATGTCAGATCAGGAAGAACAGCGCCGCCACGCAGGTGGGCAGCAGCGCGCCCAGGAACAGGCCCACGGCGCCGATTGATTCATCGGTAAAGCCCTGGCGCAACAGGGCTGCGCCGGCCGGGTTGGGCGCGTTGGCGATAACGGTCAGGCCGCCGCCGCACACGGCGCCCGCCACCAGCATGTACTTGGCATGATCGGTCAGGCCGGTGATCAGGGAACCCAGGTAGGTCAAGGCTGCATTGTCCGTGATTGCCGTCAGGCCCAGCGCACCGAAGAAGAGGGCGGTCGGCCCGAGGCTGGAGACCAGGGGCTGCAGCCACCATTGCTGCATGCCGCCCAGCACCACCAAGCCAGCCAGGAAAAAGCCCACCAGCAAACCTTCCTTCAGGATCAGGGGATCCTGGTAGCGCTGGTAGGCCTGGGTAAAGCCGAGGAAGAGCAGGAACAGGCCGATGAACAGCACCGGATGGTGGGCCAGCAGCACGACCAGGGCGAGGAAGCCGATGTGGATCAGCGAGACCGGCAGGGGGGCCGGGCTGGCCGAAGCGCCATCGCGCGGCGCCAGGTGGCGGCGCAGCAGCAGGGTCGCACCGGTGGCATTGACGAGGACCGCCAGCGCCGAGCGCCAGCCGAAATGCTCCAGCATGAAGGCGCTGTCCCAGCCCCAGGTGCCGGCGACCATCAGCACCGGCGGGGCGGCGTAGGAGGTCAGGGTGCCGCCGATCGACACGTTCACGAACAGGACGCCGAGCGCCGCATACTTGAGCCATTCCGGCATGCCGGTGCGGAACACATAAGGGGCCAGCATCAGGGCCGCCAGCGTCATCGCGGCCGGCTCGGTGATCAGGGAGCCGGACAGCGGCACCAGGGCCAGGCCGAGCCAGCACAGCGCCACTTCGGTGCGCACCGGCGCCAGGTGCGCGATCGCGCCGAGCAGGGAGCGCACCGCATCGAGCACCGGGCGCGAGGCCGCGATCACCATGACCACGAACACGAACAAGGGCTCGGTGTACTGGCGCGACTCGACATAGGCGATGGCGGACGAGCCTCCGCCCATCAAGGCCATGACGACGATCAGGACGAAGGCCCAGAAGCCGAATACGACCTCGACTTCGCCCAGCAGGTGAAACAGGCCGGCATGGCGCGGATAGCGGTGGCCCAGGGCTTCGAAGGCCTTGGTGGAAAAGGTATGGATCAGGGCAAGGCCGAACAGGACGGCGCCGATGATGTCGACGGGATTCAAGAACAGCCTCCGGGAAGGTGGAACAGGATGGTCATTACTGGAAGGGGAATAGACGAGCCCGCATTATTTCATCTTTTGCCTGGATGCTGGGATAGCGCATCTTTAAGTTTCATCAATACCAAATACCCAACTGGTATGTTCAAAATGAATATACCTTGCCAAATTCCGGCTCAGATAGTACTGTATATTTATACAGTATTTCTACCGGCGCAACTATGCTATCAACCAACACTCATGGTGCGTCCAGCCTTGCGCCCGAGTCCCTGCACCCTTCGCTGTGGCTGGCTTCGCAGCTGGCGCATGCCGGCACCCGCTGCATCGACAGCGGCCACGCGGCCCTGTCGTCCCAGCTGCCCGGCGGCGGCTGGCCCACCGGCACCCTGACCGACCTGATGCTGCAACAGCCCGGCATCGGCGAAATGCGCCTGCTGCAGCCCGCGCTGGCGCAGTGCGCCGCGCGCCGCATCGTGCTGCTGCAGCCGCCGCATCCGCCCCAGGCCCTGGCGCTGGCCGCGCTCGGCCTGGATCCCGCGCACCTGCTGTGGCTGCGCAGCAGCCGCACGGCGGATGCGCTGTGGGCGGCGGAACAGGTGCTGCGCAGCGGCAGTTGCGGGGCGCTGCTGTTCTGGGCCAGCCATGTGCGCAGCGACAGCCTGCGCCGCCTGCACCTGGCGGCGCAGGCCGGCGAAACCCTGTTTTTCATGCTCCGTCCGCTGGCTGCGGCGCAGGACGCATCGCCCGCGCCACTGCGTCTTGCCTTGCGGCCGGCGGCGGGCGGCATGCACATCGACTTTCTCAAACGCCGGGGACCGCAGCGCGACGCGCCGCTGTTCCTTCCCTTGACTCCTTCTCTTCTCCAACGCCATGCGTCTCTGGATCGGCCTGTATTTGCCCCAGCTCCCGCTCGAGGTCTTCAGCCCGAACTGGTCCAGTGACCCCGGCAGCGTGGTGCTGGAGCAGGAGCGCGTGCTGGCGATGTCGCCCGCCGCGCGCGCGGCCGGGGTCCGGCCCGGCATGCGCCGCGGCGGCGTGCTGATGCTGATGTCCGAGGCGCGCCTGCACGAGCGCAATCCCGCGCGCGAGGCCGAGGCCTTGCAGGCGGTGGCGATGAGCATGCTGCAGTACACGCCGCAGGCGGCCCAGGCCGAGGAAGCCACCTTGCTGCTGGACATCGGCGCCAGCCTGCGCCTGTTCGGCGGCATCCGCCGGCTGTGCGCGCGGGTGCGCGAGAACCTGCGCGCGCTGGGTTTTACGGCCTGCATCAGCTGCGCGCCCACCGCGCGCGGGGCCTGGCTGCTGGCGCGCCGCAATGCGGGGCGCGCCGTGCGCATGGACTCGCTCACGCGTCGCCTCGACCGGCTGCCGGTGGCGCTGCTGCCGCCCGCGCGCGCCTATGCGTCCTGGTTCGAGGGCATCGGCTGCGAGCGCCTGGACGAACTGCGGCGCCTGCCGCGGCCCGGCCTGCAGCGCCGCTGCGGGCGGCCTTTGCTCGACCTGGTCGATGCGGCCTACGGCCTGAGTCCGGAGCTGTTCGAATGGATCGCGCCGCCCGAGCATTTCCAGGCGCGGCTGGAGCTGTTCGACCGCATCGACCAGGCCGACCTGCTGCTGGCCGGCGCCCACCACCTGGTGCTGCAGCTCACCGGCTGGCTGTGCGCGCGCCAGCTGGCGGTGGAGCGCATCCGCCTGCTGCTGGAACACGAGCGCGGCCGGGTGGCGCGCCCGCCCACGGCGCTGGACATCGTCCTGGCCGAGCCCACCTGGCGCGACGAGCACCTGGTGCGCCTGCTCAAGGAGCGCCTGGGCAAGCTGGAACTGGAAGCGCCGGTGATCGGCCTGGGGCTGGAAGCGCAGCAGATGCGGGCCATGGCCCCGCCGAGCGAATCGCTGTTCCCCGAGCCGGGCGGCACCGAGGAAGACCGGCTGCGCATGATCGAGCTGCTGGTGGCGCGCCTGGGCGCGGACAATGTGCTGCAGGCGGTGCCGCTGGCCGACTACCGGCCCGAGGTCGCCAATGTCTGGGTGCCGGTGGAGGAACGGGTAGGCCGGGCGGCGCGCGCGGCCGGGATGCCGCCCGATGTGCAAAGCCTGCCGCGTCCGACCTGGCTGCTGGCCAAGCCGATCGCGCTCTTGATCCGCAACCACCGGCCCTTCTACGGCTCGCCGCTGAAGGTGGCCTCGACCCCGGAGCGCATCGAGGCGGGATGGTGGAGCGAAACGCAGACACGCGACTATTTCATCGCCGAAGGGCAGGACCACACGCTGTACTGGATCTACCGCGAGCGCATCGTCGGCTCGGGCGAGGATGCCGCGCCGCGCTGGTATTTGCATGGCCTGTTCGGGTGAGCAGCCTGCCATGCAGGGCTGGGCGAATCGTCAAGCCGGCGACCGCCTCATTCCGGCGCCGTCACCATGGTCAGCTGCAAGGTCCTGCGCGCCACATAGCCCAGCGATTCATACAGGGCGATCGCACCCGCATTGTCCGGATACACATGCAGGAAGGGCAGGTCCCCGCGGTCCACGATGCGCCGCATCTTCTCGACCATCAGGGTGCGCGCATACGCCTTGCCCCGGTGCTCGGGATGCACGCACACCGCGCTCACTTCGACCATCCCGCTGGGCCGCATGCGCTCGCCCGTCATCGCCGCCAGCACGCCGCCGTCACGGATGCCCAGGAATTCGCCCAGCTCGTGGGTGCGCACGCCGAAGGGGCCCGGATTCGTCATCCCGGTCAGGCTGCGCATCTCGGCCGCGTCGTCTTCGCCCAGCAGCAAGGTCGCCGCGCCGGCGCTGCCGGCATCGCGCGTGGCCACCATCTGCAGCACCGGACCCAGGCGCGTCGCTGCGAGCCCATCCGCTCCCGCAAGAGGATCGGGCGTCACCAGCATGACCGATTCGCCAGGAGCGAGCAGGGCGGCCAGCGCCGTCCAGGCGGCCGGGCCGTCGTCCGCCAGGGCGGCGAAAGGCCCGACCTCGCGCGGATAGCGCAGGGCGAGCGAGTTGCCCATGGCGAAGTGGCGGTGCCCGCCGGTCAGGCTGGACCAGACGGGGCAATCGAGCGCCGCGTGCCGGTCGGAAGAAAGCGCAAATGTGTGCATGACGTAAAGTAGGTGAACGTTCGTCGCAGTGCAGGCGCGCCGCAGCCCGCAAGGCAGGGGCGCCCCAACTATCATACCGTGGCGGCAGGGGCGATGCATCTCTCTGCATTTGTCCTGTCCTGTGCTATCGTTGCGCCCAAAAAGCACGCCGCGAACTGCGTTGTGCGACAACAAGAAGGAGCTCCCATGGCTGGCGGAACCGTTCACTTCCCCGGCGCGGACGGCCAGCAGCTGGCTGCCCGTCTCGATATGCCGGACGGCCCCGTGCGGGCCTACGCCCTGTTCGCCCACTGCTTCAGCTGCAGCAAGGACGTGCTCGCCGCCAGCCGGACCGCGCACGGCCTGACGCGCCACGGCATCGCCGTGCTGCGCTTCGACTTCACCGGCCTGGGCGCCAGCGAAGGCGAATTTGCGAACACCAATTTTTCCTCGAACATCGCGGACCTGGTCGCGGCCGCCGGTTTCCTGCGCGCCGAGCATGCCGCGCCGCAGTTGCTGGTCGGCCACAGCCTGGGCGGCGCGGCGGTGCTGGCCGCCGCCGCGGCCGTGCCCGAAACACGCGCCGTGGCCACCATCGCCGCGCCCAGCGATCCCCACCACATCCTTGGACTGTTCGATGAACATCTGGACACGATCAGCGAGCACGGCGAAGCGCGGGTGAAGCTGGCGGGACGCGAATTCACGATCCGCCGCCAGTTCATTGACGACGTCGCCGAGCACCGATTGCTGGAAAAGGTCCATGCCCTGGGCCTGCCGCTGCTGGTGCTGCATTCGCCGCTCGACCGGACCGTGGCGCTGTCCAATGCGATGCAGATCTTCGAGGCGGCGCGCCATCCGAAGAGCTTCGTGTCGCTCGACAGCGCCGACCACCTGTTGAGCCGGCGCGAGGATGCGCAATACGTGGCCGGCGTCATCGCCGCGTGGAGCACGCGCTACCTTGATTCACAACACCACGCAGTATGAGAACAACAATGAAAACGCCCCTCAGTTACCGCCAGGCCGAACTGGCCGATATCCCCGAGTTGTCGGTGCTGCGCCTGTCCGTGCGCGAGAACCAGCTGTCCTCGCCCGAGAAGGTCACGCTGGCCATGTACCACGACTACCTGACCACGCTGGGGCAGGGATGGCTGTGCGAGGCGGACGGGCAAATCCTGGGTTTCTCGGTGGCCGACGTGCGCGACGGTTCGATCTGGGCGCTGTTCGTGCGGCCGGACAGCGAAGGCCGCGGCATCGGCCGCACCCTGCTCGAGATGGCCTGCGACTGGCTGTTCGCCCAGGGCCATCCCAAGGTCTCGCTGAGCACCGGCATCGGCACGCGCGCCGACCGCTTCTACGAAGCCCATGGCTGGCAGCGCGAGCTGCGGCCCGGCGACAGGGAAGTCAGCTACACTTTGCCGGCCCGGCAGCGCTACAAGGTGACCGACAAGGCCTGATCCCGGCACTTCAAGTGTGCTTCATTACTTGCCGGCCTGCCGCCAGTGCCGGTCGATGCTTCCCGACGCCGCCGAGGCCAGCAGCTTGCGGAAGGTCGGGCATTCCATGTGGCTGGGAGCGGGGCAGGCCACCGCATGCCGCAAGCCCTTGCTCATCGCCTTCAAGCGCCGTACCAGCGCATCGATCTCGTCCGCCCTGGCCGCCAGCACCTGGCGGTCGATCTGCGGCCCGCTGGGCGTGAACATCCCCCGGATATCGTCCAGCGACAGCCCCGCCGCCTGGCCCAGCGAAATCAAGGCCAGCTGGTCCAGCACATCCTTGCCGAAGGTGCGGCGCAATCCCTGGCGTCCCGTCGAAGCGATCAAGCCCTTCTTCTCGTAATAGCGCAGCGTCGACGCCGCCATGCCGCTGCGTTTCGCGACTTCCGCAATGTCCATGCATTACCCCTTGACTTGAAGTTGACTTCAACTTCTATAGTGGACCACATACGCAGTCCGGTCAATCGTGAAAGGGAAACACCATGGAAGCGTCCGTACTCATCTTCAAGCTGGTACTCATCGGTTTGGGCGCCACCGCCGTGATGGACGGCTGGCTCATCGTGCTCAAGCGCATGGGCGTCAAGACCCTCGACTTCGCCCTGGTCGGGCGCTGGGTCGGCCACCTGGCGCACGGCCGGGTCGCGCATGCCGCCATTGCCAAGGCGCGCCCGGTCGCCGGCGAGCGCCTGATGGGCTGGAGCACCCATTACGCCGTCGGCGTGGGCTTCGCCGCCCTGCTGGTGGCCGTGACCGGCGTGGACTGGCTGGACAGCCCGACCCTGGCGCCGGCGCTGGCGGTCGGCGTCGCCACCGTGGCCGCGCCGCTGTTCGTCATGCAGCCCGCCATGGGCGCGGGCTTCGCCGCCTCGAAGACCCCGACCCCATTCCGGAACTGCCTGCGCAGCCTGGCCAACCACGCCGTATTCGGCCTCGGCCTCTACCTCGCCGCCCTGTGCCTGCGCCTGCTGGCGCCTTGAAGGCATCCATTCACCCACATCGGAGGAAGCATGAAACGACTCGCAGTCATCTACCACAGCGGCCATGGCCACACCGCCCACATCGCCGGCCAGGTGGCCGAAGGCGCGGGCAGCAGGGAAGGCATCGGCGTCGACCTGCTGCTGGCGACGGACCTGGCGCGGGACACCGGGCGGCTGTGCGATTACGACGGCATCATCCTCGGCTCGCCCACCTACCTGGGCGGCGTGTCGGGGCCCTTCAAGGGCTTCATGGATGCCACCGGCCCGCTGTGGCGCACCCAGAAGCTCAAGGGAAAATTGGCGGCCGGCTTCACCGTGTCCTCGCTGCCGGCCGGCGACAAGCAGTCGACCCTGCTGTCGATGTTCACCTTCTGCATGCAGCATGGGATGCTCTGGCTCGGCAACCCGATCCTGCCCGAGCAGCATGCCGGCGTGCCTTACGACGAGGCGGCCAACCGGCTCGGCTCGTGGTCCGGACTGATGGCGCAGGCCGGGCACGCCTCGCCGGCCGACGCCTTCCCGCCGGGCGACATCAAGACCGCGCGCCTGTTCGGCCGCCAGTTCGCCGCGACCCTGCAACGCCTGGCGGACGAGCAGCCATGATTCCGAAAAAGTACGCGCCCCAGCTGTTCGCCTTCATCCTGTCGGGGCAGATGTCGCTGGTGATCTCGGGCGTGTCGACATGGCGCGCCCTCGGCTGGGTGACGGACTTTCCCAGCCAGTGGCTGGGCGCTTGGCTGATGGCCTGGGTCATCGCTTTCCCGACCGTGCTGCTGCTGTCCGCGCCTGCCCGCATCGCGGTGCGCATCCTCACCAGCGAACGCCAGGCGCCGTGAGGGGCAATGCTCCGGTCGTCCGATCGCGGACGGCATGCGTATATGCCGGCGGTGGAGCGTGGATGCGAAAAAGCCGGCGCGGGCGCTCGCCCGGCCGGCTCGTTGAACGGCGTCGAATGGCTCTCGCCGCCTGTTACTTCATGGGCTTGAACAGATCTTCCAGCCGGTCCTTGGTCCCCGCAATCCGCTCCAGGCGCGGATAACGCAGCCCGTCGCGGTAGTCGAGCGCGATGGTGCGCAGGTTGTTCCCCTTCTTCACCAGCAGTTCGATCGGCGCCTTGCCGTCCTTGGCCGCCTTCACTGCGGCCTTCAGCACCTCGCCCTTGTAGGCCTTGTTGTTGACCGCGATGATGGTGGTGTTGGCCGCCAGCCCCGCGCGGAAGCCCACGCCGTCCCAGATCACGCCGGTCACGCTGCCGTCCTGGCGCACCGAGAAGCCCAGCGAGTAGCTCAGGTCCGTCAGCTTGTTGCGGTCGTCCGCGGCCTTGACCGCATCGGTCGGGGCGTCGGTGTAGACCAGCTTCCAGCCGGCGCGCGCCAGGCCGTCGAGCGGGGCGCCCGGGCCGTGGCCTTCCAGGCGGGTGCGCAGGAAGGGCGCCCAGTCGTATTTCTGCACCTTGTTCAGCGCCGCGACCACGTCCTCGAAGCTGTAGTGCAGCGCGTCCACGCGGCCGTTCTCGACGCCGAAGAAGGCGCGCGCGAAATCGTTCAGCGAGCGCTTGTCGCCGGACAGTTCGCGGATCCTGGTGTCGACGTCGAGCCAGATCAGCATGCCCTCGACGTAATAGTCCTCGCTGCGCTGCCAGTTGCCCCAACCGATCGGGCGGCGGCCGTTGATGATCGGGTCGTTGACGGTGTCCTGCACGGCGCGCCAGGCGCGGCCCTGGGTGTTGTCGTAGCGGGCCGCGCTGGCCGCCAGCGATTCGCGCGCATGCGCCATCGAGATCAGGCCCGAGCGCGCGGCCAGCACGTTGCCCCAGAACTGGGTCTGGCCTTCGTACACCCACAGCAGGCTGTTTTGCAGCGGGGTGTTGAAGTTGGGGACGTCCTGGCCCGCGGGACGGCGGAACTTGCCGTTCCACGAGTGCACGAATTCATGCGGCAGCAGTTCACGCCCGCCTTCGTTCTTGCTCCACTCGGTGAAGTAGCCCAGCTTGACGCCGTTCTCGCTCGACTGGTGGTGCTCGCGGCCGATGCCGCCGAATTCGTCCGAGATCGCGAACAGGAAGTCGTAGTGCTTGTAGTGGTGCGAGCCGAACAGCTTGAGGGCCTGCTCCACCATCGCGCGGTGCAGGGCGATCTGTTCCGGCTTGGCTTCCAGGCTTTCCGGATTGTCGGCGACCACGTTCAGCATGACGGGCGCCTTGGCGCCCGGCGCCAGGTCGATGCGCTTGAAGTAGCGGCCGGCGAAGATCGGCGAGTCGACCAGGGTGTCGAGGTCGTGCGGTTTGAAGCGCACTTCGTCGCCGCGCTTTTCCTGGACTTCCAGCGCGCTGGCGAACTGCCAGCCGGCCGGGAACACGACGCTCGGCTGCACCGTGATGCGGCGCGCGTGGTAGCCCGCCGGGTAGAGCAGCACCGACGGCCACTGCACGCCGAGGATGTCGTCGGTCATGGTGATGCGGCCCTGGCTGCCGTCCAGCGGCGACAGGAACTGGTACTCGGCGTCCAGGGTCGTGGCGCCTTCCGGCACGGTGACGTGGAAGGCGTGGACGTTGACCGGGTCGCGCGTCCATGCCACCGGCTTGCCGCCCGCGCTGAACTTCAGGCCCGCGAGCTGGGTCAGCGGGATGTTCGGGCCGTGGTTGCCCGGCGCCCACTGCGGGTAGAGCAGGGTCAGCGGACCCGGACGCACGGGAATCGCCATCTGCATGCGGAAGATCTGCTGCGACAGGTTGGTCGCGTCGACCTTGACGGCGATGGTGCCCGGATAGGGCTGGTCGCCGACGGCCGGGATGGCGGCCTGGGCCGGCAGGCCCAGGGCAATGGCGAAGGCCAGGGCGCTGGCCGGACGGACGGCGCGCGCGAGCAGATTGCGGGTTGGAGTCATGGATGGAAACGGGATCGTGAAAGCAAACGGACGAGTGTAGCACCGCTCTTGCAGCCTAGATTCCGTGGAAACATACTGCAAATAAAATTTGCTAAACGATGATTAAAACCATATTTTGATTATCTTGAAAAGTGAAAGACGTGGCATTAGATTGGACTCAACGGATGCTCAATGAGGTCCGTCAACTTATCGCTTAACTTAAAAAGGATATGACATCATGCGTACTTTTGATCTGACTCCGCTGTACCGTTCCGCCATTGGTTTCGATCGCCTGGCCAACCTGCTCGAGCAGCGTGGCGAGCCGAGCTACCCGCCGTACAACATCGAACTGGTG
>CAMPHU010000148.1 GCA_946886065.1 uncultured Massilia sp. | reverse complement strand
ATGTTCTCGCCGCCGCACAGGCGCAGCGCGTCGGTGATGATGTGCTTGCCGCTGAGCGTGTAGAGAGGCTTGTCCCAGACCTGATAAAAGGTGCGCACCGGCGGCCGCTTGGCATAGCGTGCGCGCAGGCTGGAAAGCTGCTGCCGCAACTGGACGGCGGTGGCCTTGGCTTCCGCCTCGGTGCCCATCAGCTGGCCGAGCCGCAGCACATTCTCGGGGATGTTCTCCAGGGTTTGCGGATCGCTCTGGAACACGGGGATGCCCAGCTGTTTCACCATCTCGATCTGGCGTTCGGAGCTGTTGTGCATCCAGGCGACGATCAGGTCGGGCTTCAAGGCGATGATTCGTTCGAGGTCGACCTCGCGGTTCGAGCCGATGCGCGGGATGCTCTTCGCCGCCTCCGGATAATCGCTGTAGCTCACTGCGCCGACGATGCGCTTGCCGCCGCCCGCGGCGAACAGCATCTCGGTGACGTGCGGCGCCATCGAAATCACGCGCTCGGCCGGCTTGGCTATCGTGACCAGCCGGCCGGCATCGTCCTTGACCGTCACTGCGGCCTGGGCCTGGACGGCCAGCAAGCAGCCCAGCAACACTGCCTTCTTCATCGTTGACTCCATTCGCGTAATGCATGATCGAGGCGCCGCCAGCCTTCTTCGCTGGGCGGCAGACCGAGCCGGATGCCGCGCGCGGCCTCGCGGAACAGCCGGCACCAGATGCCGCGGTGCGCCATGTGTTCGTGAAACGCTTCGGGATGCGCTTCCGGCCACCAATGGAACAGGGACGTGCCGTTCGAGCCGATACCGTGCGCCTGCAGCAGCGCCTGCATGCGTTCTCCGGAATGGGCCAGCTGCCGCTGCGTCGCCTGTTGCCAGGCCCGGTCGTTCAGCGCCCGCAAGGCGATCTCCTGCGCGGGACCGCTGACGGCCCAGGGGCCGAGCAGGTCCGCCAGGCCGGCCAACACCGTCCCGTGCGCCGCGACGAAGCCCAGCCGCAGGCCGGCCAGGCCGAAGAACTTGCCGACCGAGCGCAGGACGATCAATCCCGGCTCCGCGGCATGCGCCGCCACGCTGAGCACCGGCGCGGTATCGCAGAAGGCTTCGTCCACCACCAGCCAACCGCCGCGTGCTCGCAAGCGCGCAGCCCATTCCAGCAGGCGCGCCGGCGGCACCGTTTCGCCGGTGGGATTGTTGGGATTGACGACCACGACCACGTCGCTGTCGTCCACAGCCTGCTCCAGCTCGGCGTAGGCCACCAGGCGGCGCCTGTGGCCGTGCAGGCCCCAGTGATGGGCGTGCTCCGCATACGAGGGCGCCGACACGGCTACCCGCGACGGAGGCCGCAAGCGTGGCAAAGCCTGGATCGCGGCCTGCGTACCGGCTACCGGCAAGAGCTGCGGCGCGCGGTAATAGGTACAGGCCGCATCGAGCAGCTGCGCATCCGGCTCCGGAAGGCGGTGCCATGCGTCCGGCGCCAGGACGGGCACCGGGTAGCCATGCGGATTGATGCCCGTCGACAGGTCGATCCAGTCGCTGCGCCCGAAGCGCCGCATCGCATCCCGCAGGTTGCCGCCATGTTCAAGCATGGGCGCTCACCCCGATCGCTGCCGCGCACACCACGGCCGTCCATAGGAGCGTCGTCTTCAAGACCAGATGCCACGCGCGCAGGATGTCGGCCGCCGTTGCCGCCGGCCCGGCGCCAAGCTGCGGCCGCTGCTCGACTTCCCCGTCATAGCTTGCGGCGCCGCCCAGCGAGACGCCGAGCGCCCCTGCGCCACTGGCCATCACCGGTCCGGCATTTGGACTGCTCCACATCGGCGCCTGGGTGCGCCAGCACTTCCAGGCGCGCGCACGACCGGAACCGGCCAGCAGTACGTAGGACAGCGCGGTCAAGCGTGCCGGCAGGTAGTTCAGGACATCGTCCACGCGTGCGGCAAACCGGCCGAACAGCTTGAAGCGCTCGTTGCGGTAGCCCCACATGGCGTCCAGCGTGTTCGCCAGCCGGAATAGCACCGCGCCCGGCCCGCCGGCCACGACGAACCAGAACAGGGTGCCGAACACGGCGTCGTTGCCGTTCTCGAGCAGGGATTCCGCGCTGGCCTTGGCCAGATCGGGGGCCGAGGCCGTGGCCGTATCGCGGCTGACGATGCGCGAGGTCAGCAGGCGCGCCTGGGCCAGGTCGCCTTCGCACAGCGCCGCATGGATGGGCAGCGTGTGGTCACGCAGGCTGCGCAGGCCGATGCAGACATACAGCAGGAGCGCATGCAGCCACAGCCCGGCGGCGTCGGCCAGCGCGGCGAAACAGAGGCTCAGCGGCAGCACCGCCAGCATCCATGCGCCGGCGCCGCGCAGCAGCCGCGCATTGCCAACGTTCAGGCGGCGCTCCAGGAAGCTGGCCAGGCGGCCGAAACCGACCAGCGGATGCCAGCGCCGCACTTCGCCCAACAGCAGGTCGAGCGCGATCCCGGCAACCAGGAGCAGGGCGAGCGCCAGCGGAGACAAGCCAATCAGCACGGCGCGCCCTTCAGCACCAGCGGCAAGCCGGCGGCAACGAATACCGCCCGGTCCGCGCGCGCTGCCACCGCCTGGTTCAGGCGTCCCGCCTCGTCGGCGAAGCTGCGCGACACCGCGCCCCAGGGCACGATGCCCATGCCGACTTCGTTGGACACGAAGACGACCTCGCCCGGCAGCCCCGCGTCCAGCGCATCCAGCAGCGCGGCCCGCTCCTCATGAAAGCGCGGCGGCAACGCCACCTCGCCGACCTCCGGATAATCGCGACCGTCCGAGAACATCAGGTTGCTGAGCCAGAGCGTCAGGCAGTCGACCAGCACCAACCGTTGCGGCGCGCACCATGAGCGCAGCACGCGGGCAAGCGCCAGTTCCTCCTCGACGGTATGCCAGTGGCCGGGACGCTGGGCGCGGTGATGCGCGATGCGCGCCGCCATCTCTCCGTCGCCGGCGCGCGCGGTCGCCACATAGACGACCTCCTTGCCCGAGTCCTGCGCCAGACGCTCGGCAAGCCGGCTCTTTCCGGAGCGCGCGCCCCCGAAGAAGAGGGTGCAGCTCATCGCGCCAGGCCCAGGAACATCGCCGCCACGGCGTCCGGATTGGAGGGGAAATAGGCATGGAAGTAGGATGCAGTCAGCGCGCCACAGTGATAGATGGCTTCTCCCTGGCTGCCGTTCTGCTTGACCGTATGGCCCTGCGGTTGCAGATCGGAATGCATGAGCGAGTAGTGGAAGGTATGTCCGCGCAGCTCGCCTTGGGCGGTGGGCATCGCATGCAGCCCCAATCCGCTGATGCGCGGCTGCATCACCACCTCGCCCTGAAGCAGGCCGGCCATCTGCCAGCGCTGTCCCTGCTTGTCGGTCAGGCCGTCGGCGATCGCCATCATGCCGCCGCATTCGGCGACGATCGGCACGCCGCGCGCATGGGCGTCACGCAGCGACTCACGCCACTGCTTGGCCGCTTCCAGCGCGGGACAGTGCAGTTCCGGATAGCCGCCCGGCAGGTAGACCGCGTCGGCGTCCGCCGGCACCGGCTCGTCGTCGAGCGGCGCGAAATAGACCAGCCGCGCGCCCATCTGCTCCAGCTGCTCGGCATTGGCCGGATAGACGAAGACGAAGGCCGCGTCGCGTGCGATAGCGATGGTGCGTCCGGCCAGCGGCTGCGCAGCTTGCACGGGCTGTACCGGCCCTGGCGGCATGATGGGCAGCGCATCCCAGGCCGCATCGTCGAATTCGATCTGGTCGGCGATGGCGTCGAGCAGCTCTTCCACCTTCTCGATCTCGCCCGGCACCACCAGGCCCAGGTGCCGTTCCGGCAGGCGCTTTTCCTGGCGCGGCAGGGAGCCGATCAGCGGGATATCGCGCAGCGAGGCCTTGACCATGGCCGCATGGCCGGGACTGGCGATCCGGTTGGCCACCACGCCGGCCAGCTGCACCGGGCCGTAGTCGCGCAGGCCCTGCGCCACGGCGCCCGCGGTCTGGGCCATGGCCGAGGCGTCGAGCACGGCCAGCACGGGAATGCCGAATTCGCGCGCCAGGTCGGCCGCCGAGGGTGAGCCGTCGTACAGGCCCATCACGCCTTCGACCAGGATCGCGTCCGCCTCGCGCGCCGCATCGCCCAGCCGGCGGCGGCACTCTTCCGCGCCGACCATCCACAGGTCCAGGTTATAGACGGGCGAACCGCAGGCGCGCTCCAGCAGCAGCGGGTCGATGAAGTCGGGGCCGCACTTGAAGACGCGCACCCGCTTGCCCATGCGGACCAGGCGCCGCGCCAGCGCGGCCGTCACCGTGGTCTTGCCCTGGCCGGAGGCCATGGCCGCCACCAGGACAACGCGTGCTCCGGGATGCGCGCTCATCACCACTCCGTTCCGGCTTGCGCCGCGATGCCCGCCTTGAAGGCGTGCTTGACCACATTCATTTCGGTGACGGTGTCGGCCACGGCCACCAGCTCGGGTGGGGCGGCGCGTCCCGTCACCACCACGTGCTGCATCGCCGGGCGGTCGAGCAGGTCGGCAATCACGGTGTGCACGTCCAGGTAGCGGTATTTCAGGGCGATGTTCAGTTCGTCCAGCACCACCATGCCGTAGCTCGGGTCGGCCAGGTAGCGCCTGGCCTGCTCCCAGGCTTCGTTTGCCTTGGCGATGTCGCGTTCGCGGTCCTGGGTTTCCCAGGTATAGCCTTCGCCCATCGCGTGGAAGCTCACCTCGTCGGGGAAGCGGCGCAGGAAGCGTTCCTCGCCGGTGGACATGGCGCCCTTGATGAACTGGACCACGCCGACCTTCATGCCGTGGCCGAGCGCGCGCGCCACCATGCCGAAGGCGCTCGAGCTCTTGCCCTTGCCGTTGCCGGTATTGACGATGAGGATGCCGATTTCCTTGTCGGCCGCCGCGATCTTGGCGTCGATGACCGCCTTCTTGCGCTCCATGCGCGCGCGGTGGCGCTCGTTCAGTGCGGCGATCTCGTCTGGGGTCATGTCGTTCATAGGTTTGCCTCGATGGGAATGAAAATGCGGCGGCCGCCATGCTCGAGCATCTCGATCGGATGGCCGAGGTAGTCGCCCAGCAGCGCCGGCTGCATGGCCGCGTCGACACCGCCGGCCTGCCAGCGTCCGTCGCCCATGAGCAGCAGCGCGTGGCTGGAAATGCGGTGCGCCAGGTTGAGGTCGTGGCCGATCATGACCACGGTCTTGCCCTGCTCCCGGCACAGGCGGGACAGCAGGGCCATGGTGCTGACCTGGTGCGCCAGGTCGAGTGCGTTGGCCGGCTCGTCGAGCAGCAGCAGCGGCGTTTCCTGCGCCAGCATAGCGGCGATGGCCACGCGCTGGCGCTCGCCTCCGGACAGGGTCCGCACGTCGCGCGCAGCCAGGTCCGCCACTTCCATGGCGTCCAAGGCCTGCAGCGCGGCATGGTGGTCGTCGCTGCCTTCCCAGTAGCGGTTGGCGTGGTAGGGATGGCGCGCCGACAGCACGGTTTCGATCACGCTGTAGGCGAAGGCGTCGTGGCGCGACTGGGCCAGGAAGGCCCGTTCGCGCGCCAGCTCGGCAGGATCCCAGGCGGACAATGCGCGGCCGCGGATGCTCACCGTGCCGGCGTCCGCGCGGTGCAGCCCGGCGAGCGTGCGCAGCAGGGTGCTCTTGCCGGCGCCGTTGCGGCCGATGATGCTCCAGCATTCGCCCGGAGCGACGTGCCAGCTCAGCCCCTGGATCAGGATGCGGCTGCCGGCCTTGAGGAGGAGGTCTTGGGTCTGGAGCATGTCTACTTCCTGAGCCGGTGGAGCTGGTAGAGGAAGACCGGCGCGCCGATGAGCGCCGTGATGGCGCCCACCGGCAGCTGCTGCGGCGCCAGGACGGTGCGCGCCAGCGTATCGCACAGCACCAGGAAGCTGCCGCCGGCCAGCACCGCCGCGGGGATGAGCACGCGGTGGTCGGGGCCGAAGGCAAAGCGGCAGGCATGCGGAATGATCAACCCGACAAAACCCACCGAGCCGGCGCTGGTGACCGCGCTGGCGGTCAGCAGGCCTGACACGAAGAACAGGCCCTTGCGCAGCGCGCCCACGCGCACGCCCAGGGTCGAGGCGGCTTCGGCATGCAGGGCGACCACGTTCATGGCGCGCGCGTTGCGCATCGCATAGATCAGCGCGCCGCCCAGCACCAGCCAGGGCGTCAGGCGCAGCGGCGCGCCGGCCAGGTCGCCGATCAGCCAGAACACCATGCTGCGCAAACGGCCCTCCGGCGCGATCGACAGCATCAGGGTGACCAGGGCGCTGCACAGGGCCGACAGGATCACGCCGGTCAGCAGCAGCATCGAGGCGCCGCCTTCGGCCGCCAGCCCGCCGCGCAGGTCGCGCCGGGCCAGCAGGTAGAGCAGCATCGAGACCGTCACGGCGCCCAGCAGGGCCGCGCCGTCCACCACGAGCGCCGTGGTCATCATCATCAGCGCCGCCAGTGCGCCCACCGCCGCACCGGACGAGATGCCGAGCACATAGGGGTCGGCCAGCGGGTTGCGCAGCAGGGCTTGCATCATCACACCCGCCAGGGCCAGCGCACCGCCGGTGACGAACGCGGTCAGCGCGCGGCCGGCACGCAGTTCCAGCAGCGAGGCCGGCAGCGACTCGGCGCTGCCGCTCGCCAGCTGGCGCAGCGCCTCGGGCAGCTCCGCCAGCGGTACCCGGATCGACCCGGTCATGCCGGCGAACAGCAGGCTCGCGACGGCGCCCGCCATCAGGATGGCGAGGATGAACAGGGCGCGCTGGCGCAGCGGACGGATGGGTGGATGCATGCTCGGTCTCTGTATGGTCCCCGTCAGCGCATGCCGTAGCGCAGGGCCGCGAACCAGGTGCGGCCGCTGGTGCCGTAGTGACGCGCGAGTTCGTAGTGCTTGTCCGCGACGTTGTTGAGCCTGACCAGCAGCGACAGTTCCGGGGTGAATTGCCAGCTAGTGTACAGGTTGAGCAGGCCGTAGCCACCCAGCGGACGCAGGTTGGCCGCATCGTCGAAGCGGCCACTGGACAGCTGCCATTCGGCACCCGCTTTCACGGTGCCGGCCGTGTAGTCGGCCGCGAAGCTGGCATGCCGCTTGGCGCGGCGCGCCAGGCGCTTGCCGGTGGTTTCGTCGCGCGGGTCCTGCCAATCCAGGCTGCCGCGCAGGTTGACGCCGGCGATGCGGGTGCTACCGCCGACGCTTACGCCTTCCAGCAGCGCTTCGTTGACGTTGTAGGCGCAGCTGCCCGGACGGGTCGGGCAGGGCGTGGCCGAGACGATCATGTCGCTCAGGCGGTTGCGGTAGTAGCGTGCGTCCAGCTCGGCCCGGCCAGCGTCGTAGCGCAGGCCCAGTTCGTGGTTGCGGCCTTTCTCGGGCTTGTTGGTCGGCAGGCCGTAGCCCGGGTAGAACAGTTCGTTGAAGGTGGGCGCACGGAAGCTGCTGCCTACGCTGGCGCTGGCGCGCAGGCCATTGCCGAAGTCGTAGCCGTAGCCGGCCGCGCCGGTGCTCTTGTTGCCGTACACCGAGGAGCGGTCCTGGCGCGCGCTCGCGTCGAACAGGTGGCTGCCGCGCCTGGCCGAGTAGACCGCCGCATAGGCATTGGTGATGCGGGTGCGCTGCATCGCCGCCACCTCTTCCTTGCGGTGGCTGTACAGGAGTTGCAGGGTGTCCGGCCCAAGCGCGACGGCGTTTTGCCAGGTGAACTCGTCCTGTACGGTGTCGATCCGGCTGGCGCCGGAGGCCGCGGCGCTGCTGAAGCTGCCCTGCTTGTCTTCCGAGCGCGCGAACTGCACGGTGCTGCGCCAGTTGGGCAGGATCTGGTTGCTCATGAACAGGGCTGCGGTGTTCAGGTCCTGGTCGCTGTGGGTGTCGAAGCTGCCTGCGCCGCTGTCGTATTGGGCGCGCAACCGGCTGGCCAGGAGCTGGGCGCCGATCTCGTGGCCCGGCGCGACGGTATAGCTCATGCGGCCGTTGATGCTGCGGCGGCGGTAGCCGTCTTCGTCGGGGTTGAAGCCGAACGCGCCCGGGCGGGTGGCCGAGAAGCCGTCGGATTCTTCGTAGCCCGCGCCGATGGCGTAGCTGAATGCATTCAGGCCGCCGGCGGTGCTGGCGTCGAGCTGGCGGGTTCCGTCGCTGCCCGCGCCAACCGAGGCGCTCACGACCGGGCGGCCTTCGCCCTTGCGGGTGAAGATCTGGATGACGCCGCCGATGGCGTCCGCGCCGTACAGGGTGCTGAGCGGACCGTAGACGATTTCGATGCGCTCGATGGCGCCCAGCGGCACGGCGTTCCAGCTCGCCGCGCCGGTGGTGGCGGAGCCGACGCGCACGCCGTCGAGCAGGACCACCACCTGGTTGCTGTTGGCGCCGCGCAGGAAGATGCTGGTCGCCGCACCGGCACTGCCGTTACGGGTGATCTCGACGCCGCGCTGGCGCTGGAGGATGTCGGCTACCGAGCCCGCGCCCGAACGTGCGATCTCTTCGGCGTGGATGACGGTGGTGTCGGCGATCACGTCGTCGGCCTTCTGCGGCGTGCGGGTGGCGGTGACGACGACGGTGTCGAAAGCCGGGCTGTTGGCGAAAGCGGAAGGCGAAAAAATGGCGAGCGCGAACGCGGAGGCAGACAAGCGTGCGGCCGCTTGCCGTGTTACAGGAAAGTTCATGAACAGTTTCTATCAATGGACAACCAGCCGACGTCCCCGTGGGCCAGATTGAACAGGAAGGCGCAAGCGCGTCCCCACCTTTTGGCCGGTATCCGGGCTGGCAAGTGAGGCCGTCGGACCTTCCCATGCGAACGCACAGTGGTCGAGGAAGACGGTTCGCCGCATCGAATGCGGCACTTGCTTACCGTTGCGGGGGCAGCACACGTTGGCCTTGTAGAAGGGCTTCGTGTTTCCCGTTTAACTGCGCCTGTGAACACAGGCGCGAGCACCAAAACGGCGCCATTATACGGATTTGTTACCTCTTTAGCACGAGGAGTTCGCCATAGGCGATGCGATGAGGGGCTTGCGCGGCGCGCAGCGCTGCTTCTTCGATGCCGCCGCCGAGGTGCAAGGAGGCCAGCAGACGCATGGCGCCGGCGTGGCAGATCACGAGCGCCTGTTCGATGCCGGCCATGCGGATCTCATCGTGGAAAGCGGCCACCCGGGTCGCCACGTCCATGACGCTTTCGCCGCCGCCGGGACGGTAGTGGAGCAGGTCGGCGGTCCAGGCATCGACTTCGGCGCGGGGGATGTCGTCCCAGCTGCGCATTTCCCAGGCGCCGAAGTCCATCTCGGCCAGGCGGGGATCGAACACGGGCGCGAATGAGAGCCGACGGGCCAAGGCGGCGCAGCGCTGCAGCGGGCTGGAATACGCGGGCAAGCCGTGCAGGCCATGCCGCGACAAGGTGTCGAGTGCGGTGCCGATCCCGGATTCCACGGCAGGCAGGTCCGTGCTGCCGTAGCACAGGCCGGGCGCCACCGCGGGCTGCGGATGGCGCATGAGGTAGAGCTGCATGTCAGGCCAGCGCGCCCTGGCCGAGCGTGGCCAGCACGGCGAGGTAGATCGCGACTTCGGATAGCTGCTGGACCGCGCCCAGGCAGTCGCCGGTATAGCCGCCGAGGCGTCGTTCGAATTTGCGGGCGAGCCAGAGCGCCGCCAGGCTTGCAGCGAGCACGGCGCCCGCGCAGGCTGCCGCGCTGAGGGCGCCGTGGACCACGAGCGTCGCGGCGGGCAGGAGCACGGTGGCCGTGGCGATGGAGAATTCGCCGGAGCTCATGCGCTGGGCGAGCGGCTTGGCCTTGCCTTCGGCGCGTGCGTATTCCATGGTCCAGATGAGCGAGGTCGCGGCCAGGCGCGACAGCGGATGGGCGAGCAGGAGCGCAGCGATGGCGCTGGCCGGCGGCAGGAACGCCAGCGCCGTGCATTTGGCGATGAGCATGCACACGACGCCGATTGCGCCATAGGCGCCGACGCGCGAATCCTTCATGATCTCCAGCGCGCGCTCGCGCGTCATGCCTCCACCCAGGCCGTCGCAGGCGTCGGCAAAGCCGTCTTCGTGGAAGGCGCCGGTGATATAGATCGTCGCTGCGGTGGAGAGGACCGCAGCCACCGGCGCGGGCAGGACCAGGGCTGCCGCCGCATATACGCCGGCCGCGATGGCGCCGACGACCAGCCCGACCAGCGGGAAGTAGCGTGACGCATGGTTCAGCCACGCGGCATCGAAGCCGACCCAGCGCGGGATCGGCAGCCGCGTGAAGAACTGCAGGGCGATGAAGAACAGGCGCAGCTGGTGCATTTAGGCCGAACGCTCGCTGACCTGGGCCGAGGCGAAAGTCGCCATCTGGCCCAGGAAGTTGGCGGCCGCATGCAGCAGGGGCAGGGCCAGCGCACTGCCGGTGCCTTCTCCCAGGCGCAGGCCCAGGTCCAGCAGCGGCCTGGCGCCGAGCTGCTCCAGCATCAGCGCGTGTCCATGTTCGCCGGAGCAGTGCGAGAACACGCAGTAGTCGAGGATGGCCGGCTGCAGGCGCGCCGCCACCAGCAGGGCGCTGGTGACGATGAAGCCGTCGATCAGCAGGACCTTGCGCAGCTCGGCCGCCTTCAGCATGGCGCCGGTCATCATTGCGATTTCGAAGCCGCCGAAGGTAGCGAGCACGCCGAGCGGATCGACCGCGCCTGCATGCAGGGCGACCGCTGCGGCGATGACTTGTTCCTTGCGCTGGATGCCTTCCGCGGAGAGCCCAGTGCCCGCACCCACGCAGCGCGACAGCGGCACGCCGGTGAGCTTGTGCATGATGGCCGCGGCGGCGGTCGTGTTCCCGATGCCCATTTCGCCGAAGCCGACCACGTTGCCGGGCAGGTCGCGCACCAGGGCCATGCCGTGTTCGAGCGCGGCGGCGCATTCCTGCGGCGTCATCGCGGCTTCCTTCGCGAAGTTGCGGGTACCGTTCGCCACTTTTTTGTCGACCAGGCCGGGGCGTTGACCGAACGTGTGGTTCACACCCGCGTCGACGACGTGCAGCGCGCAGCCGTTCTGGCGGGCGAATACATTAATCGCCGCGCCGTCGGCCAGGAAGTTCTCCACCATTTGCCAGGTCACGTCCTGCGGGAAGGCGGATACGCCTTCCGCCACCACGCCATGGTCGCCGGCGAATACGATGATGGCCGGCTGGTCGATGCGAACCGCAGTCGAGCGCTGGATCAGTCCCAGCTGCGAGGCCAGGGTCTCGAGGCGGCCCAGGCTGCCGAGCGGCTTGGTCTTGTTATTAATGGCGTCGCTTAGTGCCTGCGCCAGGTTCGCATCATGGATAGGGGAGATGGTCGGGATCTGCATGAATGGATGAGAAGGTCAAAAAGGCGGCGGCAACCATATCACAATCGCAAGCGTTGCAAGTACGCCGCCGCTTTGCTATAGTCTCGCTCCCCGACGCGGACAGCGCTGCAAAGCGATCCAGATGACGGGGTGAAATAAAAAGAAGTTGACGAATATCGCAGAACACCGCATAATCTCGCTTCTCTGCTGCT
>CAMPHU010000147.1 GCA_946886065.1 uncultured Massilia sp. | reverse complement strand
GGGCAGCCGCCCTCCCCGCGGCCCAGGCGCCTGCCCAGGCCAGCGCCCGCCCGGCCGACAGCGCCGCCCTCGCCGCCGCCAGCGCTTCCGCCGCGCCCGCCGCCGCGCGCGACGGCCAGGCCGGCGCCATCGTCCTCGACGGCGCCGCCGGCAACGGTTTTGGCGTGGGCGCCGCGAACGCCCCGGCCGCCCCCGCCCGCGCCGAAGCGCCGGTGACCCTGGCCGGCCCGCCGGCCGCATGGCGCCAGTCGCTCCAGGAAGCCCTGGGCGAGCGCCTGCAGCTGCAGGTCGGCAAGCATGCGGAACAGGCGGTGATCCGCCTGGAGCCGCCGATGCTGGGCCGGATCGACATTTCGATCCGCCACGCCGCCGGCTCGCTCGAAGTAAACATCTCGGCCACCCACGGCGAAGTGCTGCGCCAGCTGAACGCGGTGAGCGACAACCTGCGCAACGACCTGGCCCAGCGCCAGAGCGGCGAGGTGTCGGTCAACGTGAGCCAGGCCCCGCGCGCCCAGGCCGGCGCCCAGGCCGGTTCGCAATCCGGCCAGGATGCCCAGGGCCGCGGCCGCCAGCCGGGCCAGGAACAGGAGCGCACGCCGGGCCAGGCCCTGGCGGACGCCGGCAAACCAGACTCGCAGTTCTCCCTGAACGGACGCGCATAAGCCCATGAAAGCCAAACTGATCATCGCATTCGCCGGCGTCGCGCTGGCCGCCGCCGCCGCCGCCGGCGGCGCCATGTGGTACCTGAACCCGGTGCCGCTCAAGGGTGGCGCCCCCGAAGCCAAGGTCGAGCCCAAGCCCGAACCGGAAAAGAGCCTGACCAAGTACGTCACCCTCGACAAGGTGATCGTGATGCTGCGCCGCGCCCCGAACGAGCCGGCCGCCCACTACCTGTCGGTGGACCTGGTGCTGGCCACCACGCCGGAACTGGAAAAGGAAGCCAAGGAACACTTGCCGCTGCTGCGCAGCATCGTCGTGTCCAGCCTGTCCACGCGCACGCTGTCGGAAGCGTCCGCGATGTCGGTCGACCAGTATGCCGAACAGCTCAACAAGACCTTCGACGCCAGCTATGCCAAGGAAAACCACCTGAAGCCGTTTTCCGAAGTCATGATCGGCAAGCTGATCATTGAATAAGCATCCGCCCGGAGCCAACGTGGCCTATTCAGCCGAATACCTCGACCCCGCCGCCGCGGGCGACTACCAGGACGCCGCCATCGCATCCGCCATGAGCCCGGCGGAGGAGCAGCGCCACCTGCTGGCCTATGCGCCGCTGGTCAAGCGCATCGCGCGCCAGCTGAACTCGCAGGCATCGAGCGTGATGTCGCGTGAAGACATGGAACAGATCGGGCTCATGGGGCTGCTCGAAGCCCTGCGCCGCTACGGCACGCCCGATACCGGCTTCGGCAGCTATGCCTCGCTGCGCGTACGCGGCGCCATCCTGGACGAGCTGCGCCGCCAGGACTGGCGTCCGCGCACGGTGCGCCAGGACAGCCACAAGCTGCGTGACGGCCTGCGCGCCCTCACCCGCCGTTTGGGGCGCGAGCCGAGCGAGAAGGAAGCGATGGAAGCGCTCGGCATCGATGCGAGCGAATACCACCAGCAGCTGCTGGACGAAGGCGCCGAAGAGATGCTGAGCTTCGACGAAGTGCTGCAGGAAGCCACCGAGCACGCGCACGGCACGCCCGGCCCGGAAGAGGCCTTCATGGTGCGCCGCAGCCTGGAACAGGTGCTGGGCAGCCTCAATGAGAAAGAACAGCGCGTGATCCAGATGATCTACGAGTTCGAACTCAGCTACAAGGAAATCGCCGCCGTGCTCGACCTGTCGGACGCCCGCGTCTGCCAGCTCAACAAGAGCGCGCTGGCCAAGATGAAGGCCGCGCTGCAGCGCGCCTGAACGAACCACCAAGCAAATAAGCAAAAACGCCAGAAAGGCCAGACGTCATGCAGCAATTACTAGGAATCGCCATCGTGCTCGGGTGCGTCTTCGGGGGCTTCGCCCTGATGGGCGGCACCGTCAGCGCCATTTTCCATCCGGTGGAACTTCTCATCATCGGCGGCGCCGCCTTCGGCGCCCTGGTGCTGGGCAATCCCAAGCACGTGCTGGGCGAGATGGCCCACCAGCTCAAGAAAGTCGCCGCCCGCAAGAAGCACGACTCGGAGTTCCAGCGCCAGCTGCTGCTCCTGATGTACGAACTGCTGCAGACCGCCGCCGGCGGCCTGAAGGCCCTCGACGCCCACGTCGAGGCGCCGGCCGAGAGCCCGCTGTTCCAGCGCTACCCGCGCATCCTGGAAGAACAGAAACTGCTGGCTTTCATCGTCGACAACTTCCGCCTGATGGCGATGGGCAAGATCAACGCCCATGAGCTGGAAGGCGTGCTGGAACAGGAACTGGACGCCATCCACGAGGAACTGACCCAGCCGGCCAAGTCGCTGCAGAAGATCGCCGAGGCGATGCCGGGCTTCGGCATCCTGGCCGCGGTGCTGGGCATCGTGATGGCCATGTTCTCGGTCTCTGGCGGCGCCGATTCCGGCGAGATCGCCGAGAAGGTCGGCGCGGCCATGGTCGGCACCTTCATCGGCATCTTCTTCTGCTACGGCGTGCTCGAGCCGCTGGCCAACTTGATGAAGCAGCTGGTCAATTCGGAAGCCTCGACCATGGAAACCGTCAAGGTGGTGCTGTGCACCCACGTGGCCGGCAAGCCGGCCCTGCTGGCGATCGACGCCGGCCGCCGCCTGATCCAGCTGAACACCAAGCCCAGCTTCGCCCAGCTCGAACAATGGATCAACGCCATGGGCGGCGAAGATGAATCGCAGAACAAGCGGCGCCGCCAAAGCGACCGCATGACGGGGTAATCGTGTCCGCACTCAAGAACGACAAGCACGAAGCCACCATCGTCAAGCGCGGCGGCGGCAAGCACGCGCACGACGAGCACGGCGGCGCCTGGAAGGTGGCCTTCGCCGACTTCTGCCTCGCATTGATGGCATTGTTTCTCGTGCTGTGGCTGATTGCCGCACGAGAACAACAGAATCTCAAGAAAATCGTGCGCGACGCCACCGAGAGCGGTATGCTCGAAGGGCTTGGCCGGAAACCCGAGATCGCTTCCGAGCCGAGCGGCAGTCTGATCGAACGTTTCGACTTGCCGATGACCGGCAGCAGCAACAGCGACGGGCCCGGCGCCCCGAGCGCCCCGCGCGTGGCCTATGAAACGGCCTCCGACCTGGCGGCCCTGTCCAAGGCGCTGGGCGAACTGAGCGCGGAGGCCGGCCTGGCTTCCAACCTGGCCACCGTGGTGACGCCCTACGGCCTGCGCGTGATGCTGCACGACACCGACAAGCAAGGCATGTTCATGCGCGGCAGTTCGCTGCCGACGGGCCGTTTCGCCCGCCTGTTGCGCAAGATGGGTCCCCTGTTCGCCCAGATGAAGAACCAGATGCTGATCGTCGGCCATACCGATGCTTCCCGGTTTGCCGGTCCCGACAGCGGTGGTTATTCGAACTGGGCCTTGTCGACCGACCGCGCGCTGTCGGCCCGGGCCGAGCTGCTGGGCGGCGGGATGCGCGCCGAAAGCGTGCTGCAGGTGGTGGGCATGGCCGACCGCGGCCCGCTCGACGCCAAGGACCCGCTGGCCGGCGTGAACCGCCGCATCGAACTCCTGATCCTGACCAGCGCCCAGTCGCGCGCGGTGTCGTCGATGTTCGGCACCCCGGCCAAGGCGACAAGCCTGAACGAGGACGTCTCCGTCAGCATGCCGGACGAGGCGGCGCTGGAAGAACTGCGCAAGCAACTGCCGAAGTAAACCATGACGATCCAATCGAAAACCCGAGGTAACCGCATGAAAGTCACCGGCTCGTCCACGACGACCGTCACGATGGGCACCCAGCGCGTGAGTGTGCCGGTCCAGACCGAGGCGCCGGCCGCACCCGCCGCCGCCCTGCAGTCGGAAGTGCTGAAGCCTGCGGCCGAAGCCATGGGCGCCATGCCCGACTTCGACGCCGCCCGCGTGGCCGAGCTGCGCGACCAGCTGGCGCGCGGCGAGCTGCCTTTCGATCCGGCGCGCCTCGCCGGCCTGATCCAGAAGTTCCACGGAGGCCGCTGAGATGGCGAAGCTGACCCGCCAGCAGGCCACTGCCCTGCTGCTTGACGGCGTGCGCCTGGACGTGCAGGACGGCGCCGCGGTACACGGCCTGCTGGAACGGCAGTTCGAGGCCGCCGTGCGCCACCGCACCGCCGAGCTGACCGGGCTGGCCGAACAATTGACGCCCCTGCTCGACGCCATGGAGGCGCGCCGCCAGCAGCGCGTGTCGCTGGTGCGCGCCCTGTTCGGGCCCGAGGGCGGCATGGATCATTTTTTTGCCACGCTGGAAGCCGGCGTGCGCGCGGACGCCCAGGCGGCCTGGCAGGAGCTGGAAGCCATCGTCACGCTGTGCAAGCAAGCCACCGGCCGCAACGCCGGCTTGCTGGCCGAGCAATATTCCGTGATGCAGCGCGTGCTGCACGGCGAGGAAGCCATCTATGCGCCCCGCTGATTTCCTGTCTACCCGCATCGAACCACTGGCGCCGACCAGCGCCACCCGTCCGACCGCGCCGATTGGCGGCGGCGGCGGCTTCGGCGCGATGTTCAGCGAAGTCCAGGGCGAAGTGGCCGCTTACATTCAAAGCGGCGACAGTGGCGGCGGCGAGGTCGGCAACGGCGGCGCCAGCGCGCTGAGCGCGGAAGGCGCCCTGCTGCGCGCCCGCGCCAACGGCCTGATCATGGGGGCGGAAGAAACGGAAGAGGCCGAAAGCGTCGTCCCGATGGGCGGCGCGGCCCTGGAATCGCCCCAGCAACGTGCATTTTTGGAAAGTATCGCCCCCTGGGCGCGTGAAGCGGCCGACCAGCTGGGCGTGGCGCCGGAACTGGTGTCGGCCCATGCCGCGCTGGAATCGGGCTGGGGCCAGCGCCCGCTGCGCACCGCCGGCGGCGCCTCCAGCCACAACCTGTTCGGCATCAAGGCCGGCAACGGCTGGGACGGCGCGGTGACGGATTCCGCCACCACCGAATACGTGAACGGCGCCGCGATCAAGACCCGCGAGCGTTTCCGCGCCTATCCGGACGGCGCCAGCGCCTTCCGCGACTATGCCCAGATGCTGATCGACAATCCGCGCTACCGCGGCGCGCTGGGCGTGGGCAACGATGCCCGCGCCTTCGCCCAGGGCCTGGCGCGCGGTGGCTATGCCACCGACCCGGCCTATGCGTCCAAGCTGACCCGCCTTGCCAGCAAGCTCCAGGGACTCAGCGGCGACTGAGGGGAAGGTCGACCGGCTCGACCATGCCGGCGCCGCTGACGCGCATGCGCACCACCTGGCCGGAGGCCGCATTGCGCACCCTGATCACCGCGCCGCGCGCGCCGGCGTCGAGCGCCTCCCCCGCCATGCTGACTTCGATTCCCTCGTAACGCGCCATCATGATCACCTGGTCGCCGCGCTTGACCACGATCGGCGCCGTCAGCTGGCTGGCGCGCAGGATCTCGCCGGGCCGCAGGCTGCGCCGGCTGCTCTGGCCGAGCACCTGGGACGGGTCGCCGACGGCGTCGGGCACATTGGTGATGTCGCGCTTCTCGAGCGTGATGTCGGCGTCGGTGAGGGGCTGGTTGAAACCGACCGCGGCGGCGGTCACCGCCACCTGGGCCGACACGCGGGCGCGCACCACGAAGTCGTGGCGCCAGCCCTTGCCGGCGGAACAGCGGGCGACGAAGCGCATGCGGGCCGGCTGGCGGGTATCGAGCGCCTCGACCGCGACCGGGCCGGCGCACGGCGGCGCCGGACGGCTGCTCACCACCGACAGGTCGTATTCGGGGTCGGCGAGCCCGTTGGCCGCAGCGAGCTTGTCTAATTGTATACGGGCAGCCTGTTCTATCTCAGCAGTAATTGTTTGTGCAACCACGGTTGTGGCGCACAAAAGACAGGTTACAATGATTAGGGTTGCCCTATGGAAAGCAATCATTAGAAAATGTGTCCTACGAAAAATCACATTGTAAATCACTGCAGTATTCCGACGAAGGATCGCCATGACGATTAATTTCAAAGACGCCCTCGGGGTACACGCCGACGCGCTGCAGCTGCGCGCCGAGCGTACCCGCGTGCTGGCCTCGAACATCGCCAACGAAAGCACGCCGGGCTACACCGCGCGCGACATCGACTTCGCCCAGGCACTGCAGGAGCGCATCGACCAGGAAGCCGGCGAGCCGACCCTGTCGGAAGACGGCCCGCTGTTCCGCGTGCCCTTCCACCCCAGCGCCGACGGCAACACCGTCGAGATCGGCGTCGAGCAGGCCGCGTTTTCGCAGAACGCGTCCGACTTCCAGACCAGCCTCACCTTCATCACCATGAAGCTGCGCGGGCTGGCCAAGGCCATCGAAGGTTAATTACCAGGATACGCATCATGGGTTTCAAGGACATTTCCCAAATCGCCGGTTCGGCCATGGCCGCCCAGACCGTGCGCCTGAACACGATCGCCAGCAACCTGGCCAACGCCAACGCCGTGGCCGGCTCCGAGACCGAGGCCTACCGCGCCCGCAAGCCGGTGTTCGCCGCCATGGTCGGCGAAGAAGGCGTGGCGCGCGTCCAGGTGCTGGACGTGGTGCAGTCGGCCGAGCCGCTGCGCAAGATGCACGAGCCGGACAATCCCCTGGCCGACGCCGACGGCAACGTCTTCTACGCCAACGTCAACGAAGTGGCCGAGATGGCGGACATGATGGCCGCCTCGCGCGCCTTCGAGACCAATGTCGAAGTGATGGGCCGCATCAAATCGATGCAGCAATCGCTGCTCAAGCTGGGAGAAAGCTGATCATGGTCGCCGCAACCAACAACACCAACGCCTTCGGGTTCAACAGCAACACCCCGGCCGGCGACAAGATCTCGACCAGCGTCGAGGTCAGCGAAAACAAGGACATGTTCACCAAGCTGCTGGTGGCGCAGATCCGCAACCAGGACCCGCTGGCCCCGTCCGATCCGAGCCAGTTCGTCAACCAGCTGTCCCAGTTGTCCCAGACCGAGGCCCTGCAGAACCTGGCCCAGACCACCAGCGCCAGCGCCAGCATGCTGCAAAGCCTGCAGACCCTGGCCATGGGCGGCCAGGTCGGCTCCGAGGTCTCGGTCCAGGCCAGCCGCGTGCGCCTGGGCGAAGACAAGATTTCAGGCGCCATCCAGCTCGGCGGCATCAGCAGCCTGAGCCACGTCGTCCTGACCGGCGTGGACGGCCAGCAGCACCGCATCGAACTGCCGGCCCACGGCAGCGGCGCACAAGCCTTCACCATCGACCCCGTCGCGCTGGGCCTGGCGCCGGGGAACTACAGCATTTCGGCGCAAGCCTCGGACGGCACCAAGCCGGCCGTGGAAATCTCCGGCCGCCTGGACAGCGTGCGCATGTCCGCCGGCGGCATCCTGCTGCAGGTCGCCGGCATCGGCGACGTCGACCCCGCAATGATCACTGGTTTCAAAGGCAAGCCGTCTGCCCAGGTGGCGGCAAATTCCGGCAACTGAGCCGCAACTAAGCAGACAAAGACAAAGGATTCCCCATGAGCTTCAATATCGCCCTCTCCGGCATCCAGGCCATCAACGAGCAGCTGGAAGCGGTCTCCAACAACATCGCCAACGCCGGCACCTATGGCTTCAAGGCCAGCCGCGCCAACTTCTCGTCGGTCTATGCCGGCGAGCAGGCCAATGGCGTCCAGGTGTCCTCGCTGACCCAGAACATCGGCCAGAACGGCAGCCTGCAGACCACCGGCCGCGGCATGGACGCCGCCATCCAGGGCCGCGGCTTCTTCACCACCCGCGACGCCCAGGGCGTGATGAACTACACCCGCGTGGGCATCTTCTCGGCCGACAAGGAAGGCTTCCTGGTCGACGCCACCGGCAAGAAGGTCCAGGGCTACGGCAAGACCGTCGGCGGCGTGCTCGGCACCATGGGCGACGTCCAGATCCCGACCGGCCAGATCCCGGCCGTGGCCAGCACCGAAGTGTCCTACGTCGGCAACCTGTCGGCCGATTGGCAAGCGCCGACCGTGACCCCGTTCGACGCGACCAACCCGGCCAGCTACAACATGGTCAAGCAGTCGGTGGTCTTCGACTCGCTCGGCACCCAGCACACCGTGTCGCAGTACTTCGTCAAGGCGGCCGCGCCGGCCAACACCGTGAACGTGCACTACGCCTTCGACGGCGGCGCCCCGACCGGCACCACCAAGGCCCTGACCTTCAGCGCCGCCGGCCAGCTGCCGGCAGGCACCACCCAGGCCCTGACCCTGACCCCGACCAACGGCGCCAACCCGATCGCCTTCGACATCGAATACGACGGCACCACCATGTTCGCCGGCGAAGCGACCACCACCACCAACCGCAGCGACGGCTATGCCTCGGGCGGCTTCGTGGGCGTGGAACTGGCCGAAGACGGCTCCATCGTCGCCAAGTACAGCAACGAACAGCAGCAGGTGGTCGGCACCCTGGCGATCGCCACCTTCCCGGACGAAGGCGCGCTGGCCTCGGTCAGCGACACCGCCTGGGTCGCCAACGCGGGTTCCGGCGCGCCGCTGTACAGCACCCCGGGCGTGGGCCTGGCCGGCAAGCTGTCCAAGGGCACCCTGGAAGGCTCGAACGTCGACATCACCTCGGAACTGGTGGGCCTGATGACTTCGCAGCGTAACTACCAGGCGAACTCGAAGGTCATCACCGCCGAGAACCAGATGATGCAAGCCCTGATGCAGGCACTGTAATTCATGGACAAGCTGATCTTCACTGCCGTCAGCGGCGCCGAGCGCACCATGCGCGCCCAGCAGGTGCGCGCCAACAACCTCGCCAACGCCGACACGCCTGGCTTCCGCGCCAACATCGAGCTGGCCTCGCAGCTGGGCCTGAAAGGCGTCGGCTACGACGACGTGCACCTGTCCACGATGGAAGCGGACGCCGTCTCGACCCGCGCCGGCGCGGTGCGCGAGACCGGCCGCCCGCTCGACGTGGCGATCAACGGCAACGGCTACCTTGCCGTGCAGTGGGGCGACGGCGAAGCCTATACCCGCGCCGGCGCGATCGACATCGACGCCAACGGCGCGCTGTCGGTGCAGGGCCGTCCGCTGCTGGGCGAAGGCGGCCAGATCACCCTGCCGCCGCACACCGCGGTCGACATCGCCGTCGACGGCACGATTTCGGTGATGCCGGAAGGCGGCACCCTGATGCAGGTGGTGGACCGCCTGCGCCTGGTGAGCGCCGAAGGCGCCGAACTGACCAAGAACGAGGCGGGCCTGATCGTCTCGCGCGGCGGCGATCCGCTGCCGGCCGACCCCAATGTCTCGGTGCGCGGCCGCGCGCTGGAAGGCAGCAACGTGTCGGCGATCGAAGAGATGGTGGCGGTGATGAGCCTGAACCGCTCTTTCGAAATGCAGATGAAGCTGTTCAAGGCCAGCGACAGCATGAACGAAGCGGGCAACCGCCTCATCGGCGGCTAAGCCCGCCCTACTGACACCTAAGGGAACAAACATGAATCCAGCAATGTGGATCAGCAAGACCGGCGTGCAGGCGCAAGACGCCAAGCTGCAGGCGATCGCCAACAACCTGGCGAACGTCAACACCGTCGGCTTCAAGCGCGACCGCGTCGTGTTCGAAGACCTGTTCTACCAGGTCGACTCGCAGCCGGGCGCCCAGAGCGCCGACAACACCGTGTCGAACGGCGTGCAGCTCGGTAACGGCACGCGCGTGGTCGGCACCCAGAAGGTGTTCACCAACGGTAACCTGCAGACCACCAGCCAGCCGCTGGACGTCGCCATTTCCGGCGCCGGCTTCCTGCAGGTGCGCCGTCCGAACGGCGAGCCGGGCTACACCCGCGCCGGCCAGCTGCAGGTCGACCCGAACGGCACCCTGACCAACGCCCAGGGCCTGCCCCTGGTGCCGCAGATCACCGTGCCGGCCAACGCCACCGCCATCACCATCGGCGAAAACGGCATGGTCTCGGCCACCATCCCGGGCCAGGCCGCGCCGACCGAACTCGGCCAGCTGACCCTGACCTCCTTCATCAACCCGGCCGGCCTGCTGGCCCTGGGCGACAACCTGTTCCAGGAAACCGCGGCCAGCGGCACCCCGAACGAAGGCCGTCCGGGCGACGCCGCCTTCGGCAAGCTCAAGCAGGGCGCGCTGGAAGGTTCGAACGTCCAGGTGGTCGAAGAGATGGTCGACATGATCGCCGCCCAGCGCACCTACGAGATGAACACCAAGGTACTGTCGGCGGCCGACAACATGCTGCAATACCTCGCACAGACTGCACGCTAAATGAAGCAAATGACTGCGGCGCGGGTTGCATCCCTGCTTGCCCTCCTCCTGCTCGCCGGCTGCGCTTCGCGCGCGCCGGTCGCATCGACGACGAACGACGACGACCTGGTGCCGATGCAGCGCATGGCGTCGCGTGGCGGCGTGTCCGGTGGCGTGTTCACGGGTGATGCCGTGCCGCTGACCTCGGACAGCCGCGCCTACCGCGTGGGCGACGCGGTCACTGTGATCTTGCAGGAAACCACCCAGGCGAGCAAGCGCGCCGGGACCAGCTTCTCGAAAGGCTCCTCGGTCGGCGTGAGCCCGATCGGCGCCCTCGGCAAGACCTTCGGCAAGACCGGCATCGACATCGCCGCCGACCGCAGCTTCGAAGGCGACGCCACCAGCACCCAGCAGAACGCCCTGTCCGGCGCACTGACCGTGGTGGTGCAGGAAGTGCTGCCCAACGGCCTGCTGCGCGTGGCCGGCGAAAAGAACCTGACGCTGAACCAGGGCGAGGAATTCGTGCGCCTGAAGGGCTATGTGCGCGCCGCCGACATCGACGCCGACAACCAGGTGTCCTCGCTGCGCGTGGCCAACGCCCGCATCGCCTACTCGGCCAAGGGCGCACTCGCCGACGCCAACACGCCGGGCTGGCTGACGCGCTTCTTCAACAGCCCCCTGATGCCGTTCTAAGGACCTCATGATTCGCTTGATTAACGCAGGCCGCATTTCGGGCGCCTTTGCAGGCATCATCGCGGCGCTCGCTTTCTCCGCCGCCCTTCCGGCACAAGGAGCGCAGGCGCTGCGCAACCTGGTCAGCGTCGAAGGCGTGCGCGAGAACCCGCTGGTCGGCTACGGCCTCGTGGTCGGCCTGAACGGCAGCGGCGACTCGACCCAGGTCAAGTACGCCAGCCAGTCCGTGGTCAACATGCTCAAGCAGTTCGGCGTCAGGCTGCCGGAAGGCGAAGACGCCAAGAACAAGAACGTGGCCGCCGTCATGGTCTCGGCCGTGTTCCCGCCCGGCTACCGCCGCGGCCAGGCGATCGACATCACCGTCTCCTCGCTGGGCGACGCCAAGAGCCTGCGCGGCGGCACCCTGTTGCTGACGCAGCTGCGCGCGGCCGACAACGAAGTCTATGCGCTGGCCCAGGGCAACCTGGTGGTGGGCGGCCTGAACGCCACGGGCAAGAGCGGTTCCTCGGTCACGGTCAACACCCCGACCACCGGCCGCATCCCGAACGGCGCCATGATCGAGCGCGAGATCGC
>CAMPHU010000146.1 GCA_946886065.1 uncultured Massilia sp. | reverse complement strand
TCACCCCGAACCAGGACCTGTTCATCCGCATCGCCGGCGACATCACCCAGGACGACTCCAGCCCCAAGAACGGCCACCGCCTGATCGTCGGCCGCACCAGCGGCGCGCCCATCCTGTCGAACGAATTCGACACCCGCGGCAACCTGACCAAGGCCCTGGGCCACAACCAGAACGTCAAGGCCTACGGCGTCTCGGCCACCGTCGAGTACACCATCAACCCGGCGTTCACCCTGAAATCGATCACCGCCGCGCGCAAGGACCGTTCCTACGCGCCGATCGACTTCGACGCCCTGCCGGTGATCGACATGGAAGTGCCGGCCTTGTACAAGAACCGCCAGTTCAGCCAGGAATTCAACCTCACCTACAGCGGCGACAAGATTCAGGGCGTGGCCGGCGTGTACTTCATGAACGCCAACGCCTTCAACCACTTCGACACCATCCTGGCCGGCGCCTTCCCGTCCTCGACCTACACGATGGGCGACATCGACACCAAGGCCTGGGCGGTCTACGCCGACGGCAGCTACAACATCACCGACGCCCTGAGCGTCTCGCTGGGCGGCCGCTACACGGTCGACAAGCGCGAGGCCGAGATCCTGCGCCAGATCTACCTGGGCCTGGGCGGCACGCCCGCCCTGGGCAACGCGAACGCGGTCCTGTTCCGCACCGACACCGACCTGCGCGGCGGCCAACTGGAACGCGAAGACAAGAAGTTCACCCCGCGCGTGGCCCTGAACTGGAAGATGAACCAGGACCACAACGTCTACACCTCCTACTCGGAAGGCTTCAAGGGCGGCGGCTTCGACCCGCGCCTGAACGTGGTCGGCACCCGCATCCCGCTGTCGACCGCGCGCGCCGGCTATGCGCCGGAAACCATCGAGACCTACGAGCTTGGCCTGAAGTCGGCCTTCAACGGCGGCCGCATCACCACCAATGCCGCCCTGTTCTACAGCGACTACCAGGACGTGCAGATCCCGGGCTCGGTGGCGATCGACACCAACGGCGACGGACGCGACGACAGCTTCGCCGGCGTGACCACCAACGCCGGCAAGGCCAAGATCAAGGGCGTGGAACTGGAAGCCATCGCCAACCTGACCCGCAACTTCATGGTCGCCGGCATGTACAGCTACATCGACGCCGAGTACAAGGAGTACATCGTCGCCGGCGTCAACGTGGCGGGCCAGCGCACCTTCCAGAACACGCCGAAGAACTCGGCCAACCTGCGCGCCAACTACGACTTCGACTTCCCGGTCGGCCCGCACGGCGGCAAGCTCTCGCTGCTCGGCAGCTGGTCGTACAAGGGCGCCACCGCGCAGTTCGAGACTCGTTCGCTGCTGGACCAGGACTCCTACCGCATCTGGGACGCCAGCGTGGTCTGGACCCGCACCGACGGCAAGGTTCGCGCCGGCCTGCACGGCAAGAACCTGGGCGACACCCGCTACAAGACCGCCGGCTACCTGTTCCCGACCCTGGGCAACGAGGGAACGCTGACGGCCTTCTACGGCAACCCGCGGACTGTGTCGGCGACTGTCGAGTATCGTTTCTGATTCCCGTCGCCAGTTAGCCGAAAGACCGTCGCCCCGGCGAAGGCCGGGGCCCAAGTTCGGCGTCTCGATAGCGCATGCAAACCTAGGTTCCGGCCTTCGCCGGAAGTCGTAGCCTCCAGTGGAGGGTACGACGGGTACAGGCTAACTATCAGGAGTGTCCCGCGAGGACCCCCATTCTAAGATCGAACCAACAGGATAAGCCAGCGTGTCCACCTACACACCAATCAGCTACACGAGCGGCGACGGGCTGGCGCTGTACGCGCGCGACTATGCGGCCACCGCCGCCCCCGGCGCCGCGCCGGGACCGGCCCGGCTGCCCGTCATCTGCATCCACGGCCTGACGCGCAATTCGTCCGACTTCGACGAGCTGGCGCCCATCGTCGCCGCCCTGGGCCGGCGCGTGATCGCGGTCGACGTGCGCGGCCGCGGCCACTCGGCGCGCGACCCCAACCCGGCCAACTACTCGCCCATGGTCTACGCCGGCGACATCATCAAGCTGATGAACGACCTGGGCATCGCGCGCGCCGTCTTCATCGGCACTTCGATGGGCGGCCTGATCACCATGACCCTGGCGGCGCGCCGCCTGGACCTGATCGCCGCCGCCATCATCAACGACATCGGCCCGGTCATGTCGCCGCGCGGCCTGGACCGCATCGCCGGCTATGCCGGCAAGTCCGGCGCCGTCGCCTCCTGGCCCGAGGCGGCCAGCCACGTCCGCGACATCAATGTCTGCGCCTTCCCGGCCAACTCCGACGACGAGTGGGACAAGTGGGCGCGCCGTGCTTTCGAGCAGCGCGACGACGGCCTCTTGAGCCCACGCTACGATCCGAACATTGCGCACGCGCTGCAAACGGGTAAACTTCCCCCGACCTCGCTGGCGGCGCGCATGGCGTTCCGGCGCCTGGCGCGGCGCCGCCCCACCCTGCTGCTGCGCGGCACGCTGTCGGACCTGGTCGAACCCGAGCAGGCGGCCTGGATGCGCAAGGCGGCCCCGGAACTGCAGTATGTGGAAGTACCGAATGTCGGCCATGCGCCGATGCTGACCGAGCCGGAAGCGCTGGATGCCATCCGCGCCTTCCTGGCTCAGGTACCCTGAGACAGAACAAGGAGACAAGCATGAACCACCTGATCAAACCCCTCGCCGTCGCCATCGTGGCCGCCTTCGCCGCCACGGCCGCGCCAGGCGTCCTGGCCCAGGGCAAGGACCTCAAGGTCGCCCTCATCGCGGGCAAGACCGGCGCGCTGGAAGCCTACGCCAAGGAGACCGAGACCGGCTTCATGATGGGCCTCGAGTACCTCACCGGCGGCAAGATGGAAATCAACGGCCGCAAGATCAAGGTGATCGTCAAGGACGACCAGAGCAAGCCGGACCTGGGCCGCACCCTGCTGGCGGAAGCCTATGGCGACGACAAGGTCGACATCGCGGTCGGCACCACCTCCTCCGGCTCGGCGCTGGCGATGCTGCCGGTGGCCAAGGAGTACCGCAAGGTCCTGATCGTGGAGCCGGCCGTGGCCGACGCCATCACCGGCGACAAGTGGAACAAATACATCTTCCGCACCGCGCGCAGCTCGATGCAGGACGCGCTGGCCGCCGCCTCCACGCTGAAGTCCGGCAGCGTGGGCTTCCTGGCCCAGGATTACGCGTTCGGACGCGACGCCATCAAGGCCGGCAAGGAAGCCCTGGCGGCCACCGGCAGCAAGGCCAGGGTGGTGCACGAGGAATACGCGCCGATGACCACGACCGACTTCACGGCCTCGACCCAGCGCCTGTTCGACGCGCTCAAGGACAAGCCGCAGCCGCGCGTGCTGGCCATCGTCTGGGCCGGCCCCAACCCGATGAACAAGATCGCCGACATGCAGCCGCAGCGCTACGGCATCGCCCTGGCCCCGGGCGGCAACATCCTGCCGGTGATGAAGACCTGGAAGAGCTACGCCGGCACCGAAGGCACCATCTATTACTACTACGCCTTCCCGAAGAACAAGATGAACGACTGGCTGGTAGCGGAACACACCAGGCGCTTCAAGGCCCCGCCGGACATGTTCACCGCCGGCGGCATGGCCGCGGCCAGCGCCGTCTATACCGCCCTGTCCAAGGTCCCGGACGGCAACGGCGACAAGATGGCGGCCGCGATGGAAGGCATGAGCTTCGAGACGCCGAAGGGCACCATGAGCTTCCGCAAGGAAGACCACCAGGCGATCCAGCCGATGTACCACTTCCGCATCAAGAAGGACCAGAAGAACGAGTGGGACCTGCTGGAACTGGTGCGCGAGATCCCGGCTTCCGAGATGCCGCTGCCGGTGCGGAACAAGCGCTGACATGAGCTCCTCCGTTTCGCAGCCCGCCGTGCACCCGTCCCTGTCGACCCGCGACCTGAGCATCCGCTTCGGCGGCCACGTCGCGGTCAACGCGGTGACGGCCGACTTCTATCCCGGCACCCTGACCGTCATCGTCGGCCCCAACGGCGCCGGCAAGACCACCTATTTCAACCTGGTGTCGGGCCAGCTGCCCGCCACCTCGGGCAAGGTGTTCGTGAATGGCACGGACGTGACCCGCGCCGGTCCGGCGCGCCGCACCCGCATGGGCATCGGGCGGGCCTTCCAGCTCACCAACCTGTTCCCGAACCTGACGGTGAGCGAGAACGTGCGCCTGGCGGTGCAGAGCCGCGCCGGCATGGGCCTGAACTTCTTCTCGATCTGGTCCAGCCACAAGGAACTCATCAACCGCGCCGAGCATTACCTCGAGCGCGTGTCGCTGATCGGCCGCCGCGACATGCACGTGGGCGGCCTGTCGCACGGCGACCAGCGCAAGCTGGAAGTGGCGATCCTGCTGGCGCTGGAACCGGAGATCATGATGTTCGACGAGCCCACCGCCGGCATGAGCGTGGACGAGGTGCCGGTGGTGCTCGACCTGATCCAGAAAGTGAAGATCGAAGCCAACAAGACCGTGCTGCTGGTCGAGCACAAGATGGACGTGGTGCGCCAGCTGGCGGACCGCATCGTCGTGCTGGTGAACGGCACCCTGGTCGCGGACGGCAAGCCCGTCGAGGTCATGCAATCGAAGATCGTACAGGAAGCCTATCTTGGAACATCCGAACCCCAACATGCTTAAACCGGCCCCTCCAGGAGGCGAAGCGCTGCTGACCCTCTCCGGCGTGCATACCCACATCGGCCAGTACCACATCCTGCAGGGTGTGGACCTGGTGGTGCCGCGCGGCGGCCTGTCCATCCTGCTGGGCCGCAACGGCGCCGGCAAGACCACCACCCTGCGCACCATCATGGGCCTGTGGAAGGCCAGCAGCGGCAGCATCCGCTTCGACGGCAAGGACATCACGAAGATGGCCACGCCCGACATCGCGCGCGCCGGCATCGCCTATGTCCCGGAAAGCATGGCCGTGTTCTCCGACCTGAGCGTGCGCGAGAACCTGCACCTGGCCGCGCGCAGCGGCCCGCTGGATCCGGCGCGCGTGGACTGGATCTGCGGCTTCTTCCCGGCCCTGAAAAAATTCTGGAACTACCCGGCGGGCAACCTCTCCGGCGGCCAGAAGCAGATGGTGGCGATCGCCCGCGCCATCGTCGAGCCGAGGAAGCTCCTGCTGGTCGACGAACCGACCAAGGGCCTGGCGCCGGCCATCGTGCAAAGCCTGATGGCGGCCTTCCGCGAGCTGAAGGAAACCGACACCACCATCCTGCTGGTCGAGCAGAACTTCAATTTCGTGCGCACCCTCGGCGACACGGTCAGCGTGATGGACGACGGCCGCGTCGTGCACGCGGGCTCGATGGCCGAACTGGCCGACGACGAGGCGCTGCAGCAGCGCCTGCTCGGCCTGTCGCTCGACTCACATCAATAGGAATGACCATGAGCGCATCCCTTCCCCTCGCCACACCGGCTGCCGATGCTGCCCTGCCGGCGGCCAGGCGCGACATCGCGCCCCTGCTGCTGGTGCCGGCCCTGATGCTGGCCGCCCTGCCTTTCTGCGGCAGTTTCCCCACCTGGGTCACCTTGACCGTCGCCGGCCTGGCGATGGGCATGATGATCTTCATCATGGCCAGCGGCCTGACCCTGGTCTTCGGCCTGATGAGCGTGCTGAACTTCGGCCATGGCGCCTTCGTCTCCGTGGGCGCCTTCACCGCCACCCTGGTGCTGCTGCCGATGCGCGGCTGGCTCGAGATGGATTCCCTGTTGATCAATCTCGGCGTGCTGGCGCTCGCGGTGACGGTGGCGATGCTGGCCACCGCCCTGATGGGCTGGGCCTTCGAGCGCCTGATCATCAAGCCGGTCTACGGCCAGCACCTGAAGCAGATCCTGATCACCATGGGCGGCATGATCGTCGCCGAGCAGCTGATCCACGTGATCTGGGGCGCCGAGACCATCCCCCTGCCGCTGCCGACCGCCCTCCGCGGCGCCATCCTGATGGGCGACGCCGCCATCGAGAAATACCGGCTGGTGGCGGTGGTGGTCGGGCTGGTGGTGTTCGTGGCCATGTTCCTGCTACTTAACCGCACCAAGATCGGCCTCCTGATCCGCGCCGGCGTGGAGAACGGCGAGATGGTCGAGGCCCTGGGCTACCGCATCCGCCGCCTGTTCGTGGCGGTGTTCGCGGCCGGCTCGGCGCTGGCCGGCCTGGGCGGCGTGCTGTGGGGCCTCTACAAGGAGACCCTGTCGGCTGCGATGGGCGGCGAGATGATGGTGATGATCTTCATCGTCATCATCATCGGCGGGCTCGGCTCGGTGGGCGGCTGCTTCATCGGCGCCCTCCTGATGGCGCTGGTCGCCAACTACGCCGGCTTCCTGGCGCCCAAGGTCGCGCTGGTGTCGAACATCATCCTGATGATCGCCATCCTGCTGTGGCGTCCGGCGGGACTCTATTCGAAAATGCGGGGTTGACCATGCTGCACCAGCTTCTTTCCGGCGACCAGCCGCGCAGCCGCGCGCTGTCCGCCGTCCTGCTCCTGATCTTCCTGGGACTGGCGTTCGCGCCCTTCCTGACCTCGGGAGCCCGTCCGCTCAACACGGCGGCCACGATCTGCGTCTACATCGTGCTGGTGGCGTCCTACGACCTGCTGCTCGGCTATACCGGCATCGTGTCCTTCGCGCACACGATGTTCTACGGCATCGGCGCCTACGGCATCGGCATCGCTTTGTCCCGCGTCGACGAGCCCACCTGGACCGCCGCCCTCACCGGCCTGGGCCTCGCCCTGCTGCTGGCGCTGGCCCTTGCGCTCGTGGTCGGCCTGTTCGCCCTGCGCGTGCGCGCCATCTTCTACGCCATGATCACCCTGGCCGTCGCTTCCTCGTTCGCGGTGCTTGCCTCGCAGATGTCGGATTTCACCGGCGGCGAGGACGGCGTCACCTTCAGCGTGCCGGAAGTCCTGTCTCCCGGCTTCCGGCTGGTGGAGAACGAGGTGTTCGGGCGCTCGATCGACGGCAAGCTGCTCACCTACTACCTGGTGTTCTTCGGCTGCCTGCTGCTCTTCCTGTTCCTGCTGCGCCTGGTGAACTCGCCTTTCGGACGCGTCTTGCAGGCGGTGCGCGAAAACGAATTCCGCGCCGAGGCGCTGGGCTACCGCACCATGGTCTACCGCATCTGGGCCAACTGCTTCGCCGCGCTGGTGGCGGCGCTGGCCGGCGCGCTGATGGCCCTGTGGCTGCGCTACGTGGGGCCCAAGACCTCGCTGGGCTTCGAGGTGATGACCGACATCCTCCTGATCGTGGTGATCGGCGGCATGGGCACCATGTACGGCGCGGTGGTGGGTGCGGCCCTGTTCATCATCGCCCAGAACTACCTGAAGGAACTGATGGGGCACGCCTCGAGCGCGCTGGAAGGCGTGCCGGTGCTGGCCGCGGCCCTGCATCCGGACCGCTGGATGCTGTGGCTGGGCGTGCTGTTCATCCTCTCGATCTACTTCTTCCCGATCGGAATCGTCGGCAAGCTGCGCCTGCGCAGCTACCTGGCGGGCCGCGCCATGCGCTAGCGCAGTTCTTCCTCGATCGCCGCGCGCGACAAGCCATAGGCCACGATAAATACGCCATGGCTGGCGTCCGAGCGCGGGTCGACGAGCATCTCGGTGCCGAGACTCTGAAACACCCCGCGGAGTTGCTGGCCCGGCCGCAGGGGCTCGGCGCCGAGCTGCTCGGCCAGCACGAAGCTCCCGTCCGCCAGGCGGAGCGCCAAGCGGCCCGTTTGCGGGTCGGTGAGTTCGACGGTTCCCTGTTCCTGCACGATGATCTCCCAAGAGAAATGGGGGAGCACGCTCCCCCGGTGCCGCGTATCCCGAACGATGGGCTCACTGGCCCCTGGCGGTCAGGCGCGCTGCGAATCGAGCGTTTCTCCATTCTTTGCCACGTCCTGCGCCTTGCCGTAGCTTTCGATCAGCAAGGCGTATTCCGGGAAGATCCTGGTGTAGATCTCGGCCCACTGCGCCGCGTCTTCCCGGTGCCAGGTACGCTGGAGCTCGGACGCCACGGCGGCGGTGTCCATCGGCACCACGCCCGCCTGCACGATCCGCGCAAGCGTGATTTCCTGCGCCATCTTGGAATAAGTGCCCGAAGCGTCGACCACGGCGAACACCCGGTAGCCCGCATGGACTGCGCTGATCGACGGGAAGGCCATGCAGACGCTGGTGATCGTGCCCGCGATGATCAGGGTGCCGCGGCCGGTGGCTTTCACCGCCTCCACGAAGTCCGGGTTATCCCATGCGTTGATCTCCCCTTTGCGCGCCACATACCTGGCATGCGGCGCGTTTTCGTGGATCTCGGGGATCAGGGGACCGTTCGGCCCCTGCGGTACCGATGCCGTCGTAATCACCGGCATCCCGGCCAGCGTCGCCATCTTTGCGAGGGCCGCCGCATGGGCGCGCAGCTTGGGCATCGGCATATCGTTGACGGTCTGGAACAGGCCGCTCTGGTGGTCGATCAGCAGCATGACCGCGTCGTCCGGATCGATGACCGGGCGGGCGTCGTTGAAGTTGGCGATGTTCTGGTTGAATGACATGACATTCTCCTGGTTGGACTGGTTGGACTGCTGGTTGGACTGCTGGTGGACTGCTGGTTGGTTTGCCGGCCGCTTCAGGCCGCGATGCGGCCGAAGCGTCCGCTGTCGAGATCCTCGAAGGCCTGTGCGATCTCGGCCTCTGTGTTCATCACGAAAGGTCCGTGGCCGACAATGGGTTCGTCGATGGGTTCGCCGCCGAGAAAGAGCAGGACCGCATCGGTTTCGGCTGCGAGCTCGAGCGCGTCGCCATCGCGGTCCAGGTGCGCCAGCTGGGCCCCCTGGAGCCGCTGGCCGTCGACCACGACGGTGCCGCGCAGCACGACGAGGGCGGCGTTGTGCCCCGGCGGCAGGGCCAGCCTTGCATGGCCGCCCTGGCTCATGCGCAGGTCCCAGACATCGAGCGGTGTATGGGTGACGGCGGGGCCGTGCGTGCCGCCCAGTGTGCCGGCGATCACACGCACGCTGCCCGCGCCGTCCGGCAGCGCTACCGTGGGAATCTGCGCATTCAGCAGCGACTGGTAGCCCGGCCGCTCCATCTTGGCGCGCGCCGGGAGGTTGACCCAGAGCTGCGCCATCTCGAGCTGGCCGCCACGGCGGGCGAAGGCTTCGGAATGGAATTCCTCGTGCAGGATGCCGGCGCCGGCGGTCATCCATTGCACGTCGCCGGGACCGATCACGCCGCCGGCGCCGGTCGAATCGCGGTGCTGGACTTCCCCTTCGTAGACGATGGTGACGGTCTCGAAGCCCCGGTGCGGGTGGACGCCAACGCCGCGCCGCTGGGTGGATGGTTCGAAGCGGGCCGGACCGGCGAGATCCAGCAGCAGGAAGGGGCTCAACTCGGCGCCCAGGCTGGCATAGCTGAACAGGGAGCGGACGGGAAAGCCGTTCCCGACCCAATGCTGGCGGGGAGCGCTGTAGACGCCCCGAATCTTCTTTAACATTTTTCCTCTCCTGAAGGTGTCAATGCGATGAAACAAGCATAGGAGAGGAACGCCGAAGGCACTAGTGTGCAATAATTGGCTAGAGCGTTCTACGGATAGAACAATGAAACACCCCGACCTGAATGACCTGTACTATTTCGTGCAAGTAGTCGAGCACAAGGGCTTCGCGTCGGCCGGCCGGGCCCTGGGCATGCCGAAGTCCAAGCTCAGCCGCCGCATCGCGCAGCTCGAGGAGCGCCTGGCGACCCGCCTGCTCCTGCGGACGACGCGCAGCTTCGGCGTGACGGAGGCCGGACAGTCCTATTACACGCATTGCCGCGCCATGCTGACCGAGGCCGAGGCTGCCGAGGAATCCATCGCGCTGGCCCATTCCGAACCGCGCGGCGTGATCCGCATGAGCTGCCCGGTGGCCCTGCTCTCGACCCGGGTGGGCGAGATGGTGGGGGAATTCATGGCGCTGCATCCCCGGGTCGAGCTGCATCTCGAAGAAACCAACCGCAAGGTGGACGTGGTGGCCGAGGGCGTCGACCTCGCCATCCGGGTGCGCCCGCCTCCGCTGGAAGACAGCGAGCTGGTGATGCGGATCCTGTCCGACCGCGGCCAGTGCCTGGTCGCCAGTAAAAGCTTGCTGGACAGGTACGGCGTACCCGCCAGTCCATCCGACCTCGCCCGCTACCCCAGCATGGACCTGGGGCAGCCACAGAACGAACACGGATGGTTGCTGAGCGGTCCCGGGAATACGCTGGCCGAGGTGCGGCACCAGCCGCGCTACGTCACCCGCTCGATGCTCGCGCTGAGGGCGGCGGCCATCCTGGGCGTGGGCATCGTCCAGCTGCCGCGCATGATCGTGGCCGAGCAGTTCGAGCGCGGCGAACTCGTGCAGGTCTTGCCGGGCTGGACGCCGCGCCGCGAAATCATCCACGTGGTGTATGCCTCGCGCCGCGGACAGCTCCCGGCGGTGCGGCTCCTGATCGACTTCCTGGTCTCGCGTTTCGCCAGCCTGGACGAAGATTAGAAACCGTTTACAGGAGCCACGTCCCCCGACAGCCCAGCCCGCGGCGCCCCAGTCCCGCACCTTCAATACACATCAAGGCCGATCGCCGTCCCGCTCATACCATAAAGACGCCAATGGGCTCGTCGTCAGCCGGCGCGGGCGGACCATTGTCCTACTGGACTCCAGCGCAAGGACACTCCATGAATCGACTGACCTCGCATCTTGCGGCGCTTGCCACGGCCACGGCCGCCTTCTGGCCCCTGCCCAGCGGCGCCGCGCCGCTGCTGTTCCTGAGTGAAGGTTTCTTCAATCTCGCAGCACTTGCCGATTGTTTCGAGGGCGCCCTGGATAGGTTCGGCACCTGCGCTTGCCTTGACGACGCCTATGCCGCCGCGAACTATCCCAGCGCCGCCAACGGCCTGGGCCTGGTCTTCACGGCCGGCAGCGGTGCCGGAGCGGACGCCTTCGATCCCACGCTCGCCATCATCGCCGGCGCCGGTTTTCCTCCGCAATGGCGGCAATGGGACCGCAGTCTTGCGGCCGAAAGTACTGGGAGCTTCGCGTCGAGCTACCTGGACGACGCTGCCGGCCTCGACGACGTGGGGCTCGACGGCGTCGGCGAGCTCACCGCCGTGCCGGAGCCGGCCAACTGGCTGCTGATCGCGGGCGGCGCGGGGGTGCTTGCCTTCGCCCGGCGGCGGCTCCCCTGCAGGTAGGATGGGAGCCCGGGCGCAGCATTCCGTTGCGCGCATCGTCCAGGCCCCAAGCGGACGGCTACCGCACCGGGGCCAAGCTTCGCCAGCTGATGGGGCTTTCGATCCATCGGACCTGGCGCGCACCGTGACGCCGGCGCGCGGCCTCGGCTTTCCGCTGCCGAGGGATACAGGCTAGCGATGACGTCCGGTGATGCGCAATGAAAAAGGCCGGCCGCCCCGAGGGGCGCCGGCCTTCCGTGCGGCGCGGAGGCGGATTACGCCTGGCTCTTCTGCTTGAATGCAGCGACGCCGTTGGTGATCTCGGCCTTGGCGGCTTCGGCATCCGCCCAGCCTTCGATCTTGACCCACTTGCCCGGCTCCAGGTCCTTGTAG
>CAMPHU010000145.1 GCA_946886065.1 uncultured Massilia sp. | reverse complement strand
GCCATCGGCCTGGTGGTGGGCGCCATCGTGGTGCTGCTGTATATGCCGATTTTCGACCTTGCCGGAGACATGTCGTGAATGCCCCAGGAACTCCCGCGCACCTCCCTGCATCGCTCGACGCCGCCGTCCTGGCGCGCGCCCGCGCCCAGGCGCGCGTGTCGCAGCGCGGCCTGGTGGCCGAACTGCAGGCGCTCACCGACGAGGACCCGCGCCGGCTGGTGCGCGCCCTGGCCGCGCCTTTCGCCATGCCGGTCATGGAAACCGCCGACATGCTGGCGCTGGCGCCGGCCTTCGACCTGCTGCCGCTGGCCCAGGCCCTGTCGCGCCACTGCGTGCTGCTGCGCGCCCCGAACGGGCGCCTGACCGGCGTGCTGGCGGATCCCTTCGACCTCGACCTGCAGACCTGGCTGGGCGCGCAGGCGCGCGCCACGCTCAAGCAGCCGCTGGACCTGTGCCTGGCGCTGCAGGCCGATATCCAGGCCTACCTGTCCAAGCAGGAGGAATCGGCGCGCGCCGTCGACAGCCTGGTGGGCGGCGCAGGGGAGGGGCGGCGCGACGCCAAGACCGCCGCCGTGCTGTCCTTCGCCTCGGTCTCGGAAGCCGGCAGCCCGGCGGTCAAGCTGGTCAACTCGACCTTATACGATGCGCTCAAGGCCGGCGCCTCCGATATCCACCTGGAGAGCACGGCCGGCGGCCTGGCGGTCAAGTACCGCGTGGACGGCGTGCTGGACCACGCGGCCACGGTCGGCGGCATCGAGCTGGCCGAGCACATCATCTCGCGCCTGAAGGTGCTGGCGGAACTCGACATCGCCGAGCGCCGCATTCCGCAGGACGGCAGCTTCCGCGTCGAATCCGGCGGGCGCGACATCGACCTGCGGGTCTCGATCATGCCCAGCATCCACGGCGAGGATGCGGTGATCCGTATCCTGGACAAGCGCGCCATGATCGAATCCTACGGCTCGCTCACCCTGGAAGCGCTGGGCTTCGACGCGCCTTCGCTGGCGACCCTGCGCAGCCTGGCCCAGGAGGCCTACGGCATGCTGCTGGTGACCGGTCCGACCGGCTCGGGCAAGACCACCACCCTGTATGCGGCGCTGACCGAGATCCACAACGGGCGCGAGAAGATCATCACCATCGAGGACCCGGTCGAGTACCAGCTGCCCGGCATCCTGCAGATCCCGGTGAACGAAAAGAAGGGCCTGACCTTTGCCAAGGGCCTGCGTTCGATCCTGCGCCACGACCCCGACAAGATCATGGTCGGCGAGATCCGCGACCGCGAAACCGCCGAGATCGCGGTGCAGTCCGCACTGACGGGCCACCTGGTGCTGACCACGGTCCACGCCAATAACGTGTTCGACGTGTTCGGCCGCTTCACCCACATGGGCATCGACCCCTACGCCTTCGTGTCGGCGCTGAACGGAATCTGGGCCCAGCGCCTGATCCGCATGAACTGCCCGCACTGCGGCGAACGCTACGACCCACTTGATGCCGAACTGGCCTCGGTGCACCTGGAGCGGCACGAAGTGGCGGATTACGTCTTCATGCGCGGCAAGGGCTGCGGCGACTGCCGCGGCACCGGCTACCGCGGCCGGCGCTCGATCGCCGAGATCCTCACGCTCAACGACGAGATCCGCGAGCTGATCGTCGACAAGCAGCCGATCCGCCGCATCAAGGCTGCCGCCCACGCCAACGGCACCCGCAGCCTGCGCCTGGCGGCGCTCGACCTGGTCAGGCGCGGCGCCACCACCATCGACGAAATCAAGAGAGTGACCCTGCATGCGTAGGCGTTTTGGACAATCCCTGCGCATCGGCCTGGCCGCGCACGGCGTGGCATTGGTGCGCACCGGCCGCATGTTCGGCAGCGAGCCGCTGGCCCTGGCCGAGCGCCACGGCGAACTCAGTGCGCCCGACGGCATCGTCAACGCCCTGCGCGCCGTGTTCGCGGACGACCTCGCGCCGGCGGGCTGGCCCGTGACGGTGGTGCTGGCCGACGACCTGGTGCGCCTGTGGCAGGTGCCGCCGCCGCCCGGCGCCAGCCGCCCGGGCGACCTGGAGGCCGCGGCCGCGCTGCGCTTCCAGCACCTGTTCGGCGGCGGGCTGGCCGACTGGCGCCTGAGCGCCGACTGGGATGCGGCGCGTCCTTTCCTGGCCGCGGCCGCGCCGGCCAGCCTGCTGGCCCAGCTCGAGACGGCGGCCCGCAGCCACCGCTTCCACCTGGTGGAGGCGGTGCCGCAGTTCGTGGCGGCGATGAACGCATGGCGGCGCGAGCGCCGTCCCGGCGCCTGGTTCGGCCTGGTGCAGGGCGGGGTGCTGTCGCTGGCCGCCTACGAAGGCCGCAACCTGGCGGCCGTGCGCACCGCCGTGATTCCCGAAGGCGCCGACCGCGACTGGCTGGAAGCCCACGTGGCGCGCGAAGCGCTGCGCGTCGGCGTGGGTCGCCCGGAACGGCTGCAGCTGTGCGGCTCCGCCCCAAGCGGCTGGGCCAGCAGCGCGGGGCGCCTGAAATTCGCCTGCACCCTGTTCGAAAGCGATGAAGAGCAGGGCTGGTCCGAACTCGCGCGCCTGGCGCGCACGGGGAGCGCGGCATGAGGCGCACCCGCATCGACTTCGCCCCGCGCAGCCTGCGCCGCGTGCTGTTCCAGACGCCGCCGCGCTTTTTTGCCCTGCTGGTGCCAATGCTGACCATGTGCACGCTGGCGGGCATCTATGGCTGGAATTACCTGGAGCAGCAGCGCGAGCTCGACGCCCTGCGCGCCGCGCTCGCCGCAAGGTCGGCTGCCTCCGCGGCCGCGGCGGCGCCCGCCGTCCAGGCGGCGCGCAAGATCGTGGTGCCGGAGCAGCAGGCGAACGCCGTCAACGACGCCGTCCTGCAGCTGAATCTGCCGTGGCGCGACCTGTACGAGGCGGTGCGCGCCGCGACCCCGTCCTCGGTGGCGCTGCTGGCGCTCGAACCGGACGCCAAGCGCCGCACGCTGCGCCTGACGGCCGAGGCCAGGAGCAGCGACGACATGTTCGCCTACGTCGGCAAGCTGCAGGAGCAGGCCTGGTTCACCAGCGTGGTGCTGACCCGCCACGAGGTGGCGGAGCAGGATCCGAACCGGCCGCTGCGCTTCCAGATCAGCGCCCAGTGGGGTGAGCGATGAACCTGAATGCGACGACTTTCGCTTCGGCCTGGCTGCGCCTGCGGCTGGCGCTGCGCCGGGTGAACCCGGTACTGGCCGCCATCCTGGTCTGCCTGCTCGCCGGCTCGGTGCTCGCCGGCTGGCTGCTCGGCGCGCTCGACCGCGTGGCCATCGAGTACGAGACGGCGCGGGTCCAGGCAAGGGCCCCGGCGCCTGCCGCGCCGCCTGCGCCGCCCCCCAGCAGCGACCAGAACCTGTCGGCCTTCTACGCTTCGCTCGGCGAGCGCCGCGGCGTCGAGCGCCAGCTCAAGGAAGTGTTCGCGCTCGCCGCCAAGCGCGGCCTGAGCCTGCAGCAGGGCGAATACCGCAGCAGCTATGAGCGCGGCGCCAGGCTGTACACCTACCAGGTCAACCTGCCGGTCAAGGGCAATTACACCGCCATCTGGCAGTTCGCCTTCGACACCCTGCGCGCGCTGCCGCACGTGTCGCTGGACGACGTCAGCTTCCGCCGCGACAGCATCGGCGACCCCAATGTCGAAGCGCGCCTGCGCCTGACCTTCTACCTGGCCGCCGCGCCGGGAGTGCCGCAATGAAGCCGCGCCACATCGCCATGGGCGCGGCCCTGCTGCTCGCCGCCGGGCTGGTGGTCTTCGGCGACAATGCGCCGGACACCGGACTGGCCGAGCCGGTCGAGCGCGCAGCACCGGTGGCGGCTTCGCCCTCGCCGGCCGCGCGCGTGCGGGAAGAGAAAGACGAGTCCGGACCGGTCGTCGAGCGCCTGATTCCGCGCGAGACCCTGATCGGCGGCGAGGACCGCTTCAACGCCGGCGAGCAGGACGTGTTCGGGCGCCAGGACTGGACCCCGCCGCCTCCACCGCCTGCGCCTGCGCCGGCGCCTCCGCCGCCCAGCGCGCCGCCGCTGCCCTTCACCTTCATCGGCAAATCGCTGCAGGACGGCGTCTGGCAGGTCTACCTGGCCAGGGGCGACCGCACCTACCTGGTGCGCGACAAGGAAGTCATCGACGGCACCTACCGCGTGGACGCGATCAAGCCGCCGGTGCTGACCCTGACCTATCTGCCGCTGGACAAGGTCCAGCAGCTCAATATTGGAGTATTCGACTGATGGTTCGTTCCCGGATTCATGCCTTCGGCGCCGGCCCGCTGGCCCTCGCGGTGGCCTTGCTGCTCTCGGGCTGCGCGGCCCAGCGCGCCTACCAGGAAGGCAATGCGCTGCTCGCCAAGGACCAGGTGGCGGCCGGCCTGGCCAAGTACCAGGAAGCGCTGGCGGCCGATCCCGACAATCCGCTGTACAAGGCGGCCTGGCTGAATGCGCGCGACGGCGCCGCCACGCGCCTGCTGGGGCAGGCCGACCGCGCGATGCAGGACGGCCAGGTCGAGCTGGCGTCGCAGGATTACCGCCGCGTGCTGGCGGTCGATCCGGCCAACGAGCGCGCCCGCGCCGGCCTGCGCCTGGTCGAGGCAGACCGCCGCCACGCCGCCATGTTCGAGGGCGCGCGCGAAGCGGTCGAGAAGAACGACCTGGAAGGCGCGCGGCTCAAGCTGAACGCCTTGCTGACCGAGCGCCCGGCCCACGAGCCGGCGCGCCAGTTGCTGGTGCAGGTGAACGAGAAGGCGATGGAAGCGCCTTCCGGCGAAGCGGCGCTGGCCGCGGCCTACCGCAAGCCGATCAGCCTGGAATTCCGCGACGCGCCGCTGAAGCAGGTGTTCGAGATCATCTCGCGCCACTCGGGCCTGAACTTCATCTTCGACAAGGACGTCAAGGCCGACCAGCGCACCTCGATCTTCCTGAAGAACAGCACGGTGGAGTCGGCGGTGTACTACCTGCTGATGACCAACCAGCTCGAGCGCCAGGTCATGGACGGCAACACCATCCTGATCTATCCGAACGTGCCCGCCAAGCTCAGGGAATACCAGGAGATGACGGTCAAGACCTTCTTCCTGGCCAATGCCGAGGCCAAGAGCATCGCCAACACCTTCAAGACCATCCTCAAGGCGCGCGACGTGGTGATCGACGAGAAGCTCAATCTCGTGATCCTGCGCGACAACCCGGAAGCGATCCGCGTCGCCACCCAGCTGGTGGCCCTGCAGGACGTGCCCGAGCCGGAAGTCATGCTCGACGTCGAAGTCCTGGAGATCAAGCGCAGCCGCGCCATGGAGCTGGGCGTGCAATGGCCGGCGGCGCTGCAGTTCGCGCCGCTGCAGACCTTCGACGGCGTGCCGCTGACGATCAACGAGCTGCGCGACCTGAACCGCGACAACGTGGGCGTGGAAGGCCTTACTGCGACGGTGCGCGCCAACAAGACCGACGGCGATTCGAATACGCTGGCCCACCCGCGCATCCGCGTGCGCAACAAGGAAAAGGCCAAGATCGTCATCGGCGACAAGATCCCGAACATCTCGGCCACGGTGTCGACCGGCGTGGGAGGCTTCGCCTCCGAGAACGTGAACTACGTCGACGTCGGCCTGACGCTCAACGTCGAACCCATCATCCACCTGAACAACGAAGTGGCGATCCGCATCTCGCTCGAGGTCAGCTCGCTGGGCGAATCGGTGACCACGCGTTCGGGCTCGGTGGCCTACCGCATCGGCACCCGCTCGGCGACCACCTTGCTGCAGCTGAAGGACGGCGAGAACCAGGTGCTGGCCGGCTTGATCAGCAACGAGGACCGCTCCAGCGGCAACCGGCTGCCGGGCATCGGCGACCTGCCGATCGTGGGCCGCCTGTTCGGCAGCCAGCGCGACAGCAACGACCGCACCGAGATCGTGCTGTCGATCACGCCGCGCCTGGTGCGCAACATCCAGCGCCCTCCGGCGGCCGCCTCCGAATTCGCCGCCGGCACCGAGGCGACCTTCCGCCGCCGCCCGGAGAACGTGGCGCGCGCGCCGGTCCAGCTGGCGCCGCCGAACCGTCCCGCATTGCCGCCGCCGGCTCCGGTCCAGCAGGTCCAGCCGGGCGCCACTTCCGTGCCGGGCGCGCCCGCGGCGCCGGCTTCGGTGCCGCCGTCGCAGCTGCCGGTGACACCGCAGCTCGGGTCGCCGCCATCCAGCCCGCCGGGCGCTGCGCCTGCGCCTTCGCCTGCTCCGGTCAATGTCCAGGTGACGCCGATCGCGCCGCCGCCGCCGGCAACCCAGCCAGCGACCCCGCCCACCCAGCCATGAACGCGTATTGCGGCCCGGCCCAGCGCCGCGGCTTCACCCTGATCGAGCTGCTGGTGACCCTGGCGATCCTGGCCTTGCTGGGCACCCTGGTGGTGCCGGTGGCCCAGGTGACGGCCCAGCGCCGCGACGAGCAGGAACTGCGGCGCGCGCTGCGCGAGATCCGCACCGGTATCGACGCCTACAAGAAGGCCAGCGACGAGGGCAGGGTGGCCAAGACCGCCGGCGCCACCGGTTATCCGGTGCGCCTGGAACTGCTGGTGGAAGGCGTGCGCGACCTGCGCAGCCCCAAGCAGGCCAAGATCTACTTCATGCGGCGCCTGCCGCGCGATCCCTTCAATCCGGACCCGGAGCTGAGCGACGCCGCCACCTGGGGCAAGCGCAGCTACGCCAGCGAGCCGAACGAGCCGCGCGAAGGCGACGACGTCTACGATGTGTATTCGCTGTCGCAGAAAGAGGGACTGAACGGTGTCCCTTACAATAAATGGTGAGCATGATGAATCGCGTCCGCTGCTTTCTTCCCAACCGTCGTGGCTTCACCCTGATCGAACTGCTGATCGTGCTGGGCATCGTGGCGCTCCTGCTGACCCTGGCCGTGCCGCGCTTCTTCCCCAGCGTGGACAAGTCGAAGGAAACCATCCTGCTTGAAAACCTGCGCAACACGCGCATCGTGATCGACCAGTACCGCGCCGACACCGGGCGCTACCCGGACTCGCTGGAACAGCTGGTCGAGAAAAAATACCTGCGCGAGATTCCCTACGATCCGCTCACGGAAAGCCGCGAGAGCTGGGTGGTCCAGCCACCGGAGGAAGGGGAGCAGGGCGAGGTCTACAACCTGCACAGCGGCGCCCCCGGCAACGGCCGCGACGGGCGCCCCTACGCCGAATGGTAAGCATGCGCGCGCGGCAGGGCGGCTTCACCTACCTCGGGCTGGTGATTTTCGTCGCGATCATCGGCATGGTCGGCGCCGCCACGCTCAAGATCGGCTCGCTGCTGCAGCGCGCGGCGGCCGAAGAGGAATTGCTGGAGATCGGCGCCGCCTTTGGCGCGGCCCTGCAGAGCTATGCGGCGGCCACCCCGCGCGGCACGCCGCCCCAGCCGCCGCCGACCCTGCAGGAACTGCTCAAGGACCCGCGTTTTCCAGGCGTGCGGCGGCACCTGCGCAAGATCTTCGTCGACCCCATGACCGGCAAGGCCGAGTGGGGCATCGTCTACCTGGGAGACCAGAAGGGTGTCGTGGCCATCTATAGCCTGTCGACCGCTAAGCCACTGAAGATCGCCAATTTCGACAGCCGTTTCCAGAACTTCGAGAACAAGGAAAAGATCTCGGACTGGAAGTTCATGGCCGCCGGACAGGGCTTGCTGACGCCGGGTGCGCCGAATGTGCCCGCAACGCCGGCGCCGCCTGCTCCGCCGCCGGCGCCTGTGCCTGTGCCGGCCGAACCCGTCGCTCCTCCGCCTGCCGAGGCGCCGGCGCCGGAACCGCCCCCGGACACGCCGCAAGAGCCGCCCCAGCAGGCGCCCCCGGATGCGCCTCAGGAGCCACCACGGGAAGCGCCGCAGGAACCGCGGGAGAGCCCGCAAGACGGCCAGCCGGCCCGGCGCTAGTTCGATTGGCGTTTGCGGCGAATTCCACGATTCCGGAGCGGAAAGGACGATGATCGATAAAGCCTGCTTTAAGAAGAATTTCGGACGCATCCTGGCGGCAGCCGGGTTCAGGAACCAGGGGCAGTCCTGGTATCTGGACGGCAGGGATGCGATTGTCGTGCTGAATCTGCAGAAATCCGACTACGACGACAAGTACTATTTCAACTTCGGCATCTGGCTGAAGACGCTGGGCGAGGCCGTTTTCCCCAAGAAGCATCACTGTCATATTGCAGGTCGTGTGGATGCGATTTTCGAGGACGAGATCGAGCTCGTCGAACGTGGCGGCAGGATCAATACCGAAGAGCACGTGCATTACGAACGGCTCCTGGCGTTTTTTCAGGACCAGGTCGTTCCATATTGCCGCGGCTGCCTTTGTAGCGCAGCGCTTGCCGCCAAGCTCGAGGCCGGGGAATTCAGAGGTGTCCTGGTGATGAAGACCGCCAGGGTTGCGCTGCCAGGTGCATCCCTGGCGGCCTCCACCTAGTCTCTCCTTCCTGGAAACAGAAGCAGGACGCCGATCCGCCCAGCACGTGCTCAACCGGCGCGCCGCCTGAAGTCGCGCGGACGGAAGCCCAGCGCCACCAGCACGCCGAAGTAGGCGGCCGCCGCGGCACTGATAATCGCCACCAGCGCGCCTGCGCGCAGCAGCGGCGTGGCCCGCATCCCGACCCAGTCGAACTGCGCCTGGCCGAACCACGACACCGCGCCCATCACCGTCACCGCCACCACCAGCTTGAAGAAGAACTTCCCCCAGCCCGGATGCGGCACGTAGATCTCGCGCGTGCGCAGGCCGTTGTACAGGAAGGCCGCGTTGAGGCAGGCGCCCGCGCCGATCGACAGCGCCAGGCCGGCCACGCCGAACAGCGGCACGAACACCAGGTTCATCAGTTGGGTCGCCACCAGCACCCCCACCGCGATCCGCACAGGCGTGCGCACATCCTGGCGCGCGAAGAAGGCCGGGGCAAGCGTCTTGACCAGGATGAAGCCCAGCAGGCCCGCGCTGTAGGCCATCAGCGGCATGGACGAAGCGGCAACGTCGGCGCTGTCGAATTTCCCATAATGGAAGAGGGTGGCGATCATCGGCGTCGCCAGCGTGGCCATGCCGACCGCGGCGGGAATGGCCAGCAGGAAAGTCAGACGCAGGCCCCAGTCGAGCAGGGACGAGTATTCCTGGGTGTTGCCTTCGGTATTCGCCTTCGCCAGGCCCGGCAGCAGGATGGTGCCCAGCGCCACGCCCAGCAGGGCGGTCGGCAGCTCCATCAGGCGGTCGGCATACTGCAGCGCGGTCACGGCGCCCGCGGCCAGTCCGGCGGCGATGGTGGTGTTGATCAGGAGGCTGATTTGCGCAGCCGCGACGGAGAACACGGCCGGCCCCATCTTGCTGAGCATGCGGCGTACGCCGGCATCGCGCAGGCCGGTCAGCGGGTTGAGCGACAGGCGCGGCAGCATGCCGAGCTTCTTCAAGGACGGAACCTGGAGTGCGACCTGGGCCAGGCCACCGATGCAGACCCCCGTGGCCATGGCGTAGATCGGCTGCGCAAACCAGTCGGCCATCACCACGGCGGCGAAGATGAACGACAGGTTCAGCAGCACCGGGGTAAAGGCCGGAATCTTGAACTGGCGCCAGGTATTCAGCACGCCGCTGGACAGCGCGACGAAGGACATGCAGACGATGTAGGGGAACATTAATTGCGTCATGAACACCGAGGCTTCGAAGGCCTCGGGCTCGCGCTGCAGGCCGCCGCCGATCAGGAGGATCAGCACCGGCGCGGCGATGATGCCGATAATGCTGGTCAGCATGGTCGCCCAGATCAGTACGGTCGCCACGTGGTCCACCAGGGTCCTGGTCGCCTCCTGGCCGTGCTTGGTCTTGTATTCGGTGAGGATCGGGACAAAGGCCTGCGAGAACGCGCCCTCGGCGAACAGGCGCCGCAGCAGGTTGGGCAGGCGGAAGGCGATGTTGAAGGCGTCGGTGTAGTTCGAGGCCCCAAAGGCGGCCGCGAACAGGCTTTCGCGCAGCAGGCCGGTGATGCGGGACACCATGGTCATGCTGGAAATAGCGGCGAGGGTTCTGAGCAAGTTCATGGGCCGAGATTATACGTGGGCAACAACATGCGCACGGGCAGAAATCGCTCGAAAGTGAATTATGAATTGCCCTGACATGAATCTTTCGCTATAATCGTGGGCTGTACTGAATTCTGTTGGCAGACACTAATCGTTGGGCAGGCACGGAAGAGCGCCGGTTTCACTCGCTAATGTTTGCAAACGCAACTTGACCCCGATTTAGGAAATTCCATGGCAAATACCGCACAAGCGCGCAAACGCGCTCGTCAAGCAGTTAAGCAAAACGCGCACAACTCGGCTCAGCGTTCGACCCTGCGCACCGCAATCAAGGCAGTTCGCAAGGCCATCCAGGCTGGCGACAAGGCCGCTGCAACCACCATCTTCCAGCAGTCCGTGTCGACCATCGACAGCATCGCTGACAAGAAGATCATCCACAAGAACAAGGCAGCGCGCCACAAGAGCCGCCTGGCTGCCGCCATCAAGGCACTGTCGGCCTAAACAACCGCGTGCGCGCGGCATCTAGCCGCGCTGGCAAGTTCTGTGCAGTAGAAAGACCCGCCCGACCATTGGTCCCGGCGGGTTTTTTTGCTTGGCGCGGCCACGGTTGTCTCGTTGCCGGGCCCGCGTTGCCGGTGCGCCCCGGCGGAAGGCATATCGTCTAAAACCATGGCGCACAGTAAAATACTGGTGCATAATGTGAAACGCCCGTCTTATGTCTTATAGAAGACTTGAGCATTGCAACGAATACCAGCGCGAATCAAGAAGCGCGCATTTTACATAGCGTGTCATCCACGCGAGCATCGAGGAAAAAGCGTATGAGCGATCCGACCATCATCTACACCCTGACCGACGAGGCGCCCCTGCTGGCGACCCACGCCTTCCTGCCAGTCGTCAGCACCTTCACCAAACCGGCCGGCATCAAGGTCGAGCAGAGCGACATCTCGGTCGCCGCCCGTATCCTGGCTGCCTTCCCGGAATACCTGACCGAAGAACAGCGCGTTCCGGACGCGCTGGCCGAGCTGGGCAAGAAGACCCTTGAGCCGGACGCGAACATCATCAAGCTGCCGAACATCAGCGCCTCGGTCGGCCAGCTGACCGCCGCCATCAAGGAACTGCAAGGCAAGGGCTACAACCTGCCCGACTACCCGGCCGATCCGAAAACCGACGAAGAGAAGGCCATCAAGGCCAGGTACGGCAAGTGCATCGGTTCCGCCGTGAACCCGGTCCTGCGCGAAGGTAACTCGGACCGCCGCGCACCGAAGGCCGTCAAGGAATACGCACGCAAGAACCCGCACTCGATGGCCCCGTGGTCGCAGGCATCGCGCACCCACGTGTCGCACATGACCCACGGCGACTTCTACCACGGCGAAAAGTCGATGACCGTGAACGGCGCCCGTGAAGTCAAGATGGAACTGATCACCAAGAGCGGCCAGGCCATCGTGCTGAAGCCGAAGGTCGCGCTGCAGGACGGCGAGATCATCGATTCGATGTTCATGAGCCGCAAGGCCCTGCTGGAGTTCTACGAGCAGCAGATCGAAGACGCCAAGGAAACCGGCGTGATGTTCTCGCTGCACGTCAAGGCGACCATGATGAAGGTCTCGCACCCGATCGTGTTCGGCCACTGCGTGCGCATGTTCTACAAGGAAGCCTTCGAGAAGCACGGCGCCCTGTTCGACAGCCTGGGCATCAACGTCAACAACGGCATGGCCGACCTGTACAACAAGATCGCCGGCCTGCCGGCCTCGCAGCGCGAAGAGATCGAACGCGACCTGCACGCCTGCCAGGAACACCGTCCGGCGCTGGCCATGGTCGACTCGGCCAAGGGCATCACCAACTTCCACTCGCCGAACGACGTGATCGTCGACGCGTCGATGCCGGCCATGATCCGCGCCGGCGGCAAGATGTACGGCGCCGACGGCCGCCTGAAGGAAGTCAAGGCGGTCATTCCGGAATCGACCTTCGCCCGTATCTACCAGGAGATCATCAACTTCTGCAAATGGCACGGCGCATTCGATCCGAAGACCATGGGCACCGTTCCGAACGTGGGCCTGATGGCGCAGCAGGCCGAGGAATACGGCTCGCACGACAAGACCTTCGA
>CAMPHU010000144.1 GCA_946886065.1 uncultured Massilia sp. | reverse complement strand
GATCGACGAGATCGACAAGGCCGACATCGAGTTCCCGAACGACCTGCTGCGCGAACTGGACCGCATGGAGTTCTACGTCTACGAGACGCGCGAGATGGTCGTGGCCAGGCACCGCCCGCTGGTGATCATCACCTCCAACAACGAGAAGGAACTGCCGGACGCTTTCCTGCGCCGCTGCTTCTTCCACTACATCAAATTCCCGGACCGCGAGACGATGGCCGACATCGTCAAGGTTCACTTCCCGACGCTCAAGCAGGACCTGCTGGCGGCCGCGCTGCAGAGCTTCTACGAGCTGCGCGAGGTCGCCGGCATCAAGAAGAAGCCGTCGACCTCGGAATTCCTCGACTGGCTCAAGCTGCTGCTGGCCGAGGACATCCCGCTTGATGCCCTGCGCAGCCAGGACGGTAAAAGCGTGGTGCCGCCGCTGGCCGGCGCCCTGCTCAAGAACGAGCAGGACGTGCACCTGTTCGAGCGCCTGGTGTACATGTCGAGGACCAACCGATGATCCGGGTTGCGCCCGTCACCCTGGAATTCAACGGCATCCGCCTGGAGCCGCTGGCGATGCACCATGCCGTGGGGCTGCGCGCCGCCGCCGGCGACGGCGAACTGTGGAAGCTGCGCGTCACCAGCGTGCCGGAACCGCACGACACCGAGCAGTACATCGCCACCGCGCTCGACACGCGCAACCGCCTGGCCTTCGCCGTCATCGACGCCGCATCGGGCACGGTGCTGGGCACCACCAGCTACCACGACATCGTGCCGGACATCGGCCGGGTCGAGATCGGCTACACCTGGTACGCCAAGCGGGTGCAGCGCACCCACGTCAATACCAGCTGCAAGCTGCTGCTGATGTCGCACGCCTTCGACTCCCTGGGCTGCGGCGTGGTGGGCTGGCGCACCGACTGCGAGAACTTCGCCTCGCAAGCCGCCATCGAGCGCCTGGGCGCCAAGAAGGACGGCGTGCTGCGCCACCACCACATGCGGCGCGACGGCACGGTGCGCGACACCGTCATGTACAGCGTCGTGCGCGCCGAATGGCCCGCGATCAAGTCCTACCTGCACGAGAGGCTGGCCCGCCACGCCAGGGAAGCCCACTGAGTCCATGCTGATCGATTTCTTTTACGCCCTGCGCGACGCCAAGGTGCCGGTGACGATCAAGGAGTTCCTGACCCTGCTGGAAGCCATGCAGGAGCAGGTCATCGCGCCTTCGCTCGACGAGTTCTACTACCTCTCGCGCCTGACCCTGGTGAAGGACGAGGCCCATTTCGACAAGTTCGACCGTGCCTTCGGGGCGTATTTCAAGGGCGTGAACGCGGTGTTCGACGAGAAGGCCGAGATTCCGCTCGACTGGCTGCTCAAGCGCTTCGAGCGCGAGCTGACGCCCGAGCAGAAGGCCCAGCTGGAAAAGCTCGGCTACGACAAGCTGCAGCAGCGCCTGGAAGAACTGCTGAAGGAACAAAAGGGCCGCCACGAAGGCGGCAACAAGTGGATCGGCACCGGCGGCACTTCGCCCTTCGGCAACGGCGGCACCAATCCGGAAGGCATCCGCATCGGCGGCCAGGGCCGCAACCGCACGGCCGTGAAGGTCTGGGAACAGCGCAGCTACCGCGACTACGACGGCGAGCGCGAGCTCGGCACGCGCAACATCAAGGTGGCCCTGCGGCGCCTGCGGCGCTTCGCGCGCACCGGGGCGGCCGACGAACTGGCGCTGGACGACACCATCCGCGCCACCGCCAGCAATGCCGGCTACCTCGACATCCGCATGCAGCCCGAGCGCAAGAACCGCATCAAGGTGGTGATGCTGCTGGATGTGGGCGGCTCGATGGACGACCACATCGAGCGTGTCGAGGAGTTGTTCTCGGCGTCGAAGAACGAATTCAAGAACATGGAGTTCTATTACTTCCACAACTGCGTTTACGACTACCTGTGGAAGAACAACCGGCGCCGCCACAGCGAGCGCTTCCCGACCTGGGACGTGCTGCGCAAGTATCCGTCCGACACCCGCGTGATCTTCGTCGGCGACGCCACCATGAGCCCCTACGAGGTGCTGGCGCCGGGCGGTTCGGTCGAGTACAACAACGAGGAAGCCGGTGCGGCCTGGCTGGCGCGCTTCACCAATGCCTTCCCCAAGTTCGCCTGGCTGAACCCCGAGCCGGAGAACCTGTGGCAGTACCGCCAGTCGATCGCCGTGATCCGCCAGATCATGAACAACCGCATGTTCCCGATCACCCTCGAAGGACTGGAACGGGCCATGCGCTTACTGAGCAAATAAGTGAGCAAATAAGACCAATCCTACGCGCAATCGTGCGCGCGGGCTTCCTTGTAAAATTGGCAAAACCTTTTCCGGGGGATGCCAATGCCTGACCTGCTGTCCGTGTTGACAAGTCTTGCGTGGCCGCTCGCCATGGCGCTCGCCTGGCTGGCCGGCGAATTCGGGCAGCGCTGGACCGGCCTGCCGCGCATCAGCTTCTATGGCCTGGTCGGCTTCGCGCTGGCCCAACCGCAGATCGGCGTGCTGCCGGCGCCGGATGCCGGCGCCATCTCGCTGCTGGCGGACATCGCCTTCGGCCTGGTCCTGTTCGAACTCGGCTACCGCATCAACCTGCGCTGGCTGCGCATCAATCCCTGGGTCGGCGTGGCCGGGCTGGCCGAAGCCGGCCTGACCTTCATGGCCGTCTACCTGGTCGCCATCGCCTTCGGCAGCGCCGAGATGACGGCCTTGATGATGGCTGCGCTGGCGATGGGCACTTCGCCCGCCACCGTGGTGCGCATCGTCAACGAGCAGCGCAGCTCGGGCCAGATGACGGAGCGCGTGCTGCACCTGTCGGCCCAGAACTGCGTGCTGGCGGTGTTCGCCTTCAACGCCATCGTCGGCTACTGGATCTTCCGCACCTACGAAGCGGTGCCGGAAGCCCTGTGGCAGAGTACCGTGATGCTGGCCGGCTCGATCCTGCTGGGCGCGCTGTTCGGCATCGCCGTGCCGGCCCTGCTGCGCGCCATCCGCAATCCGGGCCACGATGCCACCGTGGCCTTCGCGCTGACGGTGGTGCTGGTCGTCGCGATCTGCGATGTGGCCTCCCTGTCGCCGGTGGTCGCCTCGCTGGCCTTCGGCCTGGCTGCGCGCCACCGCCGCATCGCCTTCAGCCAGGCGCAGCGCAACTTCGGCCCGCTGGGCGAACTCCTGACCGTGCTGCTGTTCCTGTACGCCGCCTCGACCCTGAACTGGCGCACCGTGATGGAAGGCAGCACGCTCGCCGTGGCCGTGGTGCTGGTGCGCATGCTCACCAAGACCGTCGGCGTGACCGCGTTCGCGCACCTGTCCGGCATCTCCTGGCGCAAGGGGGCGCTCACGGGCCTGGGCCTGGCACCGCTGTCGGTGTTCGTGATCCTGCTGCTCGAGCACGCGCGCCATGCGGGCGTGACGGTGGTGGAGGAACTGCGGGCGATGGCCGGGGTGACCATGCTGCTCGAAGTCTTCGGCCCGATCATCATCCAGCGCGCCCTGTTCTGGGCGCGCGAAGCACCGGAGCCCAGCCATGCCGCTTGAAGCCTTCGCCGCCTCCCAGCCGCTGACCTTCGGGGTCGAGCTGGAACTGCAGCTGGTCAGCCTGTCCGACTTCGACCTGACCGCGGCCAGCCCCGACCTGCTGCACCTGCTGAACCGCAAGCCCTTCCCGGGCAACGTGACGCCCGAGATCACCGAGAGCATGATCGAGATTAACTCGAGCGTGCAGACCGCCTACGGGCCGCTGCTGGCCGAGCTGATCGAGATCCGCGACACCCTGGTGGCGGCCGGCGACACCCTCAACATCGGCATCGCCGGCGGCGGCACCCATCCCTTCCAGCACTGGTCGGAACGCCGCATCTCGGCCAAGCCGCGCTACGAATACCTGTCGCAGCTGTACGGCTACCTGGCCAAGCAGTTCACCGTGTTCGGCCAGCACGTGCACATCGGCTGCGCCAGCGGCGACGACGCGCTGTTCCTGCTGCATGCGCTGGGGCGCTACATCCCGCATTTCATCGCGCTCTCGAGCTCCTCGCCCTTCGTGCAGGGCCACGACAGCGGCTTCGATTCGGCGCGCCTGAATTCCGTGTTCGCCTTCCCGATGAGCGGACGCGCGCCCTTCATCCTGTCCTGGCAGGAGTTCAACGAGGTGTTCTTCGCCAAGATGGAGCGAACGAAGATCATCAAGAGCATGAAGGACTTCTACTGGGACCTGCGGCCCAAGCCCGAGTACGGGACCATCGAGCTGCGCGTGTGCGACACGCCGCTCACGGTGGAGCGCGCCGCCGCGCTGGCCGGCTACCTGCAGGCGCTGTGCCGCCACCTGCTGGCGCGCGGCGAGGAAGCGCCGGTGGAAGACGATTACCTCGTCTATAACTATAACCGCTTCCAGGCCTGCCGCTTCGGGCTGGACGGAACCGTCACGCTGCCCAAGAGCTACGACAACGTCCCGCTGCGCGATGACATCCTGGCGACCCTGGAAAAAATGGTGCCGCATGCGGAGGCGCTGGGCAGCATGGACGCGCTCCAGCACCTCGCGCAAGCGGCCAGGGAAGGCAGCGACGCCTCGCTGCTGCGGCGCTACTACGAGCGCGACGGCAGCGTGGAGGCGATGGTGAACGCCGCCATCGGGCGCTTCAGGGGCGAGCGGCGCTTTCGCTAGGATGCGCGAGCTTTGAGTCCGGCGGCGCCTCGTCCCGCTCGCGCAGGCCGTAGTCGCGCATCACCGCGGCCACGCGCAGCCGGTAGTCGCGGAAGATGCCTGCCCGGCCCGCCGCCTGCGCTTCGCGGTGCGCGTCCAGCGTGCGCCAGCGCTGCACCGCTTCCTCGTCGCTCCAGAAGGACAGCGACAGGATCCGTCCCGGCCGCGACAGCGATTCGAAGCGCTCGATGGAGATGAAGCCGTCGATGGATTCCAGCTGCGTTTTCAGGCGCGCCGCGATGTCGAGGTAGGCCTGGCGCCGCGCAGGTTCCGGCTCGACCTCAAAAATGACCGCGATCACGCCAGCCTCCCGGACGCAGGGTGTTGTCGACCACCTCGGTGAAGGTGCGCTGCTCGCGCAGGATGAAGCGCTGCTCCTGCGCCATGGCGAAGTTGGCGCGCGCTTCCTCGTCCGTCCTCAGGCGCGCACGGTAGGCCTCGTAGGCGGCCAGGCTGTCGAAGGCGATCAGCCCCCAGGCCTCGTCGTTGCTGCCTTCGTGCGGCAGGAAATAGCCGAGCAGGTCGCCGCCGCAGCGGGGAATGATGCGGCCCCAGTTCTCGGCGTAGCGGCGGAATTGCGCCTTCTGGAAAGGATCGATCTGGTAGCGGATGAAGCAGGTGATGGTCATGCTGGACTCCTTGTGTTCTGGAGTTCCTACTGTAGCCCCTGGCCCCAGCGCGATGCTTCGGCTAAGATCGAAGCATGAGGGACGGACCAAACATTACTGCCATCGCCGCATTGATCGGCGACCACGCCAGGGCGCAGGTGCTCAACCTGCTCATGGCGGGGAAGGCGCTCACCGCGACCGAGCTGGCCGACGCGGCCGGCGTCACGCGCCAGACCATCAGCACCCACCTGGCCAAGCTGGTCGATGCCGGCTTGCTGGAGGTCGAGGCGCAGGGACGGCACCGTTACTTCCGGATTGCCGGCGCCGAGGTGGCGCAGATGCTGGAGACGCTGATGGGCGTGGCCTTCGGGGTCGGTTCGCTGCCGCTCCAGCCGGGGCCGCGCGAGCCTGCGCTGCGCAAGGCGCGTGTCTGCTACGACCACCTGGCGGGCGAGCTGGGGGTGCTGGTCTATGAGCGGCTGGCGGCGCGGGGGGCGTTCGGCATCGGGGCGGACGGGATCGTACTCACGGAAACAGGAGAACGGATGGCGGCCGAACTCGGCATCGAAGCGGCTGCCTTGAGCAAGGGCCGGCGGCCGGTCTGCCGCACCTGCCTGGACTGGAGCGAACGGCGCCATCACCTGGCCGGCCTGCTGGGAGGCGCCATCCTGGACCGCTGCGAACAGCTGGGCTGGGCGCGCCGGCTGCCGCAGACGCGTGTCATGGCATTTACGCCCACCGGTGAAGCGGCGCTGCGCGCATGGCTCGGCTAGCGTCCAGCTAACGGAAACAATCAGGTCAACCAGCTAGCCCGCGACCGCGGCGGCCTTCCCCGGCCACGCGCCTTTCATGAAGCGCGCCAGCAGCGGCGTCTTGCCGGGAACCGGCAGCTTGGCATCGACCAGCGCCGCCCACTTCTCGGTCAGTTGTTCGCAGGTCGCGCGCAGCACCGGATCGACATCCGGCAGGCGCGCCAGCGCGCACAAATGGCGCTCGATCACCGAGGCCAGCTTGACGCAGGGCGGTTCGCCCGCTTCCCGCGCCGTGTAATGCGACATCAGATGCAACAGCGATGCGACCAGCAGCGCATCCGGGCTGCGTCCGGCCGGTACTACGGGAAGTTCGTCTGCAAAGGAAGAATTCATGCAAGCCTCTCTGGAAAACGTTGCCGATGAACGTAGCCGAATAAGTTGATGAGAATGATTCTCATTCAATTACTGGGCGAAAGCAAGCGTTTTCGACAAGGCAGCGGTGATTACAGGCGGGTTTCCCGGGCGGCGCGCAGGAATTCGTCGAGCACGGGCGTGCAGTCCAGCAGGTCCACGCCGCCGGCGCGGTGGAATTCCGGGTGCCATTGCAGGCCCATCACGAAATCGGCGCGGCGGTAGCGGATGGCTTCGACGATGCCGTCCGGTTCGGAATACGCCTCGACCACGATGTCGCGCCCCAGTTCCTTCACCGCCTGGTGGTGGATCGAGTTGACCACCGCCTTCGTCACGTTCGGGAACATGCGCGCCAGCGAAGACCCCTGGGGGAAGACGATATCGTGGCGGTGCGCGTCGTACACGTCGTGCACGTGGGCCAGCGCTTCCGGCACATTGGTGGCCACGTCCTGGTACAAGGTACCGCCGAAGGCGACGTTGATCAGCTGGCAGCCGCGGCACACGCCCAGCACCGGCTTGCCGGCGTCGACGAACTCGTGCAGCAGCTCCAGCTCGTAGACGTCGCGCGCGCGGTCGCCCGCCCATTCCGGCCGGGTCGGGGTTTCGGAATAGGTCTGCGGCGCCACGTCCGCCCCGCCCTGCAGCACCAGCCCGTCCAGGTGGCGCGCATAGTGGCGCAGCGTGATGTTGCTAGGGTGTAGCAGCCCGCTGGTATTGACGGTCGGGATCATGAACACCAGCACGTCGCGCGACATGACCCACTGGGCGATCGATTCCTCGAGATATTGCAGGTTCTTGCTGAGCAGGCCGCGTGCACCGGGTTCCGGATGGAAGATGCGGGCCGAGACGCCGATGTGCAGCGTGCGGTGCATGAAATCGCGGTTGAAGCGTTCGCGCAGGGCGCGGAAGCGCGAGGTCAGCACCCTCCCGGCGAGCGCCAGCGGCGTATCGCCGTCGCGCTGGTAGCGGGCATGCCCGCCCCGCCCTGGTCCTTCCGTGGCGCGCCGGTCAGGGATGCGCACCGGCGTGTCCGGATCCTTCGGGACCGGAGGACCGGGTTCTTCGTCGTCCTGCTTGTGCATGTGTTCCGCCATAGCCATCAATATAACGTCGCGGCGGCCGCGCACGATTTAATGTTGCGAAAATCCTAACGCTTCCGCAAAGCCACGCCGCCAAATCGCAGCTTGCGGAATTTCCAATTTCGGATAATACTGTATGCAATTACAGTAGTTTTGACGCCGGCAGTGCCAGCAGTTTCTGGAAGGTCGCCACGAGATGGCGGTCCGCCACCGGTTTGTCGAGCAGGCCGCGAACGCCCGCATCGCGGGCGCGCAGGCTGTCGTACTTGAACGATTGACTGACCAGGAAGAGTACCGCGGTGCGTCCGGCCCCTTGCTGGGACTTGATGGCGCTGCTCAGGCTGTAGGGCTCGATGCCGGGCGCGCAGGTATTGATCATGACCAGCGAGACCGGGGTTTCGTCGCACAGGCGCACCGCGGCGCGGCTGCTGTCGGTCCACTCGACCGGACGGCCGCAGCCGCACGGGCCGCCGCTGGCCTGGCCTGGGGGCGCGGCGCCAAGCCTGGTGCCGACCACATAGGCCACATGGTCGCGGAAGGCGCCGCCCTTGTCGATGATGAGTACGGCGCCGTCGGGCGGTCCCTGGCGCATACGCTGGTAGAACTCCGGCGCCTCGGTGTCCGGCTCCAGCCTGGGTCTTCGCCGGCGCTCAGGCAGGCAGCACTCGCCGCGCGCGTTCAGTTCGGCCAGCGCCTGCACCCGGGCGTCGAGCAGTTCGGCCAGGGTTTCGCACAGGCGGGGCGGGTCGACGGGGCGCGGCAGGGTGCGCCGGCTGCTGGCGCCGTCGCCGCCGACCAGGAGGATGGGCTGGAGGGCGCCGGGCGGCAGGCAAGCCAGGCGCGCCAGTGCGGCGGGGTTGCCGCCGTCGGCGATATACAGGTCGGGTTCTTGCAAACTGTCGTCGTGCAGGCAAAAATACGACGGCCCCAGCTCTGGAGCTTGCGCGAGCAAAGTCTCCAGCTGCGTGTTTTCAGCCGGCGAGAAGCCTATGAGGCGAACAGTAAAGGGATACCTGGACACGTGCATCGGAAACGCCCTTCCTTTTGCAACTGCCAATTCTTTTTAATCTAGCACAAGCGTGCAAAGTAGCAAGCACGAATCCGGAAGGCACGAAAAGTTCAAATTTTTTTCTGCCCGACAAGATAGAATGCGCAAGCATTCGATAAATAAACATCAGCATGGCCTCTAAGAAACCCGCATCCGACTACAGCGAATCATCCATCCGCGTCCTCAAGGGACTCGAACCTGTGAAACAACGTCCGGGCATGTACACCCGGACTGAGAATCCGCTCCACATCATCCAGGAAGTGATCGACAACGCCTCGGACGAGGCGCTTGGCGGCCACTGCAAGAACATCGGGGTGACGCTCAACACCGACGGCTCGATCACGGTCGAGGACGACGGCCGCGGCATTCCCGTGGGCCTGCACCCGGAAGAAGGCGTGTCCACGGTCGAGATCGTGTTTACGCGCCTGCACGCCGGCGGCAAGTTCGACAAGGGCTCGGGCGGCGCCTACGCGTTCTCCGGCGGCCTGCACGGCGTCGGCGTGTCGGTGACCAATGCGCTGTCCAAGCGCCTCGAGATCACCGTCTGGCGCAAGGACGAGCAGGGCAACGGCGTGCACCAGCTGGCCTTCGAGGCCGGCGACGTGGTCGAGCCGCTGAGCTCCAGCCCGGCCGAGCGCGGCGGCAAGAAGAACGGCACCCGCGTCACCGCCTGGCCGGACGGGAAGTATTTCGATTCCCCGAACATCCCGATGGCCGAGCTGCAGCGCCTGCTGCGCTCGAAGGCGGTGCTGCTGCCGGGCGTGACCGTCACCCTGACGATCGAAAAGACCGGCGACGTCCAGACCTGGCGCTACGACGAAGGCCTGCGCGGCTACCTGCTCGAAGCGCTGAACCAGACTTCGGGCGGCCAGACCGTCATCCCGCTGTTCGAAGGCGCCCAGTACGCCGCGGCCGGCGACGAAGGCTTCGCCGAGGGCGAAGGCGCGGCCTGGGTGGTGGCATGGACCGAGGAAGGCGGCGTGGTGCGCGAATCCTACGTCAACCTGATCCCGACGGTCAGCGGCGGCACCCACGAATCCGGCCTGCGCGACGGCCTGTTCGGCGCGGTGAAGAGCTTCGTCGAGATGCACTCCCTGCTGCCGAAGGGCGTCAAGCTGTTGCCGGAAGACGTGTTCGCCCGGGTGTCCTTCGTGCTGTCGGCCAAGGTGCTGGACCCGCAGTTCCAGGGCCAGACCAAGGAACGCCTGAACTCGCGCGACGCCGTCAAGCTGGTGTCGACCTTCACCCGGCCGCCGCTGGAGCTGTGGCTGAACCAGCACGTCGAATACGGCAAGAAGCTGGCCGAGCTGGTGATCAAGCAGGCCCAGTCGCGCCTGCGTTCACTGCAGAAGGTCGAGAAGAAGAAATCGTCCGGCGTGGCGGTGTTGCCGGGCAAGCTGACCGATTGCGAATCGAGCGACATCACGCGCAACGAACTGTTCCTGGTCGAGGGCGACTCGGCGGGCGGTTCGGCCAAGATGGGCCGCGACAAGGAATTCCAGGCCATCCTGCCGCTGCGCGGCAAGGTGCTGAACTCCTGGGAGACCGACCGCGACCGCCTGTTCGCGAACAACGAGATCCACGACATCGCGGTGGCGATGGGCGTCGACCCGCACGGCCCGGACGACAATCCCGACCTGAGCGGCCTGCGCTACGGGAAGGTCTGCATCCTGTCGGATGCGGACGTGGACGGCTCGCACATCCAGGTCCTGCTGCTGACCCTGTTCTTCAAGCACTTCCCTGCCCTGTTCAGGAACGGGAACATCTGCATCGCGCGTCCGCCGCTGTACCGCGTGGACGTGCCGGCGCGCGGCAAGAAGCCGATCCAGAAGCTGTACGCGCTGGACGATGGCGAACTGCTGGCGATCGAGGACAAGCTCAAGAAGGAAGGCCTGCGCGAAGGGTCCTGGAGCATCTCCCGCTTCAAGGGCCTGGGCGAGATGAACGCGGAGCAGCTGTGGGAAACCACGATGAATCCGGATACCCGCCGTCTGCTGCCGGTGTCCTTCGGCGAGTACAACCTGGCCGAGTCGGCATCGCGCTTCAATATGCTGATGGGTAAGGGTGAAGCGGCCGCGCGGCGGGCGTGGATTGAGGAACACGGGAATGAGACTGAGGCGGATATCTGATGATGTAACGGTCCGCTAGCAAACTTGGGTCCCCGCCTGCGCGGGGATGACGTTGTTTGAGTTGACCTCTAGCCCAAAAACCGTCATCCCGGCCAAGGCCGGGATCCAAGTTTCCAAGAGTCGCCACTAGTCTCCGCCAGAAACGAACAAACAAACATGTCACAAGCAAGCCTCTTCGAACAACAACACGAGCCCTCCGACCAGGAGACGCTCACCCTTTCCACCTTCGCCGAGCGCGCCTACCTGGACTATGCGGTCTCGGTCGTGAAAGGCCGCGCGCTGCCGGACGTATCCGACGGCCAGAAGCCGGTGCAGCGCCGCATCCTGTATGCGATGAACGAACTGGGCCTGGGCCCGACCGCCAAGCCGCGCAAGTCGGCCGCCGTGGTCGGCGACGTGCTCGGCAAGCTGCACCCGCACGGCGACCAGTCGGTCTACGACGCGCTGGTGCGCATGGCCCAGGACTTCTCGCTGCGCTATCCGCTGATCGACGGCCAGGGCAACTTCGGCTCGCGCGACGGCGACGGCGCCGCGGCGATGCGTTATACCGAAGCCCGCCTGACCCCGATCTCGCGCCTGCTGCTCGACGAGATCGACATGGGCACGGTCGACTACCAGCCGAACTACGACGGTTCGACCGACGAACCGCGCACCCTGCCGGCGCGCCTGCCGATGGTGCTGCTCAACGGCGCCTCCGGCATCGCGGTCGGCCTGGCCACCGAGATCCCCTCGCACAACCTGCGCGAAGTGGCTTCGGCGGCGGTGGCGATGATCCGCAATCCGAAGATCACCCACGCCGAGCTGATGGCCACGGTGCGCGGCCCGGACTTCCCGGGCGGCGGCCAGATCATCACCCCGGCCTCGCAGATCGCCGACATGTACGCCACGGGCCGCGGCTCGATGAAGGTGCGTGCGCGCTGGAAGATCGAGGAACTGGCGCGCGGCCAGTGGCAGGCCGTGGTCTACGAACTGCCGCCCGGCGCCTCGAGCCAGCGCGTGCTGGAAGAGATCGAGGAACTGACCAACCCGAAGGTCAAGCTGGGCAAGAAAGCCCTGCTGCCCGAGCAGCTGGCGCTCAAGCAGACCATCCTCGGCGCGCTCGACACGGTGCGCGACGAATCGGGCCGCGAGGCGCCGGTGCGCCTGGTGTTCGAGCCGAAGTCGAAGAACCAGGACCAGACCGAATTCATGCTGATGCTGCTCGCGCACACCTCGCTCGAGAGCTCCAGCCCGATCAACCTGGTGATGATCGGCGGCGACGGCCGTCCGCGCCAGAAGGGCCTGAGCGCCATCCTGCAGGAGTGGATCGACTACCGCTTCGTCACCGTGCGCCGCCGTACCGAATTCAGGCTGGGCAAGGTCAACGACCGCATCCACATCCTGG
>CAMPHU010000143.1 GCA_946886065.1 uncultured Massilia sp. | reverse complement strand
CGACCCGCTTCCCGGCGGCGACGGTGGCGCGCATCGTGGGCGAGCAGGACCAGGCCCTGGTGGCCGGCAGCCACGCGGTGAGCGGCGCCTTCACCCGCGCGGCCTGGGAAAAATTCGTGCTCGGCGCGATCCGCGAAGCCTCGAACCGAGAGCTGAACACCGTCGACTGGGTGCTCAAGACGGCCGCCAGGGACGACCTGACCCTGGAGGGCAGCCCCGAGCAGATCCAGAAAGCCCTGATCGACATGTACAAGGCCGACTATGCGAAAGAGTGGATGAAGTTCGTGCAGGGCGTGGCGATCGCCGACCTGAAGGGTTTCGAGGGCAGCGTGCAGGCCATGAACCGCCTGGGCGACCCGCAGACCTCGCCGATCGCCAAGCTGCTGCAAACCATCTACCAGGAGACGGCCTGGGACAGCCCCGGCGGCGTCCAGGTCAAGATGGGCAAGACCGAGCGCGGCGTGCTCCAATGGTTCAAGGAAGTCGTGCTGCGCCGGGCGCCGTCGGACGCCCGCACCCTGGCCGACGCGGTCGACCCGGCCCAGCTGCTGGCCCAGCAGCAGGCGGGGGCGGGGCCGGTCGGGCGCGAGTTCGCGGCCGTGGCCCGCCTGGTCGGGACCACGGAACAGGACAAGTCGCCGCTGAAGGGCTACCTGGAAGCCTTGTCGCGCCTGCGCACACGCCTGAACGGGCTGAAGAACGAGGGGGATCCCGGTCCTGGCGCCAAGCAGTTCATGCAGCAGACCCTGGAAGGCAAGGACTCGGAGCTGGCCGACGCGCTGCGCTATGTCGACGAGCAGATGCTGACCGGGATGAGCGACAGCCAGAAGTCGGCCCTGCGGCCGCTGCTGGTGCGGCCGCTGATCCAGACCTTTGCCATGATCGTGCTGCCGTCCGAAGCCGAGATCAACAAGACCTGGCAGGCGCAGGTGGTCGAACCCTTCCAGCGCACCCTGGCGAACAAGTATCCCTTCGACGCGGCCTCGAAGGTGGAGGCCAGCCCGGCGGAAATCGGCCAGGTGTTCGGTCCCGAAGGCGCGGTGGCCAAGTTCGTCAACACCTCCATGGGACCGCTGGTGGTGCGGCGCGGCGACGTGCTGGCGGCGCGCACCTGGGCGGACATCGGCATCAAGCTCGAACCGCAGGCGGTGGCGGCCTTCCCGGGCTGGGTCGCGCCCCTGTCGAGCAACGGCGTGGCGACCGCCGCCGCGGATCAGACCGTGTTCCAGCTGCTGCCCAAGCCGGGTCCCGGCCTGCTGGAATACACCATCGAGGTCGACGGCCAGCAGCTGCGCTACAAGAACACTCCGCCGGCCTGGACCAACATGGTGCATCCGGGGCCGCAAGGCGCGGCGGGTGCGCGCATCACGGCGGTGACCTTCGATGGGCGCACGGTGGAGCTGTTCAACGAACCGGGGCAGTTCGGCCTGAAGCGCATGGTGGGCGCCGCCCAGCGCAGGCGCAAGGACGACGGGTCCTTCGAACTGCGCTGGGCGGCCGGGAACGGGGCCAGTGCGGCTGCGGTATCGGTCGACCTGAAGATCGTCAGCAGCCCGGATTCCAGCGGCGGCGCACAGGCCTCGAGCAAGGGCTTCCATGGCATGCGCCTGCCGCCGGCCATTGTCGGCCGGGCCACGCCGGAAGCCGCCGTCGCCAGCCTGGACGGAGTGCCGTGATGCGGAACGAACGGATCGGCTACTTCGGCAAGATCCCGGCGCGCGCCGATTTCGTCAAGCTGGCCCCGGACACGGCGGCGATCGGGATGCTCGACCAATGGCTGGCGCAGGCGATGACCTTGCTGACCTCGAGCGCGCGCTGGCGCATCGACTACGACGCCATGGCGCCGGCCAGCTTCGCCCTGGTCGGGCCGGCGCGCCGCCATGCGGTGGCGGGCCACCTGCTGCCGAGCCACGACCAGTCGGGGCGGCGCTTTCCCTTCCTCGCCACCCGCACCCTGGAAGTGGCCGATCCCTCGGCCTTCGTGGCGCGCTGCCCGCTGGCCTTCGGGCCGCTGTGGATGTTCCTGGAGCAGACCTGTCCCAAGGTGCTGGCCGCGAGCGACCCGGCGCCCTGGCTGCAGGCGATCGCCGACGGCGTCATCGTGCCGGGCGACGAGGACGGCCTGGCGCGCCTGCTGGCCGAGGGCACGGTCGACTCGCTCGATGCGATGCTGGGCGGCTGCGGCATGGCGCTGCTGGTGCTGGCGCTGGGCCTGCTGCTCCAGCCGGTGATGCACAGCCAGCCGGCCGAGCTGCACAAGAGCCTGGTGCTGCCGCTGCCGGGAGGGCTCGAATCGCGCCATGTGGTGGCGGCCTTGTGGCTGGAACTGATCGCGCCTTTCCTGCGCCGCTCGGGCTTCGACCTGGCCTTGTTCCTGACCCGCCAGGACGAGCGCCCGGTGCTGGTGGTGGGCTTTTGCGGCGCGCTGGCGCAGACCTTGCGCGCCATGATCGACCCGCTGGTCGGCGCCGAGCTGCAGGTGCGGCTGGACGACACCGGCTGGATCGACGAGCAGCTCCGGTTCGATACCGACGTGCGCGAACTGGCCAGCTACCTGGCCCAGCCCGACCTGCCGCTCTACCTGGCGCGCGAATTGTTCATGAAGACCTTCATTGGAGGCGCGGCGTGAGACTTCAACGCATCTTCCTGCTGCTGGCGCTGGCAGCCGGCCCGGCCCAGGGCCAGAACGAGGGCCGGCACCTGGCCCCTGTGGTGGTGAGCGGCACCGTGACCGACGAGGCGAGCAAGGCGGCCTTGCTGGAGCGCCTGCGCACGCTGTACGGCGCCTCGCGCGTGGTGGACCAGCTGTCGGTCGGCACCGTATCGGCGCCGGCCAACTGGAACGACTACGTGCAGCGCCTGGTGGGGCCGAACCTCAAGCTGATCAAGGGCGGCCAGCTCAAGGTGGACGGCAACAAGGTCAGCCTGCGCGGCGACGTCGAGAGCGAGGCGCAGCGCCAGAAGATCGCCGGCGACATCGCGGCCAGCCTGAATCCGACCTATACGGTGAACAACGGGCTGCGGGTGGCGGTGTCGCAGCAGAGCGTGCTGGACGAGGCGCTGGCCGACCGGATCATCGAGTTCGAATCGGGCAAGGCGGCCCTGACGCCGGCGGGGATGGCGGTGCTGGACCAGATGGCGGCGGCGATGCTCGAGCTGAAGGGCGTCAAGGTGGAGGTGATCGGGCATACGGACAATTCCGGGTCCAGGGCCAGCAACCTGTCGCTCAGCCAGGCGCGTGCGGAGGCGGTCAAGGCCTACGTGGTCGGGCATGGGGTGGCCGAGGAGTCGGTCGCGGTGTCGGGAGAAGGGCCGGACCGGCCGGTGGCGGACAACCGGACGGCGGAAGGGAAGGCGAGGAACCGGAGGATCGAGTTCAAGGTGGTGCAGTAATCCATAGCCATCAGCCGTAAAACCGTCACCCCCGCGCAGGCGGGGGCCTAAGTTCGGCGCGTACCACCTTCGTTTGAGACTAGCGATGTTTGCGCAAACTTGGGCCCCGCCTTCGCGGGGAGTCATAGGCGCCAGCGGTGCACTCTAGGGCAGCGTTATCGTCACATTCGCCGCCTTCGGCGGCAGCTTCACCAGGTCGTTGTACTGCGCCATCGCCAGCCCGGTATCGCGCGCGAGCACCGTCCGGAACCCGAGATACCCCCCCAGTCCCGCCAGCGACAACACCGCCATCAGCACCCACAGCGACAGATCGCTGCGCAGCCGGTTGACGATCTCGTCCGGCCGCTCCGCATGCGGCGCAAACCCGCGCGTGCGTCCCCGCATGCGCGCGATCTCGTCCCCCAGCCTGGCCACCAGGTAATCCAGCTTGTCCCGCCCATCCAGCGCGTAGCGCCCCTGGAAGCCCAGCAGCAGGCACATATGGAAGACCTCCAGCGCCTCCACGTGCACCGCGCCCCTGGCCCGCAGGTCCTCCAGCCGGTGGAAGAAGTGCTCCCCCGCCAGCTGGTCGCCGAACACCCGCAGCTGCAGCGGGCGCGTCTCCCAGGCTTCGCGCACCTCGTAGCTCGATCCCAGGATGATCTCGTCCACCGCCGAGCAATAGGCGTACTTGGCCGCCGTCACGTCGTCGGCCGGAATCCCCTGGGCCTTGGCGTTGCGGTCGACATCGGCCAGGAACTGGGTCATGTTGTCGGCGAACGCGCCCTTGTCCTGCGGCCCGCAGCCGTTCTTGAGCAGGAACAGGGCATAGAAACCCTCGTACATGATATCCACCAGCCGCGGAACACGGCCGGGCGCGCGTTGCGGCGCCGCGCGGCGCTCGACGAAGGCGCTCATGCCGCCACCGCCATCAGTTCCAGGTGCAGGTCGCGGATTTCCCCGCCCCTTCCATTGCCTTTCCCGCTGCCTTCGTTGGGCACGTAGATCGAGATCGCCTGGGACTTGAGCATCGCGTCATACAGCGCGCCGCGGTTCTCCAGCACGAAGTAATACGTATCCGGCCGTACCGGCAGCGCAGGCGGCACCTGGGGCGCATGCACCAGCCTCACGCCCGGCAGGGCAGACAGCACGAACTTGTCGACGTCCTGGGGCGCGCCGACCTTGAACTGCAGCGGCACCACCTCCACCAGCTGCAGCGCCGGCATGTCGGCCGACACCGCCAGGTAGAGCGTGGTGTGGGCGTCGATCTTGCCCGAGTCGAGCCGGCCCTGGTAGTAGGAGCTGCGCTCGTGGCGCAGCGCGATCGCGAAGTAGCGCGACGAAATCACGGTGTCGAGCAGCTCGCGCAGGATGCCGTCCAGGCGCGCGAACTGCGGGCCCGGATCGGCATGCACGTAGGAGGGCAGGTCTTCCAGCTTGACCGAGCGCGAATAGGTCATCAGGCCGCCGGCGAGCGACAGCAGCGCGGCGAACAGGCGTTCCGGATGCAGCTCGCGGTGCTGGAAGAAATGCGAGAGCTCGGCATAGCCGGCACTGGCGGTGTGCAGCAGCCAGAACGAGGACATGTCGCCGCCGCGGATCTCGACCACGTTGCGGCGCGGCTCGCGCAGCTGGCCATACAAGGCATTCACCCTGGCCAGCATCTTTTCCATCAGGCGAGCCAGGCCGGACTGCAGCGCCGGCACCGCATTGATCGCCAGGCAGGGCGGCATGAAGGAAGGATCGAGCTCGAAGCCGCCGGTGGCCACGCGGCGCAGGCGCACCAGGGGAAAGCTCTCGAAGGCTTCCAGCGCTTCGCTGTCGGGCACCATGCGCAGCGCCTTGCGCAGGTAGCTCACGGGCGCCTCGGCCGCCTGGGTGTACAGGTCCTGGGTCTCGCGCTCATGGCGGGCGTAACGCATACCCGGCAGCTCGCCGGGGTCCTCGCCGACCGCGCAGTTGTCGCCATGGGCCTTGAGGGAGGGCAGGGCGGCGTGATAGGTCACCGTCTGCAGGTCCGGCGGCAGGTCGCCCAGGCGCACCTGCGGCGGCAGCGTGTCGCCGTCCGGCGCGCGCACCACTTCGCCGTCCGGGAACAGCAGCGACACCTCTTCGATGCGCAACAGGTCGTGGCGCAGCGCGTCATGGTCGATCACCAGCCTGCGCACGCCCCAGGCGTAGGGATGCAGCGCGCACGCCGTCTGGTTCAGGCGGGCTTCATGGTAGCGGTCCTGTTGCTGGAAGTGCTGGGGGCGGAGGAACAGCCCCTCGCCCCAGAGCACCTTGGGTGGCATGCTCACGTTGTCCTCGCTATGTGTGTCGGAAGAGATTAGCTTGCAGGAAACTGTTTAAAACTTATTGACAGCGCACAGACCCGAGCGCCGCCGTCCCCACCGACATCGCACAAGTGTGCAGGCCGACCGTGATGCCCTCGCGCTCGGCATCCTGCACCGGGAAGGCGGCGCGCCAGCGCTGGGCGGCGGGGCGGTGGAACAGGGCCACGATGCCGATATGGCCCGCCTCGCGGCCGACCTTCTCCGTCGTTTCGTAGCGCTGGCCCGGCACCAGCATGATTTCGCGCACCTCGACCAGGTCCGCGCCCAGGCTTTCGCGCTCCAGCTGCGGGTTGAGGAAGGCGGCATAGGGCATCTGCTCGAAGGCCGCCTTCTGACGCAGCTTGTACAGGCGCACCGACAGCGCCAGCGGATGGCCTTCGCTGTCCGCGTTCAGCTTGCCGGCCGCGTGCAGGCGCAGCGGCACATTGCGCGGCGGCTTCTGTGACTCCGGCAGCTCGGGCGGCTTGCGGATGCCGGCCGCCTCGAGCGCCGCATTGGCGAGCGGCGCCAGGGCCGCGCCCCCGCAGCCCGCCAGCATCAAAGACAAAGAAACAGACACCAGGATACGGATAGCAGACATGCTTTCTCCTGAGAATGGTCGCTCCGTAGATTGAACGCGAATGCGGTCGGGATGGCGTGCGCCTGCGCAAGTTTCACGCGCATCAGGGCCGCGCCCGCCAAGTCATCGAAAGTTGACAGCGCACAACTTCGGCAGGTCGCCGATGCGAATAATGGTGGCTTGCTCACAGTCCTGGAGAACATGCATGATCCGCGCAAAATTAATGTCCCTGATGGTCGTGGCCACCCTGGCCGGGTGCGCCACGGGGGGCGGCGGCAGCGCTGCCCGGCCCGGCCCCGGCACGGTCGCCGCCGATACCGCCTTCGCGGAAGCCGACGCCGCCCTGGCCGCGGGCCAGGGCGAGAAGGCGGTTTCGCTCCTGAAGGCGGTCGCCTTCGCCCATCCGGTCGACAAGAAGCCCTGGGTGCGCATGGCCCAGATCCGTTTCGACGCCAACCACTACGGCGACGCCATCACGCATGCCCAGGAAGCCCTGGAACGCGATCCCGACGACACGCTCGCCTACAGCATCCTGGCCGTCAGCGGCCTGCGCGTGGCCAGCAAGGCGCTGGCCGACCTGACCCGCAAGAACAACCTGCAGGGCTCGGTGCGCAGCGAGGCCCAGGACCTGGCCAAGCTGCTGCGCAGCAGCCTGGGAGAAGACGTGCTGGTGCAGACGCGCGCCCCCACGCGCGGCAACCCGCCGCGCGCCAGGGCCGCCACGCCTGCGCCGGCCGTGTCGGCCGCGCCGCGCAACCAGAGCAAGTCGGACAAGGATCCGTTCGACATCCTGAAGTAATTCCTATCCAGCTACCCACACCAGGAGCCGCCATGCCCAAGAGTGAAAGCGTGCAGAAGCGCTTGCAGAAGGTGCGCGCCCCGCGCATCCAGATGACCTACGACGTCGAGATCGGCGACGCCATCGAGAACAAGGAACTGCCCTTCGTGGTCGGCGTCGTGGGCGATTTCGGCGCCGATCCCGAGGTCGAGAAGAAGCGCCTGAAGGACCGCAAGTTCGTCAACGTCGACCCGGACAACTTCGACGAGGTGCTCGGCGGCGTGGCGCCCAAGACCAGCTTCAAGGTCGACAACCACCTGAGCCCGGAGGGTGGCCAGATCGGCGTCACCCTGCAGTTCCGCGAGATGACCGACTTCCGGCCCGAGGCGGTCGTGAAGCAGGTCAAGCCGCTGGCCGGCCTGCTGGAAGCGCGCAACAAGCTGGCCGACCTGCGCAACAAGCTGGCCGGCAACGACAAGCTGGAGGACATCCTCAACGAGGTGCTGGGCAATACCGAAAAACTCGACAGCCTGCGCAAGCAGGGCAAGGAGGGCTGAGATGTCGGCGGTACTCGAATCTTCCAGCAACAGCGCCGCGGCGGCCGTGGAACTGGACACATCGCTGCTCGACCAGATCGTCGAAGAAAGCAGGGTGGCCAAGTCCAGCAGCGAGCACGAACGGGCGCGCGACATCATCTCCGAGCTGGTCACCCAGGTGATGCAGGGCACGATGGTGATCTCGAATAACCTGTCCGCCACCATCGACGCGCGGCTGGCGGAACTGGACCGCATGATCTCCGGGCAGCTCTCGGCGGTCATGCACGCGCCCGAGTTCCAGAAGCTCGAGCGCAGCTGGACCGGCCTGCAGTACCTGGTCAAGAACAGCACCACCAGCACCACCCTGCAGATCCGCATGCTCAACGTCACCAAGCGCGAGCTGGTGAAGGACTTCCAGGGCGCGATGGAGTTCGACCAGAGCGCCATGTTCAAGAAGATCTACGAAGAGGAATTCGGTACCTTCGGCGGCGCCCCCTACGGCACCCTGATCGGCGACTTCGAGATCTCGCGCCAGCCCGAGGACATGTACTTCCTCGAGCAGATGTCGCACGTGGCCGCCGCCGCGCACGCGCCCTTCATCACCTCCGCGGCACCGGAACTGTTCGGGATCGAGAGCTTCGGCGACCTGGGCAAGCCGCGCGACCTGGCCAAGGTCTTCGACACCGTCGAATACGCCAAGTGGAAGGCGTTCCGCGATTCCGAGGATGCGCGCTACGTCGGCCTGACCCTGCCGCGCTTCCTGGGCCGCCTGCCTTACCACCCGGTGGACGGCATGACCACGGAGGGCTTCAACTATGTCGAGGACGTGGACGGCAGCGACCACTCCAGGTACCTGTGGTGCAACGCCGCCTACGCCTTCGGCGCCCGCCTGACCAGGGCCTTCGCGGACTACGGCTGGTGCGCGGCGATCCGCGGCGTGGAGGGCGGCGGCCTGGTGGAGAACCTGCCGACCCACACCTTCAAGACCGACGAAGGCGAGGTGGCCCTCAAGTGCCCGACCGAGATGGCGATCACCGACCGCCGCGAGAAGGAACTGTCGGACCTGGGCTTCATTTCCCTGGTGCACTGCAAGAACACCTCGTACGCGGCCTTCTTCGGCGCCCAGTCGGCCCAGAAGGCCAGGAAGTACAACACCGACGCCGCCAACGCCAACGCGGTGCTGTCCTCGCAGCTGCAGTACATCTTCGCGGTCTCGCGCATCGCCCATTACATGAAGGCCATGATGCGCGACAAGGTCGGCAGCTTCGCGGCGGCCTCCAACGTCGAGGACTACCTGAACCGCTGGCTGACCCAGTACGTGCTGCTGGACGATAACGCCAGCCAGGAGCAGAAAGCCCAGTTCCCGCTGCGCGAGGCCTCGGTCCAGGTGTCCGAAGTGCCGGGCCGGCCGGGCGTGTATCGCGCGGTGTCTTTCCTGCGTCCGCACTTCCAGCTCGACGAGCTGTCGGTTTCCCTCCGTCTGGTCGCGGAGTTGCCGCAATCGACCAAAGGCTAGCCGTATCTTTTCAACTTGAATGGAGTAGAACATGGCAATTGACGTGTACCTGCAGATCGATGGGATCAAGGGCGAATCGCTGGACGACAAGCACAAGGACTGGATCGAGTGCACCTCGGTGGCCTGGGGCGTGCTGCAGCCGCGCTCCGCCACTGCCTCGACCGGCGGCGGCCACACCGCGGAGCGCTGCGAGCATCAGGAGATCCAGCTGACCAAGCTGGCCGACTTGTCGTCGCCGATCCTGCTGCAGACCTGCTCGGCCGGCAAGACCATCCCCAAGGCCAAGCTGGAATTCATGCGCGCCGACGGGCAGGGCGAGCGCATCAAGTACTTCGAGATCGAACTGGAGAACGTCCTGATCGGCGGCGTGAGCCCGAGCGTGGCCGAAGGCAGCATCATCCAGGAGAGCGTGGGCCTGAAGTTCTCGAAGATCAAATGGAAGTACACCCAGCAGAAGATCGGCGGCGGCTCCGGCGGCAATACCTCCGGCGGCTGGGACCTCGCGGCCAACAAGACTGCCTGAGGCCTGAGAAAAAATCGTTCGCGTGTAAACGTCGTCCCGGCCTTCCCCGGGACGACGGCCTTACGGCTTCCGGAGACACCATGAACGGCTTCACACCTGGCCTGCTCGACCGCCTCATGGACGAGCGCAGGGATGCCGCGCCGGGCACCCCCGTCAACCTCGAGCAGCTCAAGGACAGCGTCGCGCGCGACCTCGAAGCCTTGCTCAACACCCGCGTGGCGCTGGCGGCGTCCACGCTTGCCGGCTACCCGGCGGCGCGCGCCTCCATCTTGCACTACGGCGTGAGCGACTTCGCCGCCTTCTGCCTGAGCAGCAGCGCCGACCGCGCCGCCGTCTGCGCCAGCCTGAAGGACGCCATCGAGACCCACGAGCCGCGCCTGCGCGAGGTCAGCGCCGCCCTGGTGCCGGAAGCGGGAAGCGTGAACCGGCTCAGCTTCGTCATCCACGCCCGCCTGGCGGCCGACTCCCTGGCCGAACCGGTCAACTTCAACGCCGTGCTGCAGCCCTCGTCGCTGCATTACGCGATCAACCGCAGCGCGCGCCCGGCCAAGGCTTGACCCCGCGCCTGCCCACCACGAGGACACGATGGACATCAATCTCAAGACCCTGATCGGCAAGCTGAACGACACCACCCGCGCCGCGGCCACCCGCGCCGCGTCCATCTGCGTGGGCCTGGGGCAGTACGAAGTCGAGATCGAACACCTGTTCCTGGGCCTGATCGAGCAGCCGGACAGCGACCTGGCGGCGGTCGCGCGCCAGTGCGATATCAGCTTGACCGGCCTGGAGCGCGACCTGCGCAACGAGATCGCCCGCTTCGCCACCGGCAGCGCACGCACGCCGGTGTTCTCCCGGCACCTGCCGCTGCTGTTCGAGCACGCCTGGCTGATCGCCTCGCTCGGCAACGGCCATCCGAACCAGATCCGCAGCGCCCACCTGCTGCTGGCGCTGCTCACCGAACCCTCCCTGGCCCAGCTCGCGCAGCGCGCTTCACGCAGCTTCGCGCGCATTCCGCTCGACCGCCTCAAGCACGACCTCGAGCGCCTCACGCGCGGTTCCGTCGAGGCGCGGGCGATGGAGCCCGAGGATGTGGAGGCGGCGACCGACCCGGCCACCGAGCTGGCCCAGGGCGGCAGCCGCGGCACGCCGGCGCTGGACCAGTACACCACCTGCCTGACCCAGCGCGCGCGAGAGGGAAAGGTCGACCCCGTGATCGGGCGAGATGCGGAGATCCGTCAGGCGATCGACATCCTGATGCGGCGCCGCCAGAACAATCCGATCCTGACCGGCGAGGCGGGTGTCGGCAAGACCGCCGTGGTCGAGGGCCTGGCGCTGCGCATCGCGCAGGGCGAGGTGCCGGATGTGCTGAAAGGCGTCGAGATCCACACCCTGGACATGGGCCTGCTGCAGGCCGGGGCCAGCGTCAAGGGCGAGTTCGAGAGCCGCCTGAAGAACGTGATCGACGAGGTGAAGAAGAGCCCCCATGCGATCATTCTGTTCATCGACGAGGCGCACACCATGATCGGCGCCGGCGGCCAGGCCGGGCAGAACGACGCCGCCAACCTGCTGAAGCCCGCGCTGGCGCGCGGCGAGCTGCGCACCATCGCGGCGACCACCTGGGGCGAGTACAAGAAATACTTCGAGAAGGACGCCGCACTGGCGCGCCGCTTCCAGGTGATCAAGGTCGAGGAGCCGCGGGAAGACATCGCCTGCGCCATGCTGCGCGCGATGGCGCCGCTGATGGAGCGCCATTTCAACGTGCGCGTCTACGACGACGCCATCACGGAGGCGGTGCGCCTGTCCCACCGCTACATCAGCGGGCGCCAGCTGCCGGACAAGGCGATCAGCGTGCTCGATACCGCCTGCGCCAAGGTGGCGCTGGGCCAGAGCGCCACGCCGGCCCTGCTGGAAGATTGCACCCGCCGCATCGAGCGCATCGCGGCGCGCATCGCCGCCCTGGAGCGCGAGGCCGGCGCGGGCGGCCAGCATGGCGCCACCCTGGAAGAACTGCGCCGCGAGCGCGACCAGGCGGGCACGGAACAGCAAACGCTGCGCCAGCGCTGGGAAGAGGAGCAGGTCTTGAGCGCGCAGATCGGCGCGCTGCGCGCGGAGATGGAAGCGGGGCGCGCGCAAGGCGACGCCGGGGCCTTGCGCGGGCTGCTGGAACGCCTGCGCGGCCTGCAGGGCGAATCGCCCCTCGTGCCGGTACAGGTCGACGGCCATACGGTGGCCGAGATCGTCGCCGCCTGGACCGGCATTCCGCTCGGGCGCATGGTCAAGGACGAGATCCGCACCGTGGTCAAGCTGCAGGCCATGCTGGACGAGCGCATCCTGGGCCAGCAGCATGCGAGCGGCGTCGTGGCCCAGCGGGTGCGCACCGCGCGCGCCAACCTGGACGACCCGGACAAGCCCAAGGGCGTGTTCCTGTTCGTCGGAACCTCGGGCGTGGGCAAGACCGAGACCGCGCTGGCGCTGGCCGACATCCTCTACGGCGGCGAGCGCAAGC
>CAMPHU010000142.1 GCA_946886065.1 uncultured Massilia sp. | reverse complement strand
CGATGCTGATCAAGCTGAAGGGCAAGGTTGAGGCTTTTTACAAGTAATTCCTTGAAGTGTTAACACCAAGGTCGCTGCGGCGGCCTTTTTTATCGTGGTGGTGTGCTGGCAAACTTGGGTCCCCGCCTGCGCGGGGATGACGGTTTCTTGGCGGGCCACCACGTTTGACGTCAGTAACGCTAGCACGTCATTCCCGCGAAGGCGGGAACCCAAGTTTGTTGCAGACCTCAAAATAAAATGGCGGGCCAAGCCCGCCATTCTCATTCCCTCCCCAACCCTTACTGCTCGTCCAGCGGCGCAAAGATCGCCTGCAGATCCTCCTGCGTCAGCGCCATCTTCTGCGACTCCCCTTCCGCCAGGATCGACTGCGCCAGCTCCGATTTCTTCTGCTGCAGCTGCTGGATCTTCTCTTCCAGCGTGCCTTTGGCGATCAGCTTGTACACGAACACCGGCTTGTCCTGCCCGATACGCCAGGCACGGTCGGTGGCCTGGTTCTCGGCCGCCGGGTTCCACCATGGGTCGTAGTGGATCACGGTGTCGGCCGCGGTCAGGTTCAGGCCCACGCCGCCGGCTTTCAGGCTGATCAGGAAGATCGGCACCGCGCCCTGCTGGAAGGCGGCCACCTGGGCCGAGCGGTCGCGCGTCTCGCCGGTCAGGATCGCATACGGAATGTCGCGCGCGTCCAGCTCTTCCTCGATCAGGCCCAGCATGCTGGTGAACTGCGAGAACACCAGGATCTTGCGCCCTTCCTGCAGCAGGTCCTCGACCATCTGCATCAGGTCGGTCAGCTTGGCCGATACCGCCGCCGTGTTCTTCTTGGCCGGCATCGCCTTCACCAGGCGCGGGTCGCAGCACACCTGGCGCAGCTTGAGCAGCGCTTCCAGGATCACGATCTGGCTCCGCGCCACGCCCTTGCGGTCGATTTCATCGCGCACCTTCTTGTCCATCGCCAGGCGCACGGTCTCGTACAGGTCGCGCTGGGGGCCGGACAGCTCGATGCGGCGCACCATCTCGGTCTTCTGCGGCAGCTCCTTGGCCACGTTGTCCTTGGTCCGGCGCAGCAGGAAAGGACGGATGCGGCGGTTCAGCAGCATGCGGCGCACCGGGTCGTCCTGGCGCTCGATCGGGTGGCGGAACTGGGTATTGAAGGTCTTCTCGTCGCCCAGCAGGCCGGGCAGCAGGAAGTGGAACTGCGACCACAGCTCGCCCAGGTGGTTCTCGAGCGGGGTGCCCGACAGGCACAGGCGGTGGCGCGCGTTCAGCGAGCCGGCCGTCTGCGCCGCCTTGGAGCGGGTGTTCTTGATGTAGTGCGATTCGTCCAGGATCACCAGGTGATAGTGATGCTGGCGCAGCTGTTCCTCGTCGCGCGGCAGCAGCGCATAGGTGGTCAGCACCAGGTCGGCGCCGTCGATCTGGTCGAACAGGTCGACCCGTTCCTTGCCCTGCAGGAGCAGCACCTTGAGGTCCGGGGCGAAGCGCGCGGCTTCGTCCTGCCAGTTGCCCATCAGGCTGGTCGGGGCGATCACCAGGGCCGGGCTGGTCAGGCGGCCCGCTTCCTTCTCGGTGAGGATGTGGGCCAGGGTCTGGACGGTTTTACCGAGACCCATGTCGTCGGCCAGGATGCCGCCCAGGTCGTACTCGCGCAGGAACTGCATCCACGACAGGCCGTCGAGCTGGTAGTCGCGCAGGGTGGCCTGCAGGCCTTTCGGCGCCTGCACTTTTTTCACGGAGCCGAACTGGCTCAGCTTGCGGCCGGTCTCGCGCAGCTGCTCGCCGCCGGTCCAGGTCAGCTCCAGGCCGCGCGCCAGTTCTTCCAGGCGCGCCGCGTCCAGGGTGGACAGGCGCACGCGCTGCTTGATCTTGTCATTGAAGTAAAGCTCGCCCAGGGCCGACAGGATGGGCTTGAGGCGGCCCCAGGGCAGCGCCACGCGGGCGCCGTCCGGCAGCACGGCCAGCATCTGGTCGGCTTCGGCATGCGCGGCCAGCACGGCCGGGTCGAAGTCGGCCGGCGCGCTGCGGATCAGCTGCACCAGCACCGGCAGCAGCGGCACGCGCTTGCGGTTGACCACGATGCCCAGCTCCAGCTCGAACCAGGCATTGCCCGCTTCTTCCGGCTCGTCGATGTCGGCGTACCAGTCCTCGACCGGCACCACGTCGTAGCGGTACTTGGCGGACTTCTGCACGTGCCAGCCGGCGTCGGACAGCGCGTCCAGGTCGGCTTCGGCAAAGCGCAGCCAGTGCGCCTGGCTTTCCACCTGCAGCGCGCCGGCCATGGCGTTGAAGGGCGCGGTGGCCGGCTTGCGGAAGCCCAACTCGTTCAATTTGGTGAGCGCGGCGCTTTCGGCCTTCGGGTCGCGCTCGATGATCTCGGTGACGTCGCCGATCTGGCGCACCACGCGCTGCGACGGATCGAAGGACACGCGCTGGCCGTCGTAGTCGTAGGCCAGCACGGCGAAATCAATCCAGCGCGCCGCGCCGCCGTCGGCCAGCTGCACCGCATCCAGCAGCAGGTGCGGAATCGGTTTGACGTCGTTGCGCAGGCGCTGGGTGAGCGGCTGCGGCAGCGGCATCAGCTGCTGCAGGCCGTGCGCCAGCAGCAGCTGCGAGACACGCTTCTTGTCGTTGCCGGTGAGCGTGGGGGCCTGGGCCACCAGCGCCTGCAGTTCGGCCAGCGAGATATCGATGCCGCCGCGGTTGAGGTCCAGCGCGCCGCAGGACAGGTTGTCGATATACCACGGCGGGTCGGTCGGCAGCATGTAGTCGATCTGGTCGGCGGCGCTGTGGGTGGCGCCCTTGGCCGGCTCCACCGACCAGCCCAGCTTGGCCATGCGGCCTTCTTCGCGCCAGGCGAGATTGGCCTTGCGCACCGGGCCGGCCTGCAGCGGATATACCAGGCCGTTGGCCATGTCGGACCAGGAGTTCGCCCACAGCAGCTTTTCCTGCTCGAGCAGCATCTGCAGCAGGATGGCGCCGACCTTGCCCTTCGGCTCGGTGGCGCTGGTGCCCTGCGAGGAGCCGCTGCGCATCGCGATGAAGAAGCGCACCAGGTCGACGTCGTCGCCTTCCAGGTAGGCGGGCGGCGCCGACAGCAGCGAGAACACTTCGCTTACCGGGCTGGCCGCGGCCACGTCGCCGTTCGGGCGCAGGCGCGCCTTGCACAGGCAGATGGCGACATGGCGGCCGCCGCTGGTGGGGGCCATCACGTAAACGAATTTGTACTGTGCGGCCTTGGGATCCGTGACCTCGGCGGTCAGCTTCGGCTGGGGATGCGCAGCCGCTTCGACCCGTTGCAGCCAGCTCACCACCGGCGCGGGCAGGGCGGGAGCGCGTGCGGGAGCGCGGACCGGTGCTGCGTCGCCGGCGTTCTCGCGTGGGTAATCGACTGTGTGCATGGGGTCTCGTATACCTAACGTTGTACGTAAAACTGCGCGTAACCAAAACGACAATAAAGTGCATTATCCGTCATCCGGACACTTCCGTTTTGTTCGGAATCGCACGTAGCGGACAATTCTCATTCATGCAGCATCGCTGCCATCGACGCGGCGACAGATGCTTCATACAGAACCGGTTGTTCTCTCATGTTCGCGAGGCGCTGTCAAGACTGGTGTATCGTTCCGGTTTGCGTATCATTGGCCGCTTGACTTATTGATTCGCCCATCATGCTGCCATCCATCGAACAACGCCTCGCCCTCGAACTGTCCGCCAAACCGGTCCAGGTAGCCGCCGCCGTCGCCCTCCTGGACGAAGGCGCCACCGTCCCCTTCATCGCCCGCTACCGCAAGGAAGCGACCGGCGGCCTGGACGACATCCAGCTGCGCCTGCTGGAAGAACGCCTGCGCTACCTGCGCGAACTGGAAGACCGCCGCGCCGCGATCATCGCCTCGATCACCGAGCAGAACAAAATGACGCCGGAGCTGCTCGACGCCGTCACCCACGCCGAAGACAAGACCCGCCTGGAAGACCTCTACCTGCCCTACAAGCAGAAGCGCCGCACCAAGGCCCAGATCGCGATCGAGGCCGGCCTGGCGCCGCTGGCGGACAGCCTGCTGGCCGACCCCACGCTGAATCCCGAGGAAGCGGCCGGCGCCTACCTGCGCGACGCCTTCACCAATGCCGACGGCGGCGCCAACCCGGGCGTGCCGGACACCAAGGCCGCGCTGGACGGCGCGCGCCAGATCCTGATGGAGCGCTTCGCCGAAGACGCCGAGCTGCTGCAGTCGCTGCGCGAGTATGTACAGGAACACGGCGTGGTCGAGTCCAAGGTCGTCGCCGGCAAGGAAGACGAAGGCGAGAAGTTCGCCGACTACTTCGATTACTCCGAGCCGCTGTCCACCGTGCCTTCGCACCGCGCGCTGGCCCTGATGCGCGGCCGCCGCGAAGGCGTGCTGGACGTGACCCTGCGCCTCGATACGGAAGCCGAGAAGCCGAAGTGGGACGCGCCGCACAATCCCTGCGAGAGCCGCATCGCCGCGCGCTTCGGCATCAAGGGCGCGGGCCGCCCGGCCGACAAGTGGCTGCTCGACACCGCACGCTGGACCTGGCGCGTGAAGAGCTTCATGTACATCGAGACCGAACTGATGGGCGCCCTGCGCGAAAAGGCCGAGCTGGATGCGATCCAGGTCTTCGCGCGCAACCTGAAATCCCTGCTGCTGGCCGCGCCGGCCGGCCCGCGCGCCACCATGGGCCTGGACCCGGGCCTGCGCACCGGCGTCAAGGTGGCCGTGGTCGACGCCACCGGCAAGGTGGTCGACACCGCCACCGTCTACCCGCACCAGCCGCGCAACGACTGGGACGGCGCCCTGCACGTGCTCGGCCAGCTGGCCGCGAAGCACAACGTGTCCCTGGTCTCGATCGGCAACGGCACCGCCTCGCGCGAGACCGACAAGCTGGCCCAGGACCTGATCAAACAGCGCCCCGAGCTCAAGCTCACCAAGATCGTGGTGTCGGAAGCCGGCGCCTCGGTGTACTCGGCTTCGGAATTCGCTTCGCGCGAACTGCCCGAGCTGGACGTGTCGCTGCGCGGCGCGGTGTCGATCGCGCGCCGCCTGCAGGACCCGCTGGCGGAACTGGTGAAGATCGATCCGAAGTCGATCGGCGTGGGCCAGTACCAGCACGACGTGTCGCAGACCCAGCTCGCGCGCTCGCTCGACGCGGTGGTGGAAGACTGCGTGAACGCGGTCGGCGTGGACGTGAACACCGCCTCGGCGCCGCTGCTGGCGCGCGTGTCGGGCCTGTCCTCCAGCGTGGCGCAGAGCATCGTCACCTACCGCGACATGAAGGGCGCTTTTGCCTCGCGCGCGGCGCTCAAGGCCGTGCCGCGCCTGGGCGACAAGACCTTCGAGCAGGCGGCCGGCTTCCTGCGCGTGATGGGCGGCGACAATCCCCTGGACGCCTCGGCCGTGCACCCGGAATCCTATCCGGTGGTCGAGAAGATCCTGGCGGACATCAAGCGCGACATGAAGGCCGTGATCGGCGACAGCTCGCTCATCAAGAGCCTGAACCCGGCCAAGTACGCGGACGAGAAGTTCGGCGTGCCGACGGTGACCGACATCCTCAAGGAACTGGAAAAGCCGGGCCGCGACCCGCGTCCGGAATTCACCACCGCCACCTTCAAGGAAGGCGTGGAAGAGATTTCCGACCTGCGCCCGGACATGATCCTGGAAGGCGTGGTGACCAACGTGGCGGCCTTCGGCGCCTTCGTCGACATCGGCGTGCACCAGGACGGCCTGGTGCACATCTCGGCGCTGTCGAACACCTTCGTGAAGGATCCGCACACGGTGGTCAAGGCCGGCCAGGTGGTGAAGGTCAAGGTGCTCGAAGTGGACGCCAAGCGCAAGCGCATCGCACTGACCATGCGCCTGAGCGACAGCGCGCCGGCGCCGGGTTCGCGCCCTGAGCAGCGCGCCGACCGCAACGACGGCAAGCGTCTCGCGCAACACCAGCAGCGCCAACAACGGGAAGGAAGCGGTGCCGCGCCCCCGGGCAACAACGCGATGGCGGCCGCCTTCGCCAAGCTGCGTAAATAGGAAGCGCAGCCATGATCACGCTCGGCAGCGCCGATCCCGACAGCCCTGAAGCCCTGGTGCTGCTCGCGGAACTGGGCGCGGCCCTGAGTGCGATCACCGGCGACAGCGGCGCCGCCTCCTTCGATCCGCAGGACGTGCGCGGCCCGCGCGCGGTATTCCTGATCGCGCGCGACGACCAGGGCAAGGCGGTGGGCTGCGGGGCCCTGCGTCCGCTGCAGGGCGACGTGGCGGAACTCAAGCGCATGTATGCGCGGCCCGGCAGCGACGCGGGCAAGCATATCCTGGCGGCGCTGGAATGGCATGCCGTGATCTTCGGCTACACCGAGGTATGGCTGTCGACGCGCCGCGTCAACCGGCGCGCGCTGGATTTCTACCGCCGCAACGGCTATGTGCCGGTGCCGGCCTACGGCAAGTACGTGGGCAGCCAGGTGTCGGCCTGCCTCGGCCGCTGGTTGTGATTACTTGAGGACTTATTTGAGGAAGACCCCGATCAGGTAGATCGACAGGCAGGCGAAGCCGAGCAGGAGCATGTGCTTCTGCGGCATGGCCGGGCGGCCGGTCTTCTTCACGTGCAGCGCGTCGCGCACCAGCAGGGTCGCATACGCCAGGGCCGCGATGCCGGCCAGGATGCCGCCGAAGCTCTGGTGCGTCACGCCGCCTACGATGTTGATGATGCCGGGGATGCCGAGCAGGACGGCGATGACGAGGTTCATGCCCGTCGAGGGCCCGCGGTTAGGGGGTTGTTGCATGGGTCGGCTCCGGTCGGCTTAAAAACGGGGCGATCATACCGCAAGCCTGGGGCGGCGTCAGCCTGATATCCGGAACGCCGTGCCCAGGCCCCTGATCAGGAATCCGGTCGCGAGTCCGGACCAGGTCAAGCATTCAGCCCCAAAAACCGACAGCCCCGAACCGGCCCGCGCCCGCCAGGTCGAATTCTTATAAAATGTCGCCATCAACCCATTTCCACCCAAAGGCAGAACAAATGAGCGACGTACAAACCTGGATCAAAGAAACCGTGACCAACACCCCGGTCGTGCTGTTCATGAAGGGCACCGCCCAGTTCCCGCAGTGCGGCTTCTCCGGCCGTGCCATCCAGATCCTGAAGGCATGCGGCGTGGACAACATCGCCACCGTCAACGTGCTGGAAGACGCGGAAGTCCGCCAGGGCATCAAGGACTACTCGAACTGGCCGACCATCCCGCAACTCTACGTGCGCGGCGAATTCGTCGGCGGCTCGGACATCATGAACGAAATGTACGAATCCGGCGAACTGCAAACCCTGCTGAAGAATGGCTGATCGCCCGCGCCGGATCACGGTCGCCATCACCGGCGCCACCGGCGCAATCTACGGCGTGCAGTTGCTGCGGCGGCTGCATGCCACGCCAGGCGTCGAGACCCACCTTGTCATTTCCGACGCCGCCACCCTCACCCTGCACCAGGAACTCGGCCTGCAGCGGCGCGACGCCGAGGCACTGGCCCACGTCGTCCACCGCAACCGCGACATCGGCGCCTCGATCGCCAGCGGCTCATTCCAGACCGGCGGCATGGTGGTCGCACCCTGCTCCATGAAAACCCTGGCCGCGGTCGCGCATGGCCTGTCCGACAACCTTATCACCCGCGCCGCGGACGTGATACTGAAGGAACGGCGCCGCCTGATCCTGATGGTGCGCGAGACGCCGTTCAACCTGGCCCACCTGCGCAACATGACGGCCGTGACCGAGATGGGCGGCATTGTTTTCCCGCCCCTGCCGAGTTTTTATCACCGGCCGGCGTCGATCGAAGAGATGGTCGAGCACAGTGTCGACCGGGTGATGGATTTGCTTGGGCTTGAGAATGCCCAGGCCGCCCGCTGGGGCGGCATGAAGGCTGCGCCGGACGCCTAGTCCGGATGCCTGGTTCCGCGGGCCGGCCGGGCGGCTGGCCGGAGCGGATCAGCGCTTTTCTTCGAACAGGTCGTTGTCGGCCTTTTTGAGCTCGCGGGCTTCTTCGATCATCCGCCGCCGGGCATTGCGTTCGCGCATGACCTCGGCGTGGCGCGCCGCCGTCATCGGCGGGGCGGTCATCAGTTCCTTGAGCTGAGCGGTGTTGGCGTAATTATTTCGCATGCGGCAGCTGCTCCTTGACGTGACCAGTGGCGGCGAATCGCTTCCACTGGAATAGATTATGAACCAGGTTCGCATGTTTGTGCGGACCCGGCTTCACGAAAAGTGCACTGCGACAACGATCGTTGACGCGGATTACTTCTGGTCCTTCTGGTGGTGCATGCGCACCAGCATGCGGATGAACTCGCGCGCCAGCTGGCGGTGGTGTTCGTCCAGGCGCTGCAGGTCGGCAATCAGCTTGACATCGGCCGATTCGAAACGGGCCCCGCCATTGCCATTGGCCTCCGCACTGGCGGCCTGCTCGCCGCCGCCGAAGCGCAGCCAGTCGGCCGGCACGCCCAGCCATTGGGCGATCATGCGCAGCTTTTCCTGGGTCGGGATCGCCTCACCCACCAGCCACTTGCGGGCCGCATGCACCGTGATCGGACGTCCTTCAAAGCGAATATTGAATTCGCGCGCCAGCCGGGTGGGGCTGTCGGGCGAATAATGTGCATTTTTCAGGGCCTGCTGCAGTCGCTCGCTGAAGCTCTCCCGTTCATTCGTCGAATTCATCGTAAAACTACTTAATGTTGCGTAAGCGGATGGCGGCTCTTACTGATGAGTAGCCTCTAGGCAATCATACCCTTAAAAAGTAACAAACATGTGATTTTCTAAGAGAATTTTCGGTATTGCAACGATTACTGGTAGCAACACAAAGAAGGATAAACCTTCCCGTAAATGTAGCCTAACTGAAATATTCGAAGAATGCCGCACGATTTGCAGCTCCTTACATAGGACGTATCGACTAAAACCAGGCCTGGCAACGGTTACATTTCATTCTTGTTGCATTGAAAACGTATGACTTCACCCATGTTGTTGTTTCGCAGCAAGACACCATCCTTCCACAGCTTGTGCAGGTGGGCCAGCGCTTCGCCCAGCGCAAAGCTGAGCTGGTGGGCGTCGAGCTGGCGCCGGAACATGATCGGTACGATGTCGACCGCCGATTTTGGTTCCTCGCAGGCGGCCACCACTTCGGCCAGGCGCGCTTCGTGGTGCGCACGCAACTGGGCGATGCGGGTATGCAGGCCGCGGAAGGGTTTGCCGTGGGCCGGCAGCACCAGGGTGTCCTCGGGCAGGTCCGCGAACTTGCCGAGCGAATCGAGGTAGAGCTGCAAGGGATTGCCCTCCGGCTCGACGGCAAAGACCGAAACATTGGTCGAAATCCGCGGCAGCACCATGTCGCCCGAAACCAGCACCTTCAGCGCCTCGCAGTACAGCGAAGCATGCTCGGGCGAATGGCCGAAGCCGGTGATCACGCGCCAGTCGTACCGGCCGATCCTGACTTGCTGTCCATCCTGCAGGCGGGTGTAAGAGGCCGGGACGGCGGGCACCAGGGATGGATAGTAATTGCGGCGGCTGCGCATCTGCTCCAGCATCGCCGGGTCGGTCAGGCCATGGCGCTCGAAGTGGGGAATGGCCGAAGGGCCGTCCACGCCCGGCAGCGCGGCCGCCATCATGCGCGCGAAAGCGAATTCGCCGGTGGTGGTCCAGAACGGGGCCTTGAAGCGCTCGCACAGCCAGCCCGACAGGCCGACGTGGTCGGGATGGCAATGGGTGGCAAACACGCGCACCAGGGGCTCGCCCGCCAGGCCTTCCGCCAGCACCTGTTCCCAGGCGACGCGGGTGGCGTCGGTGGCGGCGCCGCAGTCGATCAGGGCCCAGCCCTGTTGACTGTCATGCTCGTCGGCAAGCAGCCACAAATTGATATGGTCGAGCGCGAAAGGCAGGGGCATGCGCGCCCAGCGCAGTCCGGGAACGATCTCGTGCAGGGAGCCGGGCGTGGGAATGGTGTCGCCAAAGGGATAGGCGAGCTGGGACTCGAGCGGGTTCATGGAAATCTTTCGTGTTCGTGGGAAGGCGGGCGCGCTACAATGCGATTGACGTTGACGTAAACGGAAAATGGCATTGAGATTTTAAGCGATTCCGTGTTTTAAGACCTTTTGACCGCCACCGCACACCATGGCCACTTATACCATCGCCGAACTGGCACGCGAATTCGACATCACCGCCCGGGCGATCCGTTTCTATGAAGACCAGGGCTTGCTCAGCCCCATGCGCGAAGGCGTGGGCGGACGCAACCGTGTTTACACCCCGCGCGACCGCACCCGGCTCAAGCTGACCCTGCGCGGCAAGCGCCTGGGTCTGACTTTGTCGGAGATCAAGAGCATCGTCGATATGTACGAGTCGCCGAGAGACACCCAGGCCCAGATCAACCGCTTCCTCGGCGTGCTGGCCCAGCAGCGCCTGACGCTCGAGCAGCAGCGGGCCGATATCGAGATGGCGCTGGAAGAAATTACCGCCCATGAAGAAGAATGCCGCCGCCTGCTGCGCGAAAATGAGGCAGACAAGAGCGCTGCCTGAGGCTGGTGGGCCCCTAAGGGATCCCCTGCGGGTCCTTTTTTTTGTCGCTTAGTTGACGTTTACGTTAACGTCACAGGCGAGTATGATTCACGCTATTCTGCTCAACCACCGTTCACCGTGAGGACGACATGCTGCATCTCCCTGGCTTGACCTTTGACCATGGCGAAGACATCGCCGCGCTGCGCGAAGCAGTCCAACAGTTCGCCGCGGCCGAAATCGCGCCGCGCGCCGCCGAGATCGATCATACCGACCAGTTCCCGATGGACCTGTGGAAGAAGATGGGCGAGCTGGGCCTGCTGGGCATCACCGTCGGCGAAGAGTACGGCGGCGCCAACATGGGCTACCTGGCGCACATCGTCGCCATGGAAGAGATCTCGCGCGCCTCGGCCTCGGTCGGCCTGTCCTACGGCGCCCACTCGAACCTGTGCGTCAACCAGATCAAGCGCAACGGCAACGAAGAGCAGAAGCGCAAGTACCTGCCGAAGCTGATCTCGGGCGAGCACGTGGGCGCCCTCGCCATGTCCGAGCCGAACGCCGGTTCCGACGTGGTCAGCATGAAGCTCAAGGCCGAATTGCGGGGCGACCGCTACGTCCTGAACGGCACCAAGATGTGGATCACCAACGGGCCGGATGCCGACACCCTGGTGGTCTACGCCAAGACCGACCTGGAGGCCGGCCCGCGCGGCATGACCGCCTTCCTGATCGAAAAGGGCTTCAAGGGCTTCTCGATCGCCCAGAAGCTGGACAAGCTGGGCATGCGCGGCTCGCACACCGGCGAGCTGGTGTTCCAGGACTGCGAAGTGCCGGTCGAGAACGTGCTGGGCGGCGTGGGCAAGGGCGTGAACGTGCTGATGTCGGGCCTGGACTTCGAGCGCACCGTGCTGTCGGGCGGTCCGCTGGGCATCATGTCGGCCTGCATGGACGTGGTGGTGCCTTATATCCACGAGCGCAAGCAGTTCGGCCAGGCGATCGGCGAGTTCCAGCTCATGCAGGGCAAGATCGCCGACATGTATTCGACCATGATGGCGTGCCGCGCCTATGTGTATGCCGTGGGCCAGGCCTGCGACCGCGCCGACAACGCAGCGGCGGTGCGCGCCCTGCGCAAGGACGCCGCCGGCGCGATCCTGTACAGCGCCGAGAAGGCAACCTGGATGGCCGGTGAAGCGATCCAGACCCTGGGCGGCAACGGCTACATCAACGAATACCCGGTCGGCCGCCTGTGGCGCGACGCCAAGCTGTACGAGATCGGCGCGGGCACCAGCGAAATCCGCCGCATGCTGATCGGGCGTGAGCTGTTTGGCGAGACGATGTAATGTTGTGAGGGCTGCCGACGTCCTTGAGGCCAGTACAGGTAAACGTCATCCCCGCGCAGGCGGGGACCCAGGTTTTACGCAGACCACTAGCGTTCGACCCTATTGGTACGCACCGGAACCTGGGCCCCCGCCTTCGCGGGGGTGACGGTGGTCTACAGCGGCCAACGACCGGTTGCCCTACAATGTCCGCTCCTTCCCGGACCGACGCGCGAGACGAACGATGACACAAGTTGCGTTTCCTAAACTGCTGTCTTCCCAGATCGCATTCGACATCGCGCGCAGCATCCTGGACGGCTTCGACAAGCACTACCGCCTGTTCCGCCAGGCCAGCCAGCAG
>CAMPHU010000141.1 GCA_946886065.1 uncultured Massilia sp. | reverse complement strand
ACAGGTCCACGACGGGCGCAGCCTCGGCGCTTGCCGCCGCCTTGGTGCGGCGCTTCGGCTTGACGGCGACCTCGCCCGATTCCACGGGCTTCGTCTCGTTCTGTTCAGTAGTCATCATTCGTATCTTTATTGTGCAGACCCGGCCCAGCGTCGGCCGCCGTCTCCCGGTCATGAATCGGGACTTCAACAGGTGAAGTAATCGTTTCGTCGGCGGGCATGGGGACGTCCGCCTTGTCAAAATTCTCTTTCAGCGCCGCTTCCAGGGCTTCCAGGCTGCGGCTGTCCGGCACGTCCGCCACTTCCTGCAGCGGCGGCAACTGGGACAGCGAGGCCAGGCCGAGGTCGTCCAGGAACTGCCTGGTGGTGCCGAGCAGGGCCGGCCGCCCCACCACTTCGCGGTGGCCGACCACGTCGATCCAGCCGCGGTCTTCCAGCATCTTGATGGTCTGCGAATTGACCGCGACGCCGCGGATCTCTTCGATGTCGCCACGCGTCACCGGCTGGCGGTAGGCGATGATCGCCAGCGTTTCCAGGGTGGCGCGCGAATACTTGGGCGGCTTTTCAGGCGCCAGGCGGTCGAGATAGATTTTCATCTCGGGCCGGCTCTGGAAGCGCCAGCCGGACGCCAGGCTGACGATCTCGATGCCCCTGCCCTGCCAGTCCTGGCGCAGTTCCTCGAGCAGGATCTTGATCGTGTCGCTGCCCACGCCGGCGCCGAGCTGGCGCCCGTTGGCGTCGACTTCGGCGAACAGCTTCTTCATGCCATGGATCGACATCGGCTCCCGGGCACACAACAAGGCGGTCTCGAGGACCCGCTTGGCCTCGTCTGTATTCATATCACGATGTCGTCAGGCTCGAATGCAAAGAACATCAAACAATACCGGGTTAGCAGACCAGGCGCGCGGGCATCGCGGATGTCCGGCCTTCGGCGGGCCTTGGATGGCATGGCCGCCACGGTCTACTGCGTTCGTCAAACTGGAATCAAGGGCCCGGGCTTGGACGCGCCGGGCTGGCATTACGTGGCAGGCAGGGACTAGCGACTAGGGACCTGCGCTGCGCAGGCTGCCCGCCGGATGGCTGGGCTGCTCGCTGTTGATTTTCAAGCGAAACGCGGGCTCGGCTTCACGAGGATACCAGGCGCCTTGGTTGGATACCGACAAGGCAGGCGCGCGAGCGGACAACGTCGTTTCATTCAACTGCCGGTCATTGTAACCGATAAAACCCCTTGCGACGCAAGGCTTTCGGACGCGCATCCGCGCGATTTGCCTCAGCCGGACAGTTTTTCCGACAAAATGGCCGATACGCCGAGGAAGGCCGGATAGTCGGCGGTGATCACATAGGTCGGGATCTGGCCCAGGTAGCCGGCGAAGCGGCCCTTCTGCTCGAAACGGCTGCGGAAGGACGAGCGCGCAAAGCGTTCGCCCAGGCGCGGCACGATGCCGCCGCCGATGTACACGCCGCCCTGCGCGCCCAGGGTCACCGCCAGGTTGCCGGCCACGGTGCCGAGCATGCCGCAGAAGGCTTCCAGGGTCGCGTCGCACAGCGCGCACTCGCCGGCCAGGGCGCGGCGCGAGATTTCCGGCGCCGCCAGGCTGTCGCCCGGACGGCCGGCGCGGTCCGCCAGCGCGCGGTAGATCAGCTCCACGCCCGCGCCCGACAGCAGGCGTTCGGCCGAGACGTGCTCGAACTCGCGCCAGGCATACTGGAGAATCGCCACTTCGGTTTCATTGGCCGGCGAGAAGCTCACGTGGCCGCCCTCGCTGCGCAGCGCGGTCCAGCTGGCGCCGCAGGGAATCAGGCCGGATACGCCCAGGCCGGTGCCGGCGCCCAGCAGGCCCAGCGGTGCGTCCGCGACGGGAGCGCCGCCGCCGACCTGCCGCTTCTGGCCGCCCAGGTGGGGCAGCGAGCGGGCCAGGGCCGAAAAGTCGTTCACCACTTCCAGGACCTCGAAACCGCATTCCCGGCGCAGCGCCTCGATCGAGAATTCCCAATGGTGATTGGTCATGCGCACATAGTCGCCCACCACCGGATTGGCGATCGCGATCGCGGCATGGCGCACCGGGCCCGGGCCCGCTTCCAGCACGGCCGGCAAATTCAGGTAGGCGCGTACGGCGGCGGCCAGGGTCAGGTGATCGTTACAAGCCAGCACCTCGATCAGCTCGATCCGGCCCGGCCCGAATTCGAGGGCGAAGCGCGCGTTGGTGCCGCCGATATCGGCGAGCAGGCGGGCGCCGCCGGCATGGGTGGCGGACGCGGAACTGGCGGTGAGCGAGGAAGCGGTCATTGCGGATCAAAAAGAAGTGATCACCAAGCTTACTAAACTTTTTGCTGCGATTACAAGAAGATTTTGTAGTTTAGGTACAGACCGTGGGATCTGGGACGCATCTTTAGCAGAAAAGCAGTGAAATTATGTAGTAGTCCGACTACTTCAAGTCATACGAAAGGCGAACAAAGCGCGCCCCTTGGGGCGGCCTCAGGGAAGGAAGGCAGGCAGGAATCAGCAGGTCGCCGGGTCGAGCGCAGCGTCCGGATTGTGATGCGCGTTCCACGCGTCGAGCCCGCCCTTGAGCGGACGGGTGCGATGGAAGCCGTTGGCGAGGAATTGCTTGGCCACTTCGGCGGCCGTGACGTCGTTGGGGCAGCTGCAATAGACAACGATGTGGCGGTCGCGGTCCAGCGAGGCCATCAGCTGGTCGGGCTGGCAGGCCTGGTAGACCACGGCGCCCGGGATCGCCGTTTCCAGCTCCTGGGCGGTCAGGCTGCGCGCGTCGATGATGAGGGGCTCGTGGCCGCCGTCGATCAGGGCCAGCAGCTCGCCGACCTCGATGCGCGGCATGGCGGTGCGGGCGCGGTGGCGGCGGCGTTCGATGTACTTGACCACGATGAACAGGCCCAGCAGGCTGAGGACGACCGACAGCGCGGTGCTGCCCATGGTCGAGAGCAGTTCCAGCACGCCGTCGACGCTGTCGTGGAACATGGAGCCCAGCAGGATGCCGGTGCCGCTCCACAGCGCCGCGCCGGTGATGGAAAAGGCCAGGAACTGGCGGGTATGCGTGCCCATCGCGCCCGACAGCGGCGCGGCGATGGTATTGAAGCCGGGGATGAATTTCGACACCAGCAGCGACTTCACGCCGAAGCGGCGGAAGCGGTCCTCGGTCTGGTTGACGCAGGAATCGGGGGACAGCGAGATCTTGCACAGCAGGCGCAGGATACGCTTGCCGTAGAAGCGCCCGGCGCGGAACCAGAACAGGTCGCAGATCAGGCAGGCGCCCACCGCCGCCAGCAGGCATAGCTCCCAGCTGACACCGCCATCGACCGCGAGCGCGCCGGCCACGATGAGGATGGGATAGGCGGGGATGGGCAGGCCGAACTGTTCGACAAGGACGATGCCGAACACGATCAGCACGCCGTACATCTGGATCAGGTCGGATAACGGGGGCATTGTTCTATATTAGCCCAATTCAGGGGCGCTCACAGGGCGGCGCCATAGGCGGTTTGGCATATTCGCAACGGTGAAGCCGGTGCGTGCGCGCAGTACGATCAGCACGTAGCTACGCCCCGCGCGGAATCGCCGCCAGCAGCGAGCGCGTGTACGGATGCTGCGGCTCGCGGTACAACACATCCGAATCCGCCATCTCCACCACGCTGCCATGATGCATGACCATCACCTGGTCCGAGATGTACTTCACCACCGACAAATCATGCGAGATGAAGATGTAGCTCATCCCGTACTCGTCCTGCAGGTCCTGCAGCAGGTTCAGCACCTGCGCCTGGACCGACACGTCCAGCGCCGACACCGATTCGTCGCAGACCAGGATCTCCGGCTTCATGGTCAGGCAGCGCGCGATCGCGATACGCTGGCGCTGGCCGCCCGAGAACTCGTGCGGATAGCGGTGATAGGCCTGCTCCGGCAGTCCCACCCGCCTGAGCAGGTAATGCGCCATCTCCACGCGCTCGGCGTCGTTCGCGCCGATACGGTGGATGCGCATCGGCTCGAGCAGGATCTGGCCCACCGTGAAGCGCGGATTGAGCGAGGCATACGGATTCTGGAAGATGATCTGGATGCGCCGCTTGTAGGGCTGGTAATCGCGGTCCGGCATCGCCACCAGGTCGCGCCCGTCGAACAGCGCGCTGCCGCCCGTGGCCCGGTGCAGGCGCAGCAGGGTGAGCCCGACCGTGGTCTTGCCCGACCCCGATTCGCCGACCACGCCCAGGGTCTTGCCGCGCCCCAGTGTGAACGAGACATCCTTGACCGCCTTGAACTCGCGCTTGCCGAACAGGCCTTCGCGCAGCCAGAAGCTCTTGGACAGGTTCTTCACCACCAGCAGCGGCCGGTCCTGGGCCGACGTTCCGCGCTCGCGCTGCTCCGGCGCCGCCCCAGGGGCCGGGCCCGCCGCGCCGCCCATGAAGTCGTCGATCACCGGCAGCCGCAGCGGCCTTTGGTCGAGCTTCGGCCGGCAATGCAGGAGCGCGCGCGTATAGGCATCGCGCGGCGCGCCGAACACCTGGGCCGCCGCCCCTTCCTCGCGCACCACGCCGTGGCGCATCACGATCACGCGGTCGGCGATCTCGCCCACCAGGCCCAGGTCGTGGGTGATGAACAGCACCGCCATCCGGTGCTTTTTCTGCAGCCGCGCGATCAGCTCCATGATTGCTTTCTGGATGGTCACGTCGAGCGCCGTGGTCGGCTCGTCGGCGATCAGGAGCCTGGGTTCGCAGGCGATCGCCATCGCGATCATCACGCGCTGCTGCTGGCCGCCCGACATCTGCGAGGGATAGGCGTCGATCTTGTTTTCCGGATCGGGAATGCCGACCTCCGCCAGCAATTCCAGGGTGCGGGCGCGCGCCGCGCGCTTGCCCATGCCCATGTGCAGGCGCAGGACTTCGCCAATCTGGAAACCGACCGTGAACACCGGGTTGAGCGAGGACATCGGCTCCTGGAAGATCATCGCGATCTCGCGCCCGCACAGCTTGCGGCGCTCGGCGACCGACAGCCCGAGCAGCTCGCGCCCGCCGAAGCGCACGCTGGCGCCTTCGTGCACGATGGTGGTGTCCGGCGGCAGCAGGCCCATCACGGCCAGCGAGCTGACCGACTTGCCGCTGCCGGATTCGCCCACCAGGGCCACGGTGGCGTTCATCGGCACGTCGAAGGAAATGCCCTTGATCGCTTCGACCGTGGTCGTCTTGCCGGTCTTGAAGGAGATGCGCAGGTCGCGCACCGACAGCAACATGGAATCCTGGTTCATGGTCACTTCAGTTTCGGGTCGAGGGCGTCGCGCAGCGCATCCGCGAACAGCGAGAAGGCCGTCACCAGCAGCGCCATGGCGCCGCTGGCCGCGGCCAGCTGCCACCACTTGCCCAGGATGAGTTCGTTCTGCGCCTCGTTCAGCATGCTGCCCCAGGACACGACGCCGACAGGCACGCCGAACCCCAGGAAGGACAGGATCACCTCGGCCTTGATGAAGCCGACCACCAGGATCGACATCTGCACCAGGGCCACGTGCGAGACATTCGGCAGGATGTGGCCGAACATGCGCCGCCAGGCGGACGCCCCGATGGCGTCGGCCGCCATCACGTACTCGCGCGCCTTGTGCTTCATGTACTCGGCGCGCATCAGGCGGTAGGGCCCGGTCCAGCCGGTCAGCCCCAGGATCAGGACGATGGTCGTCACGCCCTTCTGCTGCAGCACGGCGGCCACGGTCAGGATCATCAGGATCGAGGGTATCGAGGTGAACACGCTGTAGAACCAGTTGAACAGGTCGTCGACGAAGCCGCCGTAGAAGCCCGAGAGCGCGCCGAACACGGTGCCCAGCGCCACCGCCAGGAAGGCCGCCACCAGTCCCACCACGATCGAGGTCTCGCCGCCCTTGATGGTCTTCTTGACGATGTCGTGGCCCCACTTGTCGGCGCCGAAGGGCAAGGTCGTGCGCTTCTCCACCGGCGCTCCTGCGGCCGCCGCCTGCGCCTTGAGCTCGGCCAGCTCGGCGGCCAGCGGATCGAAGGCGTTGGGCGGCACGGGGCGCGGCGCCTGGGCCGCCGCCAGGGCGCGGGTGGCGGCGTCCGCCCCGACGAAGCCCGGCGGCGCATAGTTGACCGCCACCTCGTCTTCCCAGTCGGCCGCCACCAGGCCGCCGGCGGACAGCAGCAGCAATACCAGGAAGCCGGCCACCACGGCCAGCGAGGCCATGGCGATGCGGTCGGCGCGCAGGCGGCGCCAGGCCAGCGTCCACAGGCCGGGGGATGCGGAATGGATCGTCATGGTCGCCGCCGGGTTCATGTGAGCTGCACGCGCGGGTCGACCGCCTGGTACAGCAGGTCGGCCAGCAGGTTGAACACCATGGTCGCGGCGGCCACGTAGACCGTGATCGCCTTGATGACCGGGAAGTCGCTGCGCTCCACCGCCAGGATCACTTCGCGCCCGATGCCGGGAATGCCGAAGAAACGCTCGAGCAGGAAGGCCCCGATCAGCAGCGCCGGCAGGTTGGCCATGACATGGGTGATGATCGGGATCGCGGCATTGCGCAGCACGTGCACCCAGACGATGCGGCGCTCGGACAGGCCCTTGGCGCGCGCGGTGCGCACATAGTCCTGGCCGGCCTCGTCGAGCACGAAGCTGCGGTACAGGCGCAGGGTGGGCGCGACCGACACGGCCAGGCCGATGATGATGGGCAGCAGCGCATAACGCAGCAGGTTCTCGCCCAGCGATTCGCCCCAGCCCTGCACCGGGAACAGGCCCAGCTTGTAGGCGAAGACATACTGGAACACGATGATGTAGACCAGGATCGAGACCGACATGCCGACCGTGCACGCCACCATGACGGCGCGGTCGGTCAGCGAGCCGCGCACGAAGGCGATGCCGAGCGCCAGCGCGATGCCGAACAGGGTTTCGAGCACCGTCAGGGGCACCAGCACCGTCAGCGACGGCCCCAGCCGGCTGGAGATGATGTGCGAGACCGGCTCGCCGGTGCTCCAGGCGTTGCCGAAATCGAAGCTGAGGATCTGCTTCACGAAGATCCACAGCTGCACCGTATAAGGCTGGTCGGTGCCGAGCTGGCGGCGGATGTTCTCGATCGCCGCCGTGTCGGCCATCTTCCCGGCCAGCAGGTAGGCCGGATCGCCGCCGACCCAGTTGAACAGCACGAACACCAGCACGACGACGCCCGCCATGGTCGGCAGCATCTGCCACAGCCGGCGCAGGATATAAGCAAGCATGGAACTCCCGAACTTCGATCATGCCCCGGGGATGGGCTTGCCTCCGCGTCAAGCCAGCCGGGCCGAAAAGGCCTAACGATAGCGCATATCGCCGGGAGTGGACAGACACAGGCTGTGCTGGACCAATAGTCCCACGTTATATCTTTAAGACATGACTGGGCGCCTCGACCAGGATGCTACAACAACAATCTTTGTGGCAAAAAAGCAACTTCTCAATCCTGCACTGTTGCAGTGCACCCTTGCGCACCGCGGTTGGGAATTCCGTAGATAAGAAGGCCAGCTGTACAGACAAGCTTCTTTTATTTCCCAGCCATATCACCAAATTTTATGTAAGTAAATATTTCTAGAAAAGTAGTTGTTTTTTTTGCTCGCCTTGTCTTTACGATTGACAACGTATGCACGCGAATGTTTTTATTGCCGAGTGGTAAAAGATGCCGTTCTTGCATCGACGGCTTGTGACAACACTGCGCGGGCGGAAAACCGCCGGCAGGGCTAACTGGGAAACTTACATGATGGTTGAAACAGTTTTATCTCGCTCAGTACGTTTGATCTTCGCAGGTGGTATGGCAGTTGCCGCGTCGGCTGCCTACGCACAGCAAGCGCCGCAGGCTCCGGCCGAAGGCCAGCAGCTGCAGCGCGTCGAGGTGACCGGTTCGCGCATCGCGACCGCCAACCTGGAAAGCGTGAGCCCGGTGACCGTGATCGGCGCCAAGGACATCAAGCTCGAAGGCGTGCGTTCGGTCGAAAGCCTGATCAACAACCTGCCCCAGGCGTTCGCCGACCAGGGCGGCCAGATCTCGAACGGCTCGACCGGCACCGCGACCGTCAACCTGCGTAACTTCGGCGCCAGCCGCACCCTGGTGCTGGTCAATGGCCGCCGCCTGCCGGCAGGTTCCCCGCGCAACACCGCAGCCGACCTGAACCAGATTCCGGCCTCGCTGATCAAGCGCGTCGAAGTCCTGACCGGCGGCGCATCGGCCATCTACGGCTCGGACGCCGTGGCCGGCGTGGTCAACTTCATCATGAACGACAATTTCCAGGGCGTTCAGATCGAAGGCAACTACCAGTTCTACAACCACCAGCAGAACGGCGGCGCCGCTGCCGACGCGGCAAACCGCCGCAACTTCCCGGTCGCCGGCGACAAGAGCGCCGACGCCAAGGTCAAGGACCTTAACCTGCTGATGGGCGGTAACTTCGCCGACGGCAAGGGCAATGCCGTGGTCTTCATCGGCTACAAGAAGGAAGACCCGCTGCTGCAATCGGAGCGCGACTTCACCGCCTGCTCGCTGGACGGCTTCAGCTCGGGCGACACCTTCAACTGCGGCGGTTCGGGCACCAGCTTCCCTGGCCGCTTCTTCACCGCCGCGGGCCAGCGCACCGTGGCTGACGCCGCCGGCAACACCCGTCCGTACGTGGCCGCCACCGACCAGTACAACTACGGCCCGCTGAACTACTTCCGCCGTCCGTCCGAGCGCTACACCTTCAGCTCGTTCGCGCACTACAACATCAACGACAACATGAAGCTGTACACCGAGGCCAGCTTCCACGACGACCACACCGTCGCGCAGATCGCGCCGTCCGGCCTGTTCGGCTTCGACGCTTCGGGCGGCAATGCAATCCGCTACGAAAACCCCTTCCTGACCGACGCATGGCGCGCCGACCTGGGCCTGACCGGTCCGGGCACCACCGCCGACGCCATCATCTTCCGCCGCAACGTGGAAGGCGGCGGCCGCCAGGACGACCAGCGCCACACCTCCTACCGCGGCGTGGCCGGCCTGAAGGGCGACATCGGCAACTGGCAATACGACCTGTTCGCGCAAGTGGGCAAGGTCCTGTTCTCGGAAACCTACTTCAACGACTTCTCGAACGCCCGCATCGGCCGCGCCCTGGACGTCATCGCCGACGCCAACGGAAACCCGGTCTGCCGCAGCTTCGCCAACGGCACCGATCCGAACTGCGTCCCGTACAACATCTGGCGCCTGGGCGGCGTGACGCCGGAAGCGCTGAGCTACCTGCAGACCCCGGGCTTCCAGAAGGGCAGCACCCACCAGTCGGTGCAAGGCCTGAACGTGAACACCGACCTGGGCGAGTACGGCATCAAGCTGCCGACCAGCAACAGCGGCGTCGGCCTGGCGCTGGGCTGGGAGCACCGCACCGAGAAGCTGACCCTGGACACCGACACCGCCTTCCAGACCGGCGACCTGGCCGGCCAGGGCGGCCCGACCATGGGCGTGTCCGGCCAGTTCAGCGTGCGCGAATACTTCGCCGAGACCCGCATCCCGGTGCTCGAGAAGATGCCGTTCGCCGATGCGCTGACCCTGAACGCTTCCTACCGCAAGTCGGACTACTCGACCGGCCAGAAGACCAGCTCCTACGGTGTGGGCGTCGAATGGGCGCCGGTGCAGGCGGCCAAGGTGCGCTTCAGCTACCAGCGCGCGGCACGCGCCGCCAACGTGGTGGAACTGTTCACCCCGGCCGGCCTGAGCCTGTTCGGCATGGCCAACGATCCGTGCGCAGGCGCGACCCCGGAAGCCACGCTGGCACAGTGCGCCCTGACCGGCGTCACCGCTGCCCAGTACGGCAACATCGAGGATAGCCCGGCGCAGCAGTACAACCAGATCAGCGGCGGCAACACCGCGCTGGCGCCGGAAAAATCGGACTCGTACACCCTGGGCCTGGTGCTGACCCCGATGCGCAACCTGTCGATGACCATCGACGCGTTCGACATGAAGGTCAAGGGCGTGATCGGCGGCATGCCGGCATCGACCACCCTGACCCAGTGCTTGCAGACCGGCGATCCGACCTTCTGCTCGCTGATCACCCGTGACCGCCTGGGCACCCTGTGGGCCCTGCCGACCGCGCAGATCATCGCGACCAACCTGAACCTGGGCATGCGTTCGACCAAGGGTATCGACCTGGGCGCCAACTACGGCATGAAGCTGGGCGGCTGGGGCAGCCTGGACCTGTCGCTGGTCGGCACCTACCTGAAGGAGTTCAAGGCGGAAGACTTCCCGGGTTCGGGCGAGTACGACTGCGCCGGCCTGCACGGCACCACCTGCGGCACCCCGCTGCCGAAGTGGCGTCACAAGGCGCGCGCCGTCTGGGGCACCCCGTGGCGCGGTATCGAGGTGGGCGCGACCTGGCGCTACATCAAGGGCGTGAAGCTGGACGCAACCAGCGACAACCCGCTGCTGGCGAGCGACTTCGAGCCGGCTGACGAACGCCTGGGCGCACGCAACTACCTCGACATGGTCGGCAGCTGGGCCATGAACAAGAACCTGACCTTCCGTGTCGGCGTCAACAACCTGCTGGACAAGGATCCGCCGGTGACCGGCGTGGTCGCTGCCGTGTTCGGCAACGGCAACACCTATCCGCAGGTGTACGACGCGATGGGCCGCCACATCTTCCTGAACCTGACCGCCAAGTTCTGATCGGGATGGCGTAAATGAAAACGGCGCACTTCGGTGCGCCGTTTTTTTATTTTCTTGCTGCGGTTGAAGCTGCGTCGCTGCCGGCAAACTTGGGGCCCCGCCAAGGGGGGCCCAAGTTCGCAGCGCCGTGTCGGCCTTACTCCTGCCGCAAGCGCCGCTGCCTTACCGCCCCCGCCAGCCCTTCCAGCACCCCCAGGCTGGTCTCCCAGTCGATGCACCCGTCCGTCACCGACTGCCCGTAGGTCAGCTCCTGCCCCGGCACCAGGTCCTGCCGGCCGCCCACCAGGTGCGACTCGATCATCACGCCCACGATGCGGTCGTCGCCGGCCGCGATCTGGCTGCCGATGTCGGCGCACACCGGCACCTGGTTCTGCGGGTTCTTGCTGCTGTTGGCATGCGAGGCGTCGATCATCAGGCGCGAAGCCAGGCCGTTGGCCGCCAGCTGCCTGCAGGCGTCTTCCACGCTGGCCGCATCGTAGTTCGGCGACTTGCCGCCGCGCAGGATGATGTGGCAATCCTCGTTGCCCGAGGTCGACACGATCGCCGAGTGGCCGCCCTTGGTCACCGACAGGAAGTGGTGCGGCTGCGAAGCCGCCTTGATGGCGTCGGCCGCGATCTTGATGTTGCCGTCGGTGCCGTTCTTGAAGCCGACCGGACAGGACAGGCCCGAAGCCAGCTCCCGGTGCACCTGCGACTCGGTGGTGCGGGCTCCGATCGCGCCCCAGGAAATCAGGTCGGCGATGTACTGCGGACTGATCACGTCGAGGAACTCGGTGCCGGCGGGCAGGCCCATCTCGTTGACGTCGCGCAGCAGCTCGCGCGCCATGCGCAGGCCGTCGTTGATGCGGAAGCTGTTGTCCATGTAGGGGTCGTTGATCATGCCCTTCCAGCCGACCGTGGTGCGCGGCTTCTCGAAATACACCCGCATCACGATCTCGAGCTCGCCGGCGAAGCGGCGGCGCTGTTCGAGCAGGCGGCGCGCGTACTCGAGCGCGGCCTTGGGATCGTGGATCGAGCAGGGGCCGATCACCACCATCAGGCGGTCGTCCTGGCCGTGCAGGATGCGGTGCAGCGCCACGCGCGCATCCGCGGCGGTCTGCTCGGCCTGCGGGCTCACCGGGAACTCGCGGATCAGGTGCGAGGGCGGCGTCAGTTCCTTCATTTCGCGGATGCGTAAGTCGTCGGTGCGAGGCATGCTGTACTCCGTTTCGTGATGTCTGGGCTGAAAATGAAAAAACCGCCATCGCTGGCGGTTTGTCTGGATTTGCTGGGACTTGTTCGTTGTCGCGTGAACCTGCCGCTACTCCACCGCCGTCGGGCTGGAATCGCTAAAGTAAAAGTAGCAGGTAAAGAAAACGTTCTGGCGCATACGGGGTCCGGTTGGTCGTCTGACTATAACAACAAGCTGTGAAGATTGGCAAGCCTTTTGTCGGCCGATGCACGCTTGTACAGACAACAATTAGTGGCGACAAGCCGACATTGCCCTCCCCTCTTGACCGGCCCCTTGAGACAGGTCAGCCCTCCCCCGGCTGCCGGGGCAACAGTCCCTCCC
>CAMPHU010000140.1 GCA_946886065.1 uncultured Massilia sp. | reverse complement strand
GCCCGCGGGCAGCAGCGCGTCGAGCTTCGCCACCGTTTCCCCGGCGGGCGTGGCGGCCACGCCGCCGCCATAGGCGAGCGCGTCGAGGGCCAGCACACCCGGTCCGGCGCCGTTGCTCACGATGGCGAGGCGCTCGCCGTGCAGCGGGCGCGCATAGGCCAGGGTCTCCACCGCCGCGAACAGCTGTTCGGTGGTGTACACGCGCAGCATGCCGGCGCGCCGGATCGCGGCGTCGAACACCTCGTCCGGGCTGGCCAGGGCGCCGCTCTCGCTGGCCGCGGGCCGCGCTTCCTCCAGCTCGCGGCGCGCCTTCAGCACCAGCACCGGCTTGCTGCGCGCCGCCGCGCGCGCGGCCGACATGAACTTGCGCGCATAGCGCAGGTTCTCCACGTAGAGCAGGATGGCGGAGGTGCCGCCGTCGCTGGCCAGGTAGTCCAGCGTGTCGCCCAGGTCGACGTCGCTCGAGTCGCCCAGCGCGATGAAGCGGGAGAAACCGATCCCGCGCGTGCGCGCCCAGTCCAGCACCCCGGTCATCAGGGAGCCCGATTGCGACACGAAGGCGATCCGCCCCGGCAGCGCGCCGCTGCGGGCCACGCTGGCGTTCAGGCCCAGGCCGGGCGCGAGCAGGCCGGCGCTGTTCGGCCCCAGCAGGCGCAACAGGAAAGGATGGGCGGCGTCGAGGGCCGCCTGGCGCAGGCTGCGGCCGCGCAGATCCTTGGCCTGGGCCAGCCCGGCGGTTAGCACGATGGCTGCGCGGGTACCCAGCTCCCCCAGCTGGCGCACCAGCTGGGGCACGGTGGCGGGCGGGGTGCAGATCACGGCCAGGTCGGGCGCGGCCGGCAAATCGCCCACCGAGGCATGGCAGCGCCGCCCGGCCAGCTGCTCGTACTTGGGATTGACCGGGTAGAGCTGGCCGCGGAAACCGCCCTCCAGCAGGTTGCCCAGCAAAGTTGCGCCCAGGCTGCCTTCGCGCTCCGAGGCGCCGATCAGTGCCACCGAGCGCGGCGCGAACAGCCGGTCCAGGTTACGGACACTCATCGGCGCGGCGGACGCCGGGCAAGGACGGGACCGTGGGCGGGACCATGGGCGGAACAACGGCTTGCCGGAAGCATGGGCGACTCCTTTCCTGGGCTGATCGGGCGGCGCCGAAGGCGCGCAACGCTAGCATAGCGCCGCTGCGCGCGGCGGCGCGCACCGGATCAGCGCAGCATCAGCGCAACTGCGTGCGCCGGCCGCGCAGGGCCGGCGCGGCTCTCAGCGCCGGCAAGGCGCGCAGCCCGGGCGAGCGCGCCAGCAGCGCGCGCATCAGGCCATCGGCCAGCAAGGGCGTGTGGCGGCGCACGGCGGCGGCGTCGAGGGCGGCGTCGCCCACACAGGCGCGCAGGATCGGCGCTTCCGGCAATTCGCTGATCGCGATGAGCACGGCGCCCTCCGGCCAGGCCGGCGGCGCGGCGGAATAGAAGCGCAGGCGGAATTGCGGATCGAGCAGCACCGTGCCGTTCAGGAAACGGTCGACGCCGACGTCGAACAGCACCTGCTGGATCACCTCGGCGGCGCGCCCGGCCACTTCCTGCTGGTTCTTCCGGCGGCGTGGCACGAACAGGCGCGTCAGCATTTCCACGGCAGGCTTTCCCGGTAATGAAGGTGCGGGGATGCTAGCAGGATGTTAACAATATAGCAATCATCGAATGAGAGCAGATGTTGCACGCACGCCGCACTAGGTGCAGGCTTGCCGCAGCAGCTCGATCAGCTGCTGCGGCGCGACCGGCTTGGTCAGGTGTTCATTGAAGCCCGCCTCGAACGAGGCCAGGCGGTCTTCCTTCCGTCCCCGTCCCGTCACCGCCACCAGGAAAGGCCGGGGCGACCGGCGCGACAGCACCTGGGCTACTTCCAGGCCGCTCATCTCGGGCATGCCGAGGTCGAGCACGGCGATCTGGGCCGGGCGCGCATTGAACAGGCGCAGCGCCTGGGCGCCGTCGTGGGCCACCTGGACGCTCGCCCCTTCCGAGCGCAGCAGCCAGGCCAGCGATTCGGCGGCATCGGCATTGTCGTCCGCGATCAGGATGTCGCAGCACAGCGTCCCCTCCACGTCCGGCGCCGGCGGTTCGCCGGCCGCCGCCTCCATGCCAGTGTCGAGCGGCAGGCGCACGGTGAAGGCCGAGCCCTTGCCGGCGCCTCCGCTGCCGGCCGTGATCGTGCCGCCGTGCAGCTCGACCAGGCCCTTGGCCAGCGACAGGCCGATGCCCAGCCCGCCCTGGGCCAGGTGGCTGGCGCTGGCGACCTGCACGAAGGGGTCGAACACGCGCTCGAGCATGTCCGGCTCCAGGCCCACGCCGTTGTCGCGCACCGTCACCTCGGCCATGCCGTCCACCGTCTTGAGCGCGATCTCGATGATGCCGCAGGGCCGCGTGTACTTGGCCGCGTTGTTGATCAGGTTGGCCAGCACCTGGGTCAGGCGCAGCGCATCGGCGTCCACCCATTGCGGCTCCGCGCACAGGTCGAGCTGCACCTGGTGGCGCCCGGCCTCGATCAGCGGCATGCTGGTCTGCAGGGTGTCGCGGATCAGGCGGCCCAGCTCCACCCGCGCGCGCCGCAGCTCGATCTTGCCGCGGCTGATGCGCGAAACGTCGAGCAGGTCATCCAGCAGGCGCGACATCTGGCCGGTCTGGCGGCTGACCATGGCGGCGATCCATTCGATGCGGTCCGGCGGCAGCTGCTTGCTGCGCAGGAGCGAGGCGGCGTTGGCGATCGGCGCCAGCGGGTTGCGCAGCTCGTGCGCCAGGGTGGCGATATAGACGTCCTTGCGCTTGTCGGCGTCCTTGAGCGCGTCCATCGCCTGTTCGCGCTCGCTCACGTCCAGCACCAGCGAGAAGCCGGTCACGATCTCGCCGCGCTCGTCGTGCAGCACCGAGTTGTACCACTCGCAGCACAATGTGCGCCCGTCGCGGGTGCGGTTGCGGTTGCTGGACTTGACGTACTTGGTGGCCGAGTCGAGCAGGCGCGTCACCACTTCGGCCACCCTGGCCGCGTCTTCCTCGTGGATGAAGGGCAGCGCGTCGATGCGCTGGCCGATCGCCTCGCCGGCACGCCACCCGAACAGCTCTTCGGCGCGCCGGTTCCACAGCTTGATCCTGAAGTCGCGGTCCCACTCGATCACGGCCAGCGGCGTGTGCTCGATCAGGTAGCGGGTCTGGTCCAGCGCACGCGCCAGGGCCGTGCTGGCCTCGGTGCGCTCGGTGATGTCGTCCAGGACCACCACCGCCGCCGCCAGCTCCGCCGCGCCGTCGCGCAGCTGGGCGCCGCTGACCGCGTACACGCGCCGGCTCTCGCCCGAGGTGGTCTCCAGCATCGCGTCGCGGAAGCCCTGGCCTTCGATGGCGCGCCGCACCGGCTCGCCGATCAGCGACAGCATGGTGGCCGGGCCAGGACCCATCTCCGCCCCGGCCTCCGTCCCGGCGGGCACGAAGTGCTGGGCCATGCGCATGGCCTGGTCGTTGGCCATCACGCAGCGGCCCTCGCGGTCGACGATCAGCACCCCGTCCGGCAGCTGGCGCAACACCGTGCCGAGCAGGCTTTGCCATTGGGCGCGGGCGCGCGTCTCGACCATCTCGTGGAAGGCCGCCTGCAGGCGCGCGTGCAGGCCGATATTGTCCTTGGCCAGCGCGCCCAGCACGAACAGCGAGGCGGCCAGCCCGTACAGGCGGCCGCCGTAGAAGCCGAGGTCGTAGCGCGCCCCATTCAGCACGCCGGACAGCGCCACTTCGAACACCCAGGCCGCCATCGCCACCGTCAGCCAGACATCGAGCACGCTGCTCGGGCGCTTGCGCGCCGTGGTCCACAGGGTCCACAGCGACAGCGCCAGGATGGCGACGCTCAGCCAGCGGTACAGCGGCAGGTAGCGCGCGCCGTCCATCAGGGGCGGCAGGTAGCGCGCGCCCGAGGTCGACATCAGCAGCAGGCCCGCCACGAACAGGGCCGTCAGCAGGCCGCCCAGGCGCATGAAGTGGGCCGGCAGCGGGCTGCGGTAAGGGACCGTGTAGCCGAGCACGAACAGCGGGTACAGCAGGTGCCAGGCGATGTTCAGCCAGGGCGCGGTCTGGGTATTCCCGCCCAGCATGCCGTAGTCGAAAAACAGGCCGGGGAAGGTCAGCATGTGGGCCACCGCGATCAGCGCGGTGAACAGGTAGCCCAGGGACAGGATGCCAAGCGCCAGCGAGCGCCCGGTATGCAGATGGCCCAGCAACAGGATGCCGGTGAGCAGGTTGCTCGCCACCAGCACCGACTGGTACATGGGAATGAATTCCGGCGCCACCGGCAGCGGCGTGCCGGCCGCCGGGGCCAGGACGGCGAACAGCAGGGCGAGGATGACGAGAACGCCGATGACATTGCGCAATTGCGTGCGCGTGGGTGGGTGTTTCGCCAGGTCCGTCGGTTCCGCCAGCACGCCATCTCGCATTGCTTGTCCCAGGAAGCCGCCGGCAATGCCCGGCGGAAGTCGTTTCGGTTCAGCTCGTCATGCGGTGTTGCCTTGTTCAGTTTCTATCAAAATATAACGTAAATAGATACCGGCGGTACAGATTTTTTGACCTGTTATCGCTATCCACGACATGCCGCCGGCACCGGTTCAGGCGGCCGAACGGGCGCTGACAGGATAGCCGGCCGCGTCGATGGCGGCGGCGATCCGGTCCAGGTCAAGCTGGCTATCGATGCGCACTTTCTTGGTCGGCAAGTCGATCACGACCTTGGCGTCCCGGTCCACCTCCTGGACGGATTTGGTGACGCGTCCGACGCAATGGCCGCAGCTCATGCCCTCCACGATCAGTTCATACATGGTGTTTCCTCCTTGTTGGCGGGGCGCGGCGGCCCCGGGCTTGCTTGAAACGGGTGCTTCGGCTTGCGCCGGCGCGGCGGACGGCGCCCAGCGCCGCAGCAGCAGCGCGTTGGCGACCACGCTCACGGAACTGAGCGCCATCGCCGCGCCGGCCAGGACCGGATTGAGCAGGCCGAAGGCGGCCAGCGGCACGCCGACCAGGTTGTAGATGAAGGCCCAGCCCAGGTTCTGGCGGATCTTGCGGTAGCTGCGCTGCGACACGGCGATCGCGTCCGGCACCAGGCCGGGGTCGCCGCGCATCAGGGTCACGCCGGCGGTCTGCATGGCGACCTCGGTGCCGCCGGCCATGGCCATGCCGACGTCGGCGGCCGCCAGGGCCGGCGCATCGTTGATCCCGTCGCCGACCATGGCGACCTTCTTCCCTGCCTGGCGCAGCGCCTCGACCACGCGCGCCTTGTCGGCCGGGAGCACCTCGGCGTGGAAGCGCGCGATGCCCAGCTGCGCCGCCACCGCCTGGGCGGCCCCGCGGTTGTCGCCGGTCAGCATCACGGGCTCGACGCCCATGGCCAGCAGGCGCGCCACGGCTGCCTGGGCGCCCGGCTTGAGGCGGTCGCCGAAGGCCAGCAGGCCGCGCACTTCGACGACCTCGCCGCGCCGCTCCGCCAGCCAGGACACGGTGCGCCCGGCCTGTTCGTGCGCCGCCGCAGCTTCCAGGCCGTCACGCACGCCCAGCTCTTCCATCAGGCGCCGGTTGCCGAGGAAGACAGTGGCCCCATCGATGTCCGCGCGTACGCCCCGCCCCGGCAGGGCCGCCGCACCGGCCGCCGGCTTCAAGGCCAGGCCGCGCTCCGCCGCCGCCCCGGCCACCGCGCGCGCCAGCGGGTGGGCGCTGTACTGCTGCACGGCCCAGGCCAGCCGCAGTACCGCATCCTGGTCCCTGCCCTCCACCGCCGCCAGCGCCGGCTTGCCCTCGGTCAGGGTGCCGGTCTTGTCGAACACCACCACATCGACCGCATGCGCGGTCTCCAGCGCCTCGGCGTCCTTGATCAGGATGCCGTGGCGCGCTGCGGCGCCGGTGCCGACCATGATCGCGGTCGGCGTGGCCAGGCCCAGCGCGCAGGGACAGGCGATCACCTGCACCGCCACCGCATTGAGCAGCGCCTGCTGCCAGTCGCCGGTGAAGATGCCCCAGCCGAGCAGGGTCGCCAGCGAGATCAGCAGCACGACCGGCACGAACACGGCGCTGACGCGGTCGACCAGGCGCTGGATCGGCGCCTTGACCGCCTGCGCATCCTCGACCATGCGGATGATCTGCGCCAGCACCGATTCCGCGCCGACCGCCGTGGCCCGCACCAGCAACAGGCCTTCGCCGTTGACGGCGCCGCCGGTCGCCCTGTCGCCCTCCTTCTTCGCCACCGGCAGGCTCTCGCCGGTCAGCAGCGATTCGTCCAGGTGGCTGGCGCCCTCCTCCACCAGGCCGTCGGCCGGCACGCGCTCGCCCGGCAACACCACCATCAGGTCGCCCCTGGCCAATTCCGCCAGCGGGATACGCAGCTCGCGCCCGTCCCTGCGCACCAGGGCGTCGCTGCTGCGCAAGGCCTCCAGCGCCTCGATCGCCTGCACCGTCTGGCGCTTGGCGCGGCCTTCCAGCCATTTGCCCAGCAGGACCAGGGTGATCACCACTGCCGAGGATTCGAAGTACAGGTGGGCGTGGCCGCCGTGCGCCAGCAGCAGGTAGAGCGAGAGGCCGTAGGCGGCGCTGGTGCCGATCGCCACCAGCAGGTCCATGTTGCCGCTGAAGGCGCGCAAGGCCTTCCAGCCCGCGCGGTAGAAGCGCGCGCCGAGCCAGAACTGCACCGGGGTCGCCAGCAGCAGCTGCAGCCAGCCGGGCAGCATCCAGTCGATGCCGACGAGCTGGCCGAACATTGGGGCCACGAGGGGCGCGCTCAGCAGCGCGGCGGCGGCCACCGGCCACCAGGACGGCAGCCCGCCCTTGCCGGTTTCCACCGGCGCGAGCGCCGGCGCGCCCTCTTCGACCTCGGCGGCGTCGTAGCCGGCGGCCTTCACTGCCTCGCGCAGCGCTCCAGGGGCGGCGGCGCCATGCACGCTGGCTTTTTCGGTGGCCAGGTTGACGCTCGCGCGTTCCACGCCCGGCACCGCCTGCAGCGCTTTCTCGACCCGCGCCACGCAGGAGGCGCACGTCATGCCGCCGATGCGCAGCGTCGTATCCCGGATTCCTGCTGTGCTATCCATATGCTTGCTCCTCGATCACATATGGACAGCATATTCCTTCCCACGATGGGAAGGTCAAGGACTTTGTGAGGACAGCTCGGGCTGCTCAGGCCGGATGCAGCCGCGCCCGGCCCGCTTGGCCTCGTACATGCGCTGGTCGGCCTCGCGGATCAGCGCCTCGGGACTGATGCCCGCTCCCGGCGGACACAGGGCGATGCCCACGCTGGCCCCGACCTGCACCTGGGTGCTCCACAGGCTGGCCGGCTCCGACAAGACGTCGATCAGCTTGGCGCCGACGGCGCGCGCGTCGCCCCACGCATGGTCACAGGCATCGCCCAGGTCTTCCAGCACCACGGTGAATTCGTCGCCCGCCAGGCGGAACACGCTGTCGGTCCTGCGCACCGCGGCGCGCAGGCGGTCGGCGAGCACGCGCAGCAAGGCGTCGCCCGCGTCGTGCCCGAACGCGTCGTTGATGGCCTTGAAGCCGTCCAGGTCGAGGAACAGCAGGCCCATGGTGCGGCCGCTGCGGGCCGCGCGCGACTGCACCACCGGCATGGCGTCCATCAGGGCGCGCCGGTTCGGCAGGCCGGTCAGCAGATCGTGGCGGCTTTCGTATTCGCGCCGCGCCTCGGCTTCCTTGCGCTCGGTGATGTCGTGCAGGAAGGCGCTGAACAGCGGCTCGCCGTCGATGTCGAGCGCGCGCAGGCGCAGCTCCACCATCAGGCGGCTGCCGTCGCGGCGCATGGCGGGCAGCTCCAGGCGCCGGTCGACCACCTTCGCCACCCCGGTCGACAGGTAGCGCCGCATGCCGGCCTGGTGCGCGCCCGCCAGTTCGGGCGGGATCATCAGGCGTTCGAGCGTGGCGCCAAGGGCTTCTTCGGCGCTCCAGCCGAAGGTTTCCTCGGCCTGGCGGTTCCAGGCCGTGACCCGGCCATGGCGGTCCAGGCTGATATAGGCGTCGTAGGCATTCTCGATCACGGTGCTCAGCAGCACCTCGCGCGCGCGCAGTTCGTGCTCGGCCTGGCGCTGGCGCTGGATGGCCTCCTGCAGCGCGCGGGTGCGCTCGTCGACCCGCCGTTCGAGGTCGGCATTCAGGGCCGCCACCTGCTGCTCCGCCCGCTTTTGCGCGTCGATGTCCTTGACGACCGCGACGTTGTACTCGTGTTCGCCATTCGGGCTGAGCATGCGCGAGACATCGACCTGGATCCAGACCAGGCTGCCGTCCTTGCGCACATAGCGCTTCTGGCGGGTGAAGCGCTCGATCTCGCCGGCGTGCAGGCGCCGGATCAGCTCGGCGTCGTCGGCGCGGTCGGGCGGATAGGTGACTTCCGGGAAGCGTATCCCCAGCAGCTCCGGCTCCGTGTAGCCGAGGATCTGGCACAGGGCCGGGTTGATGCTGACCCAGGTGCCGTCCGGCAGGACCAGGGCGATGCCGACCACGGCGGCCTCGAACACCGAGCGGAAGCGCGCTTCGCTGGCGCCCAGCACCTCGCCCGTGCGCTCCAGCTGGGCGCGCGCCACCGCCAGCCGTTCGCGGTAGCGGACTTCCTCGGTGATGATGGCGGCCAGGTCCGCGAGCAGCGCCAGGTCGTCGTCGCCGAGCTCGCGCGGGCGGGTGTCGCCCACGCACAGGGTGCCGATCGCCACCCCCGCCGTGGTGCGGACCGGGACGCCGGCGTAGAAGCGGATATTCGGAGCGCCGGTGACCAGCGGGTTGCCGCGGAAGCGCTCGTCCCTGGTGGTGTCGGGGACCACCAGCGGCGCCTCCTGGAGGATCGCGTGGGCGCAGAAGGCCAGCTCGCGCGGGGTTTCGGCCGTGTCCAGCCCCACCCGCGACTTGAACCACTGGCGCTCGGCGTCGATCAGGGTGAACAGCGCCACCGGCACGTCCAGCAGGCGGCTCGCCAGGCGCGTGACGCGGTCGAACACGGGCTCGGACGGGGTGTCGAGCAGGGCCAGCGCGCGCAGCAGCGCCAGGCGTTCGGCTTCGTCGGACGGCAAAGGAGCGGCAGGCATGTCGTCGGATGGTAGAAGTGGTAAGGGTGGCGGCAGCCATGGCGGCACTGCATGGATCCCACTGTAGCAGATGTCCCCGCCGCTTCCAGACAATGTCCGGTGTCGGATTGTGTCGGCCGCAAGAAATATTTCGTTACAATCTTACGGTTGGGAATTTATATACTATGGGCGACAACCACTGCCTCGGTCACCCATGCGCGTCCTTTGCCTGGCCTTCGCCGCCATCCTGTTTTCCGCTCCTGTCCACGCCGCCTCCGCCGCCGCCGCTGGCGCCAATGCTCGTGCCACCGCTGGCGCCACCGCTGGAGCCAGAGCTGGGGCCAGAGCTGCGCCGCAGGAAACCGCCGGCATCCGGGACGCCGAGCGCAGGCGCGCGGCGGCGGTGGCGAGCGGCGACATCGATGCCTTGCGCAAGCTGATCGGCGGCGAGTATTACCACGTGGAGAGCAACGGCCGGGTGCGCACCAAGACCGAATTCCTGCAAGCGCTGATGCGCAATGAATTCAGGATCAGCGGCTATGGGCTGGACGACATGGAGATTACCGTTCTCGGCAGCGGCCGCGCCGCGATCGTGACCGGACGCTTCCATGCGCAGACGCAGGGCCAGCGCACGCCGCGCCAGTTCCGTGGACGCTACGTGCGGATCTGGACCCTGCAGCCGGACGGCTGGCGCAATACCCTGCACCAGAGCACTGAAATCCGCCCGGCCGGCACGACTGCGCCCGATGGGCGCCCCCTTCCTCTCCAATAAAGCCGGCTAGGCAGGCCGCCGTCGCACGTCCAGATCGCACCAGGCCACCAGCAGGAAGGCGCCGGCCAGGCCCAGGTGCTCGTAGAAGCCGTTCTCGGCCATGCGGCGCGCCGGGCCTGCGAGCTCCCAGTAGCGGTTGGCGATGCCGTTCGCCGCCAGGGTAAACAGCGCCAGCCAGGCGGCGCCGGCCCAGCGCCACCAGCCGCCGACCACCATCACCGATGCGCCCAGCTCGCCGGCGATGGTCAGCACGGCCAGCGGCAGCGCCGGGCGCAGGCCGAAGTGCGCCATCTCCGCGACCGCGCCCGGAAAGTCGAATACCTTGTCGATGCCTCCTTGCAGGTAGGCCGCGCACAGCATCAGCAGGCACAAGCGCGTCACCGGCGCGGTGGCGGCGGAGCTGGGTTGCAGGAAAATGCGTTGCGGGATCGCCATCGTCTCGTCCGTCGGAAGTCAAACCGGCCACATCTTAGCCGCGTGCTTGCCGGCGCGACAGACACGAAGGAGTGGCCTTCCTTCCCCCTAGAAGAATGGTCGGCTGTAAATATTACTTGCCAATATGCATATGTATGTACAAAATCAGCCGTACATACTAATAAAGGCAGGACGATGGCGGACAACAGGGAGATCGCGGCGCTGGAACGAGAGGCGCTGGAGGCGGACGGACGTGGCGACCGGCGGCGCGCGGTGCAGTGCTGGGAAGCGATTCTCGCGCGCACGCCGGCCCACCCGCGCGCGCTGCGCGCGCTGTCGCACGAAGCCTTCAGCGCCGGCCGCCTGGATCATGCGCGCGCACTGCTGCAGCGCCTGGTCGAAGTCGACGGGCGCGACAAGCAGCAATGGCTCAACCTGTCCGTGGTCTGCCTGGCGCAGAAGGACGAGGACGGCGAAGAAGCGGCGCTGCGCGGCGCGCTCAGCGTCGATCCCTACGACCTGGTGGCGCTGGTGCTGCGCAGCCGGCTGTACATCCGCCAGGGGCGGCGCCAGGCGGCGGCCGGCGCCTGCGCCGCGGTGGCCGCCGTGGCGCCGCCGCTGCACACCCTGCCGCCCGACCTGCAGCCGGCGGTACGCGAGGCCCTGGACTGGCACGATGCCTACAACCGCGAGTTCGGCGATTTCCTCGACGCCTACCTGGCGCCCCACCTGGGCGGGATGCAAGGCGAACACCTGCGGCGCTTCCGCGACTCCGTCGACATCATGACCGGCCGCAAGCGGCGTTACGACTCCCAGCCCGCCCTGTTCCACTACCAGGGCCTGCTGCCGACCAGCTTTTTCGAGCGCAGCGCGTTTCCCTGGCTGGATGCGCTGGAGGCGGCGACGCACGACATTCGCGAGGAATTCCTGGCGGTGCTGGCGGCGGAGGAAGGGTTCACGCCGTATATCAATTATTCCGAGGACCAGCCGCTGAACCAGTGGGCCGGGCTGAACAAGTCGCCGGACTGGACCGCCTTCCACCTGATCGACAAGGGCGAAGCCGTCGCAGGAAATGCCGGGCGCTGCCCGCGCACCATGGCGGCGCTGCGCGGCGCGCCCCAGCCCGACCAGCCGGGCCGTACACCGAGCGCCATGTTCTCGCTGCTGAAGCCGAAGACGCGCATTCCGCCGCATACCGGCGTCAGCAATGTGCGGCTGGTGACCCACCTGCCCCTGATCGTGCCGCCGGGCTGCGGCTTCCGGGTCGGCAACGATACCCGCGAGTGGGAAACGGGCAAGGCCTGGGTGTTCGACGACACCATCGAACACGAAGCCTGGAACGACAGCGAGCAGTTGCGCGTGGTGCTGATCTTCGATGTCTGGCATCCGCAGCTGTCGGCAGCCGAGCGCGCGATGATCACGGCCATGACGGCGGGGATCAACCAGTTCACCCAGACGGCCGGCGGATTCGCACTGTAGCCTCGATGGGCCAACTGGAGCCGTGAAGGCCATGCGGCGGCGAGACCTCTAATCCCGCTGCCCGGACAGTGGATGAGCGTCCAGGGCAACTCGCCATCGCAGCGGTCCGGCCTTGCCACCCAGCTTGCCACGCTCTGCCAAGCAAGCGTATCGGCCCGACGCAAGCCACGGCCCCTATCCAAGGCCCGGCATTTACCCATCTTTTCATCGGTCCAGACAATACCCGCCCTGCCTTTACCCGGGACCCGGCGCGCCCGCGCCGCCACGCCATCCCATTTCATACGGCCGAACCACATTTCACATCGCAAGATGCACCCGCTGCCGGCGTCCCCGTCTGCATCTCGTTTCGCAAAACCCCGTCCCGCATCCTGAAAACTGTGTCGTAAGTCCTTGAATTTCGTCGATAACTTTTATGTCATATGTCTTATATAAGACAGCAAATCTTTGCCCGCCGCTGGCGTATCATGAAGTCATGCGAACGCCGCTGCGCAGCGATGCGCGGCAGGCCGGGAAAGCGCGACGAACTCAATCACCACTCAGGAGCCGACATGTCTCAATACCAGAACGATATCCAGTCCCTCACCCGCCTCAAGGAACAGGCAGGCAGCGGCTGGTCCGCCATCAACCCCGAGTCCGC
>CAMPHU010000139.1 GCA_946886065.1 uncultured Massilia sp. | reverse complement strand
GGGCGCCGGGGCGGGCTTGCGGGTCGAGCAACTTCTGATGCGGATTGCCGGCCCATTCGATGGTCTGCACCAGCTCGGGGCGGAACCACAGCAGGTAATGCTTGTGGATGCGCGAGATCGGCAGCGCCAGGAGGCCGCTGGCGCAGCGCGTCAGCGCCTGCGCCGGCGGGTAGCTCGCGCCCAGGTGGTTGGTGTGATAGACCTCGGTATGGCCCTGCACCGCGAGCCAGGTCGAGAGTGCGCGGATCGCGTCCTCGTCCGGCGTGTCGCCGTAGGTCATGATCAGGTCGTCGGCGACGATGGCCACGCCGCCGGCGCGCGCGAAGCGCAGCAGCTCGGGGAAGACACCGCTCATGTTCTCGAGGAAGTCGCTGCCCTTGGTCAGGTGGCCCAGCAGCTCCACCATCGTGCGCCGCACCTCGAGGCGGAACTGCAGCTCGGCCGCGTCCTCGCGCGACTCGATGCACAGCGCCAGGATCTGGCCCAGCTGCTCGCAGGCGGTGCGCTTCTCGACCGGCACCGGGCAGGGCGCGGCGTTGTGGCAGGAGATCAGGCCCCACAGCTGGCCCTTGACGATCAGCGACACCGACATCGAGGCCAGGGTGCCCATGTTGCGCATGTACTGCAGGTGCACCGGCGAGACGCTGCGCAGGGCCGCGAAGGACAGGTCGTTGAGGCCGCCCGTCACCGGATTGTGCGGCGGCACCAGCGGCGCCGGCTCGTAATTGGCGTCCTGGATCAGGCGGATCGGCGACAGCCGGTACAGCTCGCGCGCCTGGGCCGGGATGTCGCTCGCTGGGAAGTGCTGGCCGAGGTAGGAGTCGTAGTCGTCGGCCTTGGCCTCGGCCACCACGCGGCCGTGGCCGTCGGTGTCGAACTGGTAGATCATCACGCGGCCGTATCCGGTGACCGAACGCACGTGGCGGGCGGCCACTTCGGTCAGGGCCGCGATCGAGGCATGCTGGTTGGCCCTGGCCAGGAAGTCGCTGATCAGGGGGTAGAGGTGGCGGAAATCGGCCGGCTGCGGGCGCTCGACGCGTTCGAATTCGGCGATCAGCAGCCCGTCCCAGCGGTGGACCAGCACGTCGAAGTGGGCGCCGTTGTGCAAGGTGACGGTGCCCAGGTAGAGCGGGCGCGTGCCCAGGACGCCGTCGAGCAGCTCCGGCGCCAGGCGCGCGTGGGCGGCCTCGCCGATGATGCGCGCCAGCGGCTTGCCTGCGGCCTCCGCGGCGGCGTGGCCCGTCCATTGCGCCAGGTTGGCGCTGGCCTGGGCCACCGTGAGGGCAGGCGACAGGGTCAGCATGAAGCCGTGCGGCTGGATGCTGCCGGGCGTGCGGATGGGTTCCTTGTCGCAGGCCGACAGGTCGAGTTGTGCGGGGACTGCCTGGGTCATTGGGGCCTTGATGTCTAGCGCGGGAAAACAGAGCCGTATTGTAACGTGAAACCGGCCGGCAATTTTACAAGGCGGCGCTCTGCGCTTGGGCGCAGGACAGGCGGGCGGCGCGCAAACGCGTGGCGGCATATTGATGAGCAGTTGTATGATAGGATGATTTTGAGTCCATCTTTTAGGAAGCACTATCTATATATGGACAGTCCGTCCTTACCCGCCCAGCAGGCGATCACCAGCGAGCAGCGGCTGCAATACCTGGTCGCCGGCATCAGCGACTATGCCATCTACATGCTCGACCCCCAGGGCTACGTCACCAGCTGGAACGCCGGCGCGCAGCGCTTCAAGGGCTATGTCGAACACGAGATCCTGCAACAGCACTTCTCGCGCTTCTACACGCCCGAGGACCGCGCCACCGGCCTGCCGGCCCAGGCCCTGAAGCAGGCGCTGGAGCAGGGCAAGTTCGAGGCCGAAGGCTGGCGCGTGCGCAAGGACGGCAGCCGCTTCTGGGCCCACGTGGTGATTGATCCGATCTACGACGAGCACGGCACCTTGCTGGGCTATGCCAAGATCACCCGCGACGTCACCGAGCGCCGCAAGGCCGAGGAGGCGCTGCGCGAGAGCGAGCAGCGCTTCCGCCTGCTGGTGCAGGGCGTGACCGACTACGCCATCTACATGCTCTCGCCCGAGGGCGTGGTGACCAACTGGAACGTGGGCGCCGAGCGCATCAAGGGCTATTCCTACAACGAGATCGTGGGCCAGCATTTCTCGCGTTTCTATACCGACGAGGACCGCCTGGCCGGGGTGCCGGTGCGCGCCCTTGGCATGGCCGCCGAAGCCGGCCGCTACGAGTCCGAGGGCTGGCGCGTGCGCAAGGACGGCACCCGCTTCTGGGCCCACGTGGTGGTCGACGCCGTGCGCGACGAGGGGGGCGAGCTGCTGGGCTTTGCCAAGATCACCCGCGACCTGACCGAGAAGAAACAGGCCGCCGAGGCGCTCGAGAAGGCGCAGGCCGCGCTGTTCCAGGCGCAGAAGATGGAATCGATCGGCCAGCTGACCGGCGGCATCGCCCACGACTTCAACAACCTGCTGTCGGTGCTGGCCAGCGGCCTGGAGGTGCTGTCCATGCACCGCCAGCACGGCAGCGACGCCAAGACCCTGGACAGCATGCGGCGCGCGATCGACCGCGGCGCCACGCTGACCCAGCAGCTGCTGGCCTTCGCGCGCCAGCAGCCGCTGCAGCCCGAGACCCGCAACGTCAACCGCCTGATCACCGGCTTCGAGTCGGTGCTGCGGCGCGCCGGCAATTCCTCGATCCTGTTCGAGGTGAGGCTCGACCCCATGGTGCGCAACACCGTGATCGACGCGGCGCGTTTCGAGTCGGCGCTGCTCAACCTGGTGGTGAACGCACGCGACGCCATGCCCGAAGGCGGGCGCATCGAGATCGCCACCGCCAACGCCACCCTGGCCGACGACGAGGTCGACGGCCTGCCGGCCGGCGAGTACGTGCGCCTGGCAGTCACCGACACCGGCACCGGCATGGATCCCGAGACCGTGGCGCGCGCCTTCGAACCTTTCTACACCACCAAGGAAGTCGGCAAGGGCACGGGCCTGGGCCTGTCCCAGGTGTATGGCTTCATCAAGCAGTCGGGCGGCGAGATCGTGATCCGCAGCAAGCAGGGCGAGGGCACGACGATCGCGATCTACCTGCCGGCCGTCGCCACGGAAGACCGCGACTACCGCAAGGCCGACACCGAGACCGTCCTGATCGTCGAGGACGAGCCCGACCTGCTGGACGTGGCGTCCTCGCTGTTCATGAGCATGGGCTACGACGTCATGACCGCCACCAGCGGGCAGGAAGCCATGAACGCGCTGGCCAGCCGCGACGTCGACATCCTGTTCACCGACATCGTCATGCCGGACGGGATCAACGGCATCGACCTGGCCACCTTTACGCGCGAGCACTACCCGCACATTAAGGTGATGCTGGCGTCCGGCTATCCGCAGCCGGCCCTCAAGCTGGACCGCGGCAAGCTGGGCGAATTCGCCTTCGTCGCCAAGCCGTATCGGCTGTCGGACCTGGCCAGGAGCCTGCGCAGCGTGCACTGAGCGGCGAGACTCGGATCTTCGCCTCGCGGCAGGCATGGTGCCGATGCCTGCGGAGAATGAAGAACGGGGCGGCTCCGCTACAAGGCGAAAATGATGTCGCTGATCTTCTCGTACAAGGGATCGGCCGAGGGCCCCTTGTTCGGCCAGTTCAGGATGTCGAAGTGGTCGTACCCGCGCCAGGTCCCCAGGTAATTCCAGCTCCCGCGCACCGAGCTGCCGTCGTAGTCGCGCGCCGGATGGCCGCCGGGCGCGCGCATGCTCACCGTGTTGACCACGCCGTCGTTGGGAAACCAGTCGCTGTCGATGCGCTGCCTGCCCGGCGTGTCCTGGGTGTAGCCGCCCATGCCCCGCTGCAGCGGCGAAGGCAGGATCCATTCGCCCGAAAACAGCTTGAAGTAGGGAATCATGTCGGCGCGCGGATACTGGAAGGAGACGGTCTGGATCGGCGCGATCACGCGGTCGGTGTCGTTGCAGCACCAGCTGCCGGCCTCCGTCGCCAGGGTGCCCACCGAGTAGTAATACACCTGCGGCGAGGTGCGCGCCCAGCGGTTGAATTCGCGCGCCCCGTCCGGCGCCAGTTCCCATTGCGCGGCCCGGTGGGCGAGCAGCTCGCGCAGCGGCGTGCGCAGGGTCGGGGCGATGTCGAAGACGGCGTCGCTCAAGGTGGTGCCGTTGTGCGGGGCCGAGATGGTGGTGACGCTGCGTATCCAGCCGAGCTTGCCGCCCTGGTACAGTTCGCCGCCGCCTTCGTCCTCGGGCGAGCCGTGCTCCAGCAGCTCGACCAGCGCGCGGATGGTGGTGCCGCCCTGGCTGTGGCCGATCATGTGGATGGGGTGCCGGGCGTCCCAGGCCGGATAGAAGGCCAGTGGGTAGCCCTGCGGATTGTTGCCCGGGTCGGCGGCCCAGCATTTGCCGGGCGGCTTCTGCGCCTGGCCGGGCGTGCCGTAGTGCTTGACGTGGCTGGCGCCGTAGTCGACGCAGCCGCCCTTGATCTGGGCGTAGAGCTCGGCCGCACGGTCCCAGTTGGAACTGATCGGCCCGACCGCGGCCGCGAACACGTTGCGCGGGCCGCGGTAGATCTGCATGTGGCGCGCGATGTCGCCGTAGCCGCCCCAATAATGGAAGCCGCTCTGCTGGAATTCGTCCGGGCCGAAGCCGAGCACGCCATGCACCAGGATGACGGGGTAATTGTTGGCGGCGCAAGCCGGCGCGCAGCAGGCTATGCTTGCCAGCAAGACGGCAAGCCAAGCTTGAAAAAGGCGCAACATGTGCTTCTCCGATCAATGAGGCGTCAGCCACATTGTCGGAGCAGGCGGGGCGGCGGGGTTTGCGCTGTGTCGCCTGGCGGCGTCGTTGCGGCCCGGCACGCACGAAAACAGTGCGCGGCGGGCTTGACAGGCGGAAGCGGGCTGGCCCGGAGCCAGCCCCGGGATCAGCGCGTGGTGCTGCCGACCGAGGTGGTCGGGGCCGAAGCAGGCGCCTGCGGCGGCGGGGTGACCGAGGCGGTGGCGGCGGCCTTCTCGGCGGCGTCGATGCGCTCGCCGGTCCAGACCACGTAGTCGTCGACCGAGTACAGGCGGCAGGGTTCGGTGCTCTTGGCGCTGCAGGTGGCCAGCGCGCGGCCGTCCGGGTCTTCGCCTTCCTCGGCCCAGGTCCAGGCGCCGCTCGGCGACACCGCGAAGGCGCGCGGCGTCATCTTGGTCAGGTAGTCGCGGTAGGCGCGCTTGCCGTGTTCCGACAGGAAGGGCACGGCGTCGATGTCGTCGACGCGCGCATAATCCGTCTTCGCCGGGCTCGGCGGCGCCGGCACCTCATGCACGACCTCGGTCGGCATGCCGATCTCCTCCAGGAATTTCTCGGTGTCGTCCAGCCACACCCTCTCGCCGTCGCGGCTGGCCAGCATGCCATGCGCGTCGCGCTTGAAGGCGCCGAACTCCACCAGGCGGCCGCGGCCGCCGGCCTGTTCGAAGGCGGCGTGCATGCGCTGCGCCAGTTCCGGCCCGAACAGGGAGTCGTTCTTGCCGTACATCCACAGAGTCGGCACAGTGTTCCTGGCGCCGTATTCGGCGAAGGCGGACACCAGCTGCGAGCGCCAGGCGCAGCGGTCGCTGTCGTCGCGCAGGCCGCCGGCGAAATTGATCAGGCCGCGCACGCCGGGCAGCTTCTGGGTGCCGAGGGCGATCGTTGCCAGGCCGCCATAGGACTGGCCGGCGACCACGATGCGGTCCTTGTCGACCCAGGCCTGCCGGCGTGCGAACTCGAGCGTGTCGCGGATGTCCGCGGCCTGGCTGTAGCCGTTGGCGGTCATGTCGCAGCCGTGCTCGGCATAGCGGCCGGTCGAGTTGGCGAAGCCCTGGCGCATCGGCACCATCACGGCGTAGCCGCGCTTCACGAAGGCGCTGGCCATGTGATAGAAGCGGTCGCGCGGCTGCAGGCTGGGGCGGCCCGGGTCCTTGCCGTGGTTGATGACGATGAGCGGGAAGGGGCCGGGACCGTTCGGCCGGAACACGGTGGTCTCGAGCAGCGCCCGATGCTGGGCGCCGGCCGGTACCTGGATGATGTGCTCGTTCATCCGGTAGTCGAGCGGCATCTCCTGCGTGAAGGCGATGCCGGGCACCATGCCCAGTGCGGCGGCGAAGACGGAAGACAAGGTACGGACAGACAGACGTGCTCTCAACATATGAACTCTATACAGCTGCCGATACGGAACAATTTCCGCATGGAATAAATTGATTCTAGGCAGGCTGAATAGGCAGAGCAATATCCGTTTCGGCAACTCTGGCGCTAAATTTTTGCGTGTGGCAAAAAGTGCTATTCCTTTAGCGGGCACCTGGGCGTCCGACGCGGTTTTTCCTGAGCGGTTATCATGCGTCAGCGATAAGAAAATCAAGCGCGAAGGAAACAACGGATGAGTAAAGGATGAGTACATACTCGCCGCGCCAATGGGCTCCCGACGAAAGGCCGATGCTGCCCGGCTCGCCGTCCACGCCCGCCCACCCGACTCCGCTGCGCTTCGCCTACCTCTTCGTCGGCATCCTGGTCACCATCACGGGCGGCCTCGGCAATGCGCTGGTGGTGGTCAACCTGGTCAACCTGCAAGGCGTGCTCGGCGCCTACTCGACCGAGACCAACTGGCTGCCGGTGGCCTACGTCATGACCAACGCGTCGATGAACCTGCTGCTGGTGAAATTCCGGCAACAGTTCGGCCTGCGCCTGTTCACCGAGTTCTTCCTGGTGCTGTATGCGCTGGTGACCTTCGCCCACCTGTTCGTCAACGACCTGAATTCGGCGGTCGCGGTGCGCGCCGCCCACGGCATGCTGGGCGCGGCCGTCACGCCGCTCGGCCTCTACTACACCTTGCAGGCCTTCAAGAAGGAGTGGCGCCTGAAGGGCGTGGCGCTGTCGCTCGGCGCCGCCCAGCTGGCGCTGCCGCTGGCCTATATCTTTTCCAACGACCTGCTGCAGATCGCCGAATGGCGCGGGCTGTACCTCTTCGAGCTGGGCCTGGCCGTGGTCTCGCTGGCCGCCGTGCTGCTGCTCAAGCTGCCGCCGGGCGACCGCTTCAAGGCCTTCCGGCCGATGGACTTCGTCACCTTCGCGCTGTTCGCGCCCGGCGTGGCCCTGCTGTGCGTGGTGCTGACCTTCGGGCGCGTGCTGTGGTGGTTCGAGCAGCCCTGGCTGGGGGTGGCGCTGGCGGTCTCGCTGGTGCTGCTGGCCGCCGCCGTCTGCGTCGAGCACAACCGCGCCAATCCGCTGCTCAACATCCGCTGGCTCACCAATGCCAACATCGCGCGCCTGCTGCTGTCGCTGGTGCTGGTGCGCATCGTGCTTTCCGAGCAGAGCGTGGGCGCGGTCGGCTTCCTGCGCGCCGTGGGAATGGACAACGACCAGCTGCAGACCCTGTACACCATCGTCCTGGGGGCCACCGTCGCCGGCATCGCGGTCTCGGCGCTGACGGTCGACGTCAAGCACCTGATGGCGCCGCAGGTGATTTCGCTGCTCTTCATGGCGGCGGGCGCCTGGCTGGACGCCCACGCCACCAGCCAGACCCGGCCCGAGCAGATGTACCTGAGCCAGAGCCTGCTTGCCTTCGGCAGCACCCTGTTCATCGGCCCCTCGGTGATTTCGCTGATCGGCACCGTGATCGGCAACCCGGCCAACCTGATCAGCTTTTCGGTGCTGTTCGGCCTGACCCAGAACCTGGGCGGCCTGCTGGGATCGGCCATCGTCGGCACCTTCCAGGTGATGCGCGAGAAATTTCATTCCTCGGTGATCGTCGAACAACTGAGTTCGCTCGACCCGCTGGTGGCCGCCCGCATCCAGCAGGGCGCGGCGGCGGCGGCGCGCACGCTCGCCGATCCGCAGGCGCGCACGCGCCAGGGCCTGGCGGCATTGTCCGGCAGCGCCACGCGCGAAGCCAACATCCTTGCCTACAACGACGTCTTCCTCGTCCTTGCCATCCTGGCCACCGTGAGCGCCGCATGGATCTTCCTGCACGCCCTGTGGCTGCATTACTACCCGGCGCCCGCGCCCGCGCCCGCTCCGGCGGCCCCGGCGGCTCCTGCGCCACCCGAACCCGTGACCGACTGACATGCCAGAACCATCCACCACTCCAGCCCCTGCGGCCCGGCCGCCCCGCAAGATTCTCCTGAGCGCGCTCATCTTCAGCGCCGTCGCGCTGGTCGGCGTCCTGCTGGTGCTGTATGCCTGGCGGCTGCCGCCTTTCCGCAGCGCCTTGCAGAGCACCGAGAATGCGCTCGTGCGCGGGCAGGTGACGATCATCAGTCCGCAACTCAGCGGCTACGTGGTCGAGGTGCTGGTGCAGGACTTCCAGCCGGTGCGCCGGGGCGAGCTCCTGATGCGCATCGACGACCGGATTCCTTCCCAACGGCTGGCGCAGGCGCGCGCCGAACTGGCCAACCGCCGCGCGGCGCTGGAAAACGATGCGCAGACCCGCGGCAGCGCCCGCGCCGGCATCGAGCAGGGCAGGGCGGCGCTGGCCGCGAGCGAAGCCCAGGCGCGAAAGGCCCAGGCCGACCTGCGCCGGGTGGAGGAGCTGGCCGCCGACGGCTCGCTGTCGGCGCGCGAGCGCGACCAGGCGCGCTCGGCCCAGGCCCAGGCCCTTGCGGCGCGCGACCAGGCCAGGGCGGCGCTGGAGATCGCGCGCCAGAACCAGCGCTCGGTCGACGTCGGCCGCGGGTCGCTGGAAGCGGCGGTGGCGAGCGCCGAGGCCGCCGTCAAGCTGGCCGAGATCGACCTGGCCAATACCCGAATCACCGCGCCGCGCGACGGCCAGTTGGGGCAGGTAACGGTGCGCCAGGGCGCCTTCGTGAACGCCGGCGCGCAGCTCACGGCCCTGGTGCCGAACCAGCTGTGGGTGATCGCCAACATGAAGGAAACGCAAATGGCCGACGTGCGCCTGGGCCAGCCGGTCAGCTTCACCGTCGATGCGCTCAACGATGCCCGGCTGCATGGCCACGTGGAGCGCATCTCGCCGGCCACCGGCTCGGAATTCGCGGTGATCGCACCGGACAACGCCACCGGCAATTTCGTCAAGATCGCCCAGCGCATCCCGGTGCGCATCAGCATCGACGCCGACCAGCCGCTCGCGCAGCGGCTGCGGCCTGGCATGTCGGTGGTGGCGACCATCGACACCGCTGCGGCGGGAAAGGAAGCGCGATGAGCCGGCGGCTTGCCGGACTGGCCTTGCCGCTGGCGCTCGCGGCCTGCGCGATGACGCCGCAGCCGGCGCCGGAATCGTCCCTGGACGTGCCGCAAGGCTGGCGCACGGCGCCGCCTGCCGTTTCCACGGCCGTGGAGCGGGACTGGTGGCGCGCCTTCGGCGACCCGGCCCTCGACGCGCTGGTGCGGCGTGCGCTCGACAGCAACGGCGACCTGAAGATCGCGCGCAGCCGCCTGCAGGAATACCAGGCGCGCGTGCGGGTGGCGGACAGCGCCCGCCTGCCGGCGCTGAACCTCGCGTTCGGTCCCACGCGGGCGCGCGCCATCGGCCCCTTCGGCGAACCGGTGGAATCGACCTCGCTGGTGGGCAGCGTGCAGGCCAGTTATGAACTCGACCTGTTCGGACGCCTCGCCAGCACCACGCAGGCGGCGCGCTTCGAGGCCGGGTCGCAGCAGGCCGCGCTGGACGCCGCCGCGCTGGCGGTGGCGGCCAGCACCGCCTCGGGCTACCTCAACCTGCTCGGCCTGGACGCCCAGCTGGCCCTGGCGCGCGCCACGCTGGCCTCGCGCGAGCGCTCGTTTGCGCTGGCCAGGCACCAGTTCGAAGTCGGCTACAGTTCGCGCCTGGAGATGTCGCAGGCCGAGGCGGAGCTGCACGCCACCGCCGGCGCCGTGCCCCAGCTGGAGCGCGCCATCGCGCAGCAGGAGCAGGCCCTGAACCTGCTGCTCGGCGCCAGCCCGGGGCCGGTGGCGCGTGGCGCGGGACTGGCGGCGCTGCGCATGCCGGCCCCCGGCCCAGGCTTGCCGTCGGAGCTGCTGCGGCGCCGTCCCGACATCGCCCAGGCCGAACAACTGGTGGCGGCCGCCGACGCCGGCCTGGCCGCCGCGCGCGACCAGCTGCTGCCTGCGATCCGCCTGAATGCCTCGCTCGGGGTGGCGGGGCGGACCTTGCCGGGCCTGCTGCAGTCGCCGGTGGACCTGTGGAGCATCGGCGGCAGCGTGCTGGCGCCGCTCTTCGACGCCGGCCGCCTGCGCGCCCAGGCCGAGATCGCCGCAACCGCGCGCGATCGCGCCGTCTATGCCTACGAGAACGTGGTGCGCACTGCCTTCGCCGAAACCGAGAACGCGCTGGCCGGCATACAGGGGCTGGGGCGCCAGCTGGACGAAGCGGAGAAGCGGCGCGTGGCGGCCAACGAGGTGTTGCGGGTCGCGCATAACCGCTACGCGAACGGCTACGCCTCCTACCTGGAAGAGCTGGACGCGCAGCGCAACGCCTTCAGCGCCGACCTGGGCGTGCTGCAGCTGCGCGCCAGCCTGCTGGCTGCCCACGTGGACTTGTACCGCGCGCTCGGCGGCGGCTGGGCGCCTGCGCCTTGAACCGGCGCCTGCGCTACAATCGGCGGCCTTGCCGCATCGCCGCCCCATGAACCAGCCCGCCGCCAAACGTCCCACCTGCGCCGCCTGCCTGCGCGCCGCCTCCGCCTGCATCTGCCGCTGGATCGCGCCGGTGCATACTCAGGCCGCTTTGCTGGTGCTGCAGCATCCGCTGGAAGTCCACAACGCCAAGAACAGCGCGCGCCTGCTGCACCTGAGCGTGACCGGCAGCGCCCTGCTTGTCGGCGAGGCCTTCGAGGCCATCCAATTGGACGCGCTGCTGCATGCGGACGGACGCACGCCGGTGCTGCTGTATCCGGACACCCCGGGCGACGCGCTGCTGCCCGCGCCGCCGCCCTGGCAAGCCTTGCCGGCCGCGCAGGCGCGCCTGGTCGTGCTGGACGCCACCTGGCGCAAGAGCCGCAAGATGCTCTACCTGAATCCGGCCTTGCAGCGCCTGCCGCGCCTGGCCCTGATGGATGCGGCGCCGTCGAACTACCGCATCCGCAAGGCCCACGCGCCGCACCAGCTGTCGAGCCTGGAAGCGGCGGCGCTGGCCCTGGGGCAGCTGGAAGGCAATCCGGGGCGTTGCCAGGCCCTGCTGGACGCTTTCGGCGGCTTTGTGCAACAACAAGCCGCCTACGACCCGCACTTGAGTCGAGCCTGAGAAGCGCGTAACATACTGTATGAATATACAGTATGGAGCCCGCCGTGTCCGACCCCAAACCACTTATTCGGAGAGAACCTGTGGACGAGCAGCCGATGCTCGGCCCGCTGCCGCCTGTCGCCCGCAAGGGACGCGGCGCGGTGTCGAACCTGCAGGGGCGCTACGAGGTCAACGGCCGCGAGCGTTTCGACGACGGCTGGGATGACGAAGACGACGATGGGCCGACGGTGAAAACGGTCGTCACCGACGAGTACGCGAAAAGCATCCTTACGCGCAACACCTCGCCGGACATTCCCTTCAACGTCTCGCTCAACCCCTACCGTGGCTGCGAACATGGCTGCATCTACTGCTTCGCGCGGCCGACGCACAGCTACCTCGGCCTGTCGCCGGGGCTGGATTTCGAGAGCCGCCTGTTTGCCAAGGTCAACGCGGCCGAGCTGCTGCGGCGCGAGCTGGCCCGGCCTGGCTATGTGCCGGAGAACATCGCCCTGGGCGTCAACACCGACGCCTACCAGCCCTGCGAGCGGGAGCTGAAGATCACGCGCCAAGTGCTGGAAGTGCTGTACGAGTGCCGCCATCCGGTAGGCCTGATCAGTAAATCCTCGCTGATGGAGCGCGACATCGACCTGCTGGCGCCGATGGCCGAGCAGCGCCTGGCGTGCGCGGCGGTGACGCTTACCACGCTCGATCCACGCATCGCGCGCACCCTGGAGCCGCGTGCGGCCGCGCCGGAGCGGCGCCTGCGCACCATCCGCACCCTGAGCGAGGCCGGCATTCCGGTCAGCGTGAGCGTGGCGCCCATCATTCCTTTCGTCACCGAACCGGAGATCGAACGCATTCTGGAGGCCGCCTTCAATGCGGGCGCGACCGGGGCGCATTACGTGGTGCTGCGCCTGCCGCACGAGGTCAATCCGCTGTTCCAGGAATGGCTGCAAGCGCATTTCCCAGACCGCGCCCAACGCGTGATGAACCGTATCCGCGACATGCGGGGAGGGAAGGATTACGACAGCGACTTTTCCAAGCGCATGGCAGGGGAGGGCGTGTGGGCGGACCTGATCCGCCAGCGCTTCCACAAGACCGTCGAACGGCTGGGCATGACCGAACTGCGCGGACGCTTCGGCAGGCTCGATACCTCGCAGTTCAGGCGGCCGCTGAGCGTGCCGCCGACGCCGGGCAAGCAGAACGGCAATGCGACGGGACAGCTGGACTTGTTTTGATGTGCTTGAATGCCAGCCGACGCGCTAAGCTTCACAGGGCAAGGCGCTCTGAATACTGGTTGGCCTGCAACCTGGCTCTTGCGGTCTCTAAGCACCTGAGTGTTTCAAACCTTGAATCTGCGCGATCCGGTGCCGC
>CAMPHU010000138.1 GCA_946886065.1 uncultured Massilia sp. | reverse complement strand
GCGGACTCGGGGTTGATGGCGGACCAGCCGCTGCCTGCCTGTTCCTTGAGGCGGGAGAGGGACTGGAAATCGTTCTGGTACTGGGACATCTCGGCTCCTGATTGGTGACTGAAATCGCTGCGTTGCGAAGCCGCCGCTGACCCATCGCGGCGGGGCGCTTCGCCTGCATTCATGTTACGGGCAGCTGCGGAGCGGATGGCATGTCGGACTAGGACAGATGACATATAAATTCATTCGACATTTCAAGAGCTTGCGTACTGCGTTTCAAGTTGCGGAACGGAATCCTGCGCAACGGGATGCCGGCGGACTTCATGGCACACAGCACATGCCGCGATGTGAAATGTAGTTCGGCTGGGTGAAACTTCGTCGGTTCCGGATCGAGTCGCAACCAGCCGGGTTCCGCGATGCCGCGCGCGCAAAAAAAGTTCCAATCGTATTTATAATTTCATCCTAACGTTGGTAGCATGACCTACTAACTTTCGGGCGGTACGTGATTGGCTAGGGAACCTGGCGCCGGCCGCGCTCACAAGGCAAGCAATGAGCAAGATCTACATCGCCGGCATTGCCATGACGGTATTCGGGCGCCATATCGAACGCGGCATCGCGGACCTGGCGCGCGAAGCGCTGCGCGGCGCCCTGCAGGACGCCGGCTGCGCCGTAAGCGACATCGACACCGCCTTTTACGCCGGCATCACCAACGGCGCGCTGCAAGGGCAGCTGTCGATCCCGGGCCAGGCCGTGTTCGGCAAGATCGGCATCCGGGGCATCCCGGTGTTCAACATCGAGAATGCCTGCGCCTCGGGCCTGGCGGCGCCGGGCGAGGGTGGTCCGGCGGCGGAACGCGGCGAGTTCGCGCTGGGGGGCGCATCCCCATCAACACCTCGGGCGGGCTGGAGGCGAAGGGCCATCCGCTGGGTGCGACCGGCATCGGGCAGCTGGTGGAACTCGTTACCCAACTGCGCGGCGAAGCGGGAGCGCGCCAGGTCCCACGGGCCCGCCACGCGATCCAGCAAAACGGCGGCGGCCTGGTGGGTGTCGAGGAAGGAGCGCTTGCCATCCATGTTCTCAGCAGGGAAACATGAGGAACAGACAAGCTTCGGCCGGTTGATGATGCTGACGGGCAACACATTCGGCCCTTTTCCACGTGTTTCGGCGGCGAGATAGGTATGATGGGCGCGTTCAGCTCTCATCCTCGGCCTTCGTCCGGCCGGCGCCCCATCCCATGCTCCTTTCCTTGTCCTCCTCCTCCTGGCGTGGCCTGCGCCGGATCTTCGGCATCGGCCAGGAAAGCTCGCCGGCAGCCATGTCGCCGCAAACCAGCCGGCGCCACGCCCGTTCCGTCGCGCGCGCCATGTGCTGGATGCTGGTCGCCGACGTCGTCTGCTGTATCGCCATCGTGGGCTGGAGCCGCAACCAGGCCTACGAGGCCGAGATGCGCCAGGGAACGGTGGCCGGCCTGCATCTGGTACAGGCGGCGACCGACCATGCCGATTCCACGCTGGACATGGTCGCCTGGACGCTCGACAGTGTCGCCGACCGCGTCGAAACGGACGGCGTCACGGGTGCGGCGGCGGACAGGCTGCGGCAATTCCTGTTGTCACGCGTGCAGCAGAAGGACTCGCCGCTGGAGGGACTGCTTGTTTCCGATGCAAGCGGCCGCTGGGCGATCGCGACCGGCAACGATGCGGGCCCCGCGGCCACGGAAGCGGACAGCGCCTACTTCCACCATCATCGCAGCCACCCCGGCCGCGGCGCCCACATCGGCCAGCCATCGCTCAGCCGTTCCAGCGGGCAGCGGGTCATCACGGTGTCGCGCCGCATCGACGACCGCGAGGGGCGATTCGCCGGGATCGTGCGGGCGAGCATTCCGGTTCAGCACTTCCAGCGCTACTACAAGCGCATGTCCCTGGGGGCCCAGGGCATGGTCACGCTGGCGACGACCGACGGCGCCGTGGTTGCGCGCACCCCGGCGCGGCCCGGCGGCGCCGGCGACCACGTGCGTGCGGCGCCCTGGTACCGGCATGTCAGGGACAGCGGCAAGGAGCAGGGCGCGGTCATGCTGACCAGCACCGTCGACGGGATCGAGCGCCTGCACAGCTTCCAGCGGTCGGCGCGCTACCCGCTGATCGTGAACGCTGCGCTGGGCAAGGACGAGATCCTGGCCGAATGGTGGCGCGTCACCTGGCAGGAGTGCGTGGCCGTGGCCAGCGTGATGGCCGCCGCCTACCTGATCTGGCTGTGGGTGATCGGCCAGGTGCGCGTGCGCGAGCGCCTGGAAGCCACGCTGTACAGCACCCAGCAGGCCCTGGAAACCCAGAATGCCGCGCTCGAGCGCCTGGCGCATACCGATGGCCTGACCGGCCTGCATAACCGGCGCCACCTGGACGAGCGCATGGCCGCCGAAATCGCGCGCGCCGCGCGCGAAGGGACCAGCCTGTCCCTGATCATGATGGACGTCGATTTCTTCAAGCGCTACAACGACCGCTATGGCCATGCGGCCGGCGACGATTGCCTGCGCACGGTGGCGCGCGTGCTGGCCGCCACGGTCAATCGTCCCGCCGACCTGGCGGCGCGCTTCGGGGGCGAGGAATTCGCGGTGCTGCTGCCGAACACGACTGCGGAAGGCGCGCGCCAGCTGGCCGAGGCGATCTGCCGCGGCGTCCACGCGACCGGCCTCGAGCATGGCGCCAGCGACTTCGGCACCGTCACCATCAGCGCCGGCGTCGCCACTGCCATCCCGGCGCCCGGCGACGAAGCGCGGATGCTGGTCGAGAAGGCCGATGCCGCCCTCTATCAGGCGAAAGAGGCTGGACGCAACACGGTCCGCTAAGCCACGAGCCAGGCCGCCGATATCCTGCGGCTCAGCCTAACTCATTGAAATTGTTGAGTATAATGCCGGTTGCAAAGCAGCCTCGACGGGTTCGACTCCCGTCCTCGCCTCCAGAATGAAAACCATCGCCGGCACACGCCGGCGATGCCCATTTCCGGCCTCACTTTTGTCATTTTGAGAATACCACCATGTTTTACGGAATCAAGACAGTCAAGGAAGCGCTCGCGCTGATGCTGCGCGTCTGGCGCGATGCAATCGTTTTCTTCCTCAGCATCGAGCTGTGGCTGATGGTGCTGGTGGCCGGCGCCACGGTCGGCGGCGTGTGGCTGGCCTTCCTGGGCGACGTGCGCGGCGTGCTGGTGCTCGGCGTTGCGGCGGCCTATCTGGCCGGGCGCGTGCTGCTGCACACCAAGCGCATACTCGCCTGGCCTTTCCTGTAAGCCCTCGGGTGGGCCGGACGCTTGCCGGCGATGCGCGCGCTACTGGTCTGGATCAGGTGAATGGCGGCATAATGCTTGTCATTCTTTCAGCCTCATGAGATCCAAACCTTCCTGTCATTCCGGCCAACCGCATGGCCGACAGGCGACCAACCGATGAAAGCCCCGATGCCCACCTCGATGTTCACCTTCAGACCGCTGTCGTTCGCGCTTCCCGCCGCCTTCCTCGCCACGCTGGCCGGCTGCGCCACCCCTCCTGCCGCGCAGCCGCCGGCGCAGATCGGGGTGGCATCCTTCAACATGGCCTGGGCCGGCTCGCAGCAGGACTTCGACCGCCACGCCGCCGTCTGCCAGGCCGTTTCCTGGTGCGATACGCGTCCCCGGCGCCAGCCGGGGCAGGCGTCTGCCAGTGAAGAGGCCGTGCGCGCCGCGCGGCAATGCGCCGCCGATACCGAGCGCCTGGCCGGCGGGCCGGCGCAGCTGGCGATGATGCCGCCTTGCTCCGCCTACCAGGGCCGCGGCGCCGCCGCGCCGCCCACCAGTCTCGACTATGCCGCCAAGCTGGCCGGCCTGCAGGCGACGATCGCCAGGCTGATCGAGGAGCAGCAGGTGCGCGTGATCGCCTTCCAGGAGGTACGTTCGGCCGACGTCGTCAGGCAGCTGCTCGGGCGCCACGCCGGGCGCTTCGGCGTGTGCGACGCGCCGCACGAGGGCTTCCAGACCGTGGCCTTTGCATGGGACCGCAGCCTGAGCCGGGAGCCTGGCCGCTGCAGCGTCGACACCGGCCTGGCGGTGAGCGACAATCCCGCCGATCCGGATGCGCGCAAGGTGCGCCCGGGCCTGGCGCTCGAGCTGCAGCTGCCGGGGCGCCGCATCAGCTTCCTGAATGTGCACCTCAAGTCCAGCTGCGCCAACATCGTGCCGACCCCGATCTACCAGGCGCGCCTGCTCGACGATCGCGCCGGCGCCTGCCAGGTCCTGAACCGCCAGGTCGCACCGCTGGAGCGCTGGATCGACAGCGTGGCGCAGCGCAGCCCCGAGTTTGTCCTGCTGGGCGACTTCAACCGCCGCATCGACGAGGAGGCCGCCGCCGCGATCCGCCCGGAGCAGGTGCGCGCGGACGGCAGCGATCCCGCCGGCGTGCCGAAGCAGGATGCCGACGGCAAGGTGGCGACGCGTTACCTGTGGCAGGAGCTGAACGACGGCACCCGATCCCTGCATCAGGTGCCCTTGACGGGCGTCGAGGCGAACTGCCGCGGCTTCTCGGGCCTGGACCATATCGTGCTCAGCGGCCCGCTCGCGGCGCGCCAGCCCGCAGGACTCGGCTCGCGCAAGACGGCGGTCGTGCAGTCGCCCGGCCAGCGCATCGAGACCAGCGATCACTGCCCGCGCAGCGTCATGCTGGCGTTCTAGCAGGGGTGCGGCCAAGGCCGCATCCCATCAACGCGGCGCCGCGCCGGACTCGGTTGGCCCACCCTGGCGCGCCACCCCGTTCCTGACCGGCAGCGTGGCCAGCCGCGGTTCATGCACCTGGATCGCGGGCATGTCTCTCGCAAACTCGTCGGCCACCTCGACGATCCTCTTCACCGGCACATAGCCGTTGCCTCTCTCGGTCCACCAGGTCACCATCTGCACGCTGCCCGCATAGGTCACCTCGCCTTCCTTCACCTCGAACACCGTGTCTTCCTTCGGCCCCACGACCTGCGAGTTCTCCGGCGTGCCCACCACGACGGAGTTCAGAAAATACTTGCCCGGCTTGACCTGCTTGAGGAAGGTCGGGAAGCCGCGGTCGGACTTCCCCGGCCGGGTCGGGTCCACGTAGCCTGCGAACGTCGTCGGGCCGCCGGGATACACCGAGAAATTCTCACCCTCCGCGCCCTTTACCGCGTGGAAGTTGGCGAAGGTGGTTCCGGCGGTCGCCATGGCCGTCGGCTGGTCGTTGCTGTGCAGGCGGTTGCGCTGTATCACGGTCGTGGCCACCAGGCCGTAGCCCGGCTTCATCAGCGGCAGGCTCGCATCGCCGAGGCGGTGCGCCGGCCCCGTCTCGCAGGCGGCCAGGCCGAGCAGGACAGCGGACAGCAGCATGGGACGGGCGAGAGAAGGCAAATGCATGGACGGCTCCTTGTGATGGTGTTCGGTACGAATGCGAACTGCAGGCTGCCGGCGGCCTAGTGCCTGGCGCGCGGCACCAGCAGCTTGCTCAGGCCCTGCAGCAAGGTCGGACCGCCGGCGACCGGCGCGCGTTCCAGGGCGCGCGCGATCAGGCGGTCCGCCAGGTCGCTGCGGTCTTCCAGCTTGAGCAGCGCGGCCTGGGCGTAGACGGCGCCGAAATTGTTACGGTCGAGCTTGTTGGCGACCACGATCGCCTGCCGCGCTTCGTCCAGGCGTCCCAGGTGCACCAGGGCCGAAGCCAGGCCGCCATGGGCTTCCGCGAAGCTGCGGTCGTCCTCGATGGCGATGCGGAAGCGGATTTCGGCGGCGGCGGGCTTGCCGCCGGTGAGCAGGGTCCAGCCCAGCGCCACGGCGGTGCCCGAGTTGCCCGGCATGTCGGCGCTGGCCTTGCTGAGGGCGGCGATGGCGCCCGGATGGTCTTCGCGGTGCAGCAGGGTCAGGCCATGGCCGAGGAGGGCGCGCCCGTTCCCGGGTTGCTGCGCCAGCACCTTGTCGAAGTGGGCGCTGGCGCCGTCGATGTCCTGGTCTTCCAGCGCCAGCGTGCCGGCCACGGTATTCGCGTCGGCGCTGTCCGGCGCCTCCTGCAGCACCTGCAGGGCCAGCTCGCGCGCCCGGCCGCGGTCGCCGCCGTCGAAACTGAGCAGCGCCAGGTAGGCGCGGCCGTCCGGGCCGGCATCGCCCGCGACCCAGGCTTCGCAGGCCGCGCTTGCGCCTTCCAGGTCGCCTTCATGATGCAGGCAGTAGGCCAGGAACTTGGCATTCGTCGCGCTGTCCAGGCCCGCATCGCGCGCGGCGGCGAAGCGCAGCGCCGCTTCCTCGTAGCGTTCCTGGAAAAACAGGGCGAGGCCGAGATTGTGGTCGAGCGCCGCGTTGCGCTCGCCGGCCGCGGCCAGTGCTTCCAGGATGGCGGACGCTTCGGCGAACCGGTGCTGCGACAGGTAGACCGAGGCGATCCTGCTTTGGGCGGCCACCGAGCCCGGTTCGAGTTCGAGCAAACGCACCAGATAGGCGAGGGCGTCTTCGTGCTTCCCGGCCCGGTGATAGAGCTCGCCCATCTGCAACAGGAGCGAGGTGTTGTCAGGATCCAGCTGCAGGAAGGACGAGAAGCGCTGGATTTGATTTTGCAATTGCTCGATGGGTGCCATGGCCGCCTGACAAGAGAAAAGTTGACGCGATTCTACGCTACAAGTCTTACCAAAATACAAGATCGTTGGTCTCAAGACACAATTTCCGGCCGCTTTTATCCGACGTGAATAATCTGCATGCGCGGCCGAAAAAATCATCGATTTCGCTTTTCAACATTTTTTTTACACTGATATGATCCGTTGCAAATAAGCAAGCCGTACAAAAATAAACGCGAACGGAAACCAGCAATGGACTTGACCAGCGTGGCCGCAGTGGCAATGCAGAACGACCAGTTACGGCTCGAGAGCATCAGTCAGAACATCGCGAATGTGCTGACTCCGGGCTACAAGAAGCAGACCGTCGCGACCTCGGCGTTCGAGGTCCAGATGAGCGCGGTCCAGGCCGGGCGCGCGCTACGGTTGAACGCCATCCCCGGCGCCCCGGCCCGGCTGTCGATCGATGCCGCCGCCGGCGCGCTGCGCTCGACCGGCTCGCTCCAGGACATCGCCATCGAAGGTCCGGCCTTTTTCGAAGTCCATACCCCCAACGGTCCCGCCTATAGCCGCCAGGGCGCCCTGAAAGTCGACCTGCAAGGCCGCCTGGTGGGCCCGCACGGCATGCCCGTGATGGGCGAGGGCGGCGAAATCAGCCTGACAGGCGCGCCGTTCCGGATCGCCGCGAATGGCGACGTGATCCAGGGCGAGCGGGTCGCGGGCCGCATCAAGCGTGTGCGTTTCGAACACGCCCATCTTTTACAGCCCCAGGGTAACGGGCTCTACCTGCAGGGCGCCGCCGTGATGGCGGAGCCGCGCAGCAGCGAACCCTTGCGCCCTGGATTCCTGGAAAACTCGAACGTCAGTTCGCCGCAAGAAATGGTGCGCCTGAACGAGACGGTCCGTCACTTCGAAGCGCTGCAAAGAATCGTGCAGGGGCATGACGAGTCTTTGGAAAACGCCATCCGCAAGCTTGGAGACTTCTAGCCACATGAACGATTCGCTCTACATCGCCGCGACCGGCATGCACATGCAGCAAAAAAGCGTCGATACCATCGCCAATAACATGGCCAACGTGAATACGCCGGGCTACAAGCGCGGCAGGGTGAGTTTCGAAGACATGGTCTACCGCGACCTCGGCGGCGCCAGCGCGGTCGCCGGTGCGCCCGGCGCCCAGCGCCCGTGGCAGGGCAGCGGGGTGGCCGTCTCGTCGATCCTGAAATCCTTCGTCGCCGGGGAAATCAAGCAGACCGGCCAGCGGATGGACCTGGCCATCCAGGGCGAAGGCTTCATCGAAGTGGTCGCCGGCGACGGCACCTCGGCCTACACCCGCGGCGGCGCCCTCGTGATCGACAAGGAGGGGTTCCTGGCCAGCGCGGGCGGGCACGCGCTCAAGCCCGCCATCCATGTCGGCACCGACGCCAGGGAAATCGCGATCGAAGCGGACGGGCGCGTCATGGTGCGCTCGCGCGACGAGTCCAGCATGGTCGAGGCCGGACGCATCGAACTGGTGCGCTTCGCCGACACCTCAGGCCTGACCGCCCTGGGCAGCAACCTGTACCAGCCGACCGAAGGTTCCGGCGAAGCCATCGCCGGGCGTGCCGGCGAGGATGGCCTTGGCACCCTGGCGCAGGGCTTCGTGGAAGCCTCCAACGTCAACCTGGTCGAGGAAATGGTCGAGCTGATGATGGCGCAGCGCGCCTACGAATCGAGCGTCAAGGTGATCCAGGCTTCCGACGAGCTGCTTGCGATGAGCAACAACCTGCGCAAATAAGCCGGTGCATTAAGCGACCCCAGCGAATTTTCCCACCATGTCCTTCTTCTTCGCCCGCAGGGTGCGGCGCCTGCTCGCATGCGTCATCGCCTTCGCGCCCGCTTTCGGCGCCGCCGCCAGCCTGCCAGGCGCCCCGGCGCTCGCGCTCACGCTGCGGCAGGAAGTGCAGCTCGACCATCCGCGCATCCTGCTCGGCGACGTGGCCGTGCTGCCGGCCGGCGCCTCACCCGCGCTGGCGGCGCTGGACCTGGGCGCCGCGCCGCGCGTGAACGCCGTCGAGCGCCTGAGCCGCGTGCAGATCGCGCTGCTGATCCGGCGCCGCCTGCCGCGACCGCCGGAAACGCTGGCCTGGAACGGAGCCGAGAGCGTGAACCTGCAGCGCCGTTCGCAATCCGTCGCCGGCAGCCTGCTGGGCGAGGCCGCGGTCGGCGCCGTGCTGGCCGCCTACGGGCCGCGCCATCCCGGCCTGCAGGCGGCCCCTGAATCCTTGCCGGGCGACGTGGACATCATCACCGGCGCCTACGACATCAAGGCGCGCGCGCTCGATACCGCCCGCCTGCCGGCGCGCACCCCGGTCTGGCTCGACCTGCTGGTCGGGGGGCGGGTGCAGCGCTCGGTGGTGGTGCCGGTCGGCTTCACCTGGCAGCGCCCGGCCTACCTGGCGCGCCGCCCGCTGGCGGCCGGCGGCCTGGCGGGGCCGGACGACTTCGAGGTGCGCGAGATCAACGTGGCCGGCCTGGATGCCCAGCCGGTGGACGCGGCGGGGCAGGCCGGCTGGCGCATGCGCCGCGCGCTGCAGGCGGGCCAGGTGCTGGCGCGCGCGCAGGTGCCGCCCCGCGGCACGGTATTCCCGGGCGATACGGTCCTGCTCCAGGCGCGCAGCGGGAGCATCGGCATCGACGTCGAGGCGGTCGTCCAGGCCGAGGCCGCGCCGGGCCAGCAGGTGGCGGTGCGCACCCGCCACAGTAGCGACACCCTGACCGGGCGCCTGACGGCGGCCGGCACCGTGGTCATCGAATAAACAAGGAAACCGACATGCATCGTCATCTGATTCGCTGCCTGGTCTGCTGCCCGCTGGTGCTGGCGGCCGCGATCCAGGGCGCGGGCGCCGAAAGCCTGTACAAGCCGAATACCTTCCAGTCCATGACCTCCGACCTGCGTCCGCGCCGGCCGGGCGACCTGCTGACGGTGATGGTCTACGAGAACGCGAGCGCGAGCAGCACGGCCGACACCAGCGCCGCGCGCGACGCCAGCGTGGGCCTGGGCACCAGCACTCCGCACACCTCCTTCGCCGGCGCCATCCGCTCCAGCAACGTCAGCGACGGGCGCGGGAGCACCCAGCGCCAGGGCCGCGTGCTGGCCCAGATCACGGTCGGCATCGTGGCGATCGCGGCCAACGGCGACCTGCACGTGCGCGGCGAACAGACGCTCGAGATCAACAACGAAACCCAGCGCATCTCGGTCGAGGGCAGGGTGCGTCCGCAGGACGTGTCGGAGACCAACATCGTCCTGTCGAGCCGCCTGGCCGACGCGCGCATCCGCTACGCCGGCCAGGGCGACCTGTCCGACAAGCAGCGGCCGGCCTGGTGGCAGCGCTTCCTGACCTGGTTCGGAGTGTGACCCGATGCGACGTTTCCGCCTGATCTGGACCCTGCTGCTGGCCGCCTGCCTGTGCGCGCCGGCCGCGGCCGCCACCGCCCCGCAAGCGGACAGCATGCGCATCAAGGACCTCGGCAAGATGTCCGGCTGGCGCGACAACGCCCTGACCGGCTATGGCCTGGTCACCGGCCTGGCCGGCACCGGCGACTCGGCGCGCAACAAGGCTACGCGCCAGTCGATCGCCAACATGCTGGCGCGCTTCGACCTGACCATCGCGGCAGAGGATGTGCAAAGCCGTAACGTGGCCGCGGTGATGGTCACCGCCGTGCTTTCGCCCTTCGCCCGCGCCGGCGACACGGTCGACGTCACGGTCACCTCGATCGGCGACGCGCGCAGCCTGGTGGGCGGCGCGCTGATGCTGGCGCCGCTGAAGGGCCCGGACGGCAAGATCTACGGCCTCGCCCAGGGCCCCTTGTCGGTGGGCGGCTACAAGTACGACATGAACGGCAACGTGGTGCAGAAGAACCACCCGACGGTGGCCTCGATCCCGGCCGGCGCGACCATCGAGGTGGGCGTGCGCAGCGAGATGCGCAGCGCATCGGGCAACGGCGGCGAGACGGTGACTTTCGTGCTGGCCGAGCCGGACTACACCACCGCCAGCCGCGTCGCCGCCGCCATCAACGCGCGCATGGGCGCAAGCCTGGCCGTGGCCCAGGACGCGGGCGGCGTCGAGATCGCCGTGCCGGACGGGCGCCGCAGCCGCCTGGCGGACTTCATGACCGATATCGAGAACGTCATGGTGGAACCGGACCGGCGCGCGCGCGTCGTGATCAACGAACGCACCGGCACCGTGGTGTCCGGCGGCGATGTGCGCATCGCGCGCGTGGCCATTTCGCACGGCGACCTGCGGGTCTCGATCATCACCGACAACTCGGTTTCGCAGCCGCTGCTGGTGCGCCAGACCGGGCCCGGCGTGGCCTCGGTGCCGATCTCGAACAGCCGCGTCAGCGTGGACGAACGCAACGAGGCCGGCTTCGTGGCGGCCGACAGCACCACCGTCGCCGACCTGGTCCAGTCGCTGGCGCGCCTGAAGACCAGTACCCGCGACATCATTTCGATCCTGCGCGCGGTGAAGGCGGCCGGCGCCTTGCATGCGGACCTGATCGTGCAGTAAGCGTAGCGCCCGGGCGGAGCCGGCACGCCGGCGCCGCGCATCCTTGTTTTTCAGCAGGAGTACAGCAGTGGTTTCTATCATCGACAGCAACACAAGCGCCTTGCTCAGCCTGGCACTGGACGCGGCCGGAATGCGCCAGCAAGCCATCGCCCACAATATCGCCAACGCCAACACGCCCGGCTACCAGCGCATCGGCGTCAGTTTCGAGCAGCGCCTGGCCGCGCTCGCGGACGGCGCCGGCAAGATCGCCGCGCCCTCGCTGGCCAGCCTGGCCGACCTGCGCCCGAGCTTCGAGTACGCCGCGCCGCTGGCGGCCGGCAGCACCGTCGAGCTCGACCAGGAAATGGCCCAGCTGTCGGAAAACACGCTGCACCACCAGGCCCTGCTCAAGGCGCTGAACAAGCACCTGTCGCTGATGAGCATCGCGATCAACGAAGGGAAGCGCTGATGGACTACCACGCAGCCTTCCACGTCAGCGCCACCGGCATGGCGCTGGAAAAGATGCGGCTCGACCTCACCGCCGCCAACATCGCCAACATGAACACCGCCGCCGCCAGCGGCGGCCAGGTCTACCAGCCGCTGCGCGTGCTGGCGCGCCCGGCGGCGCTCAGCTTCACCCAGCAGTTCGGCCGGCTGGCCGCGCTGCGCGGAGGCGGGGTCGAGATCGCCGGCGTCGAAGCCCAGCCGGTGGCGCCGCGCATGGTTTACGAGCCGGGCCACGCCTATGCCGACAGCAAGGGCTTCGTTGCCTATCCGGGCGTGAACCACACGGCCGAAATGCTGACCCTGAACAGCGCGCTGCGCGCCTACGAAGCCAACGTCGCGGCCATGAGCGCCGCCAAGGCGATGGCGGCCCGTGCGCTCGAGATCGGAGGCCAGGGATGAGCATCGAAGCCATCGCCGCCATCGGCGCCGAGCTGCCCGCCGCGATCGGGCCGGCCGCGGGCGTGGCCCAGCCGGCCGGCTTCGGGGCCTGGTTCGCCCAGGAGCTGGGCGCGGTGAACACCAGCTTGATCGAGGCCGACAACGAAGTCAGGAAGCTCGCCGCGGGCGAGGTCGCCAGCCTCCACGAAGTCATGATCCACATGGAAGAGACCAAGCTGTCCTTCCAGTTGCTGGCCCAGGTACGTAATCGCTTGCTGGACGCATACCAGGAAGTCATGCGGATGCAGGTCTAGGAGTAGACATTGGAATCGATGCAATCGAAATGGGCCCGCCTCGACGGCCGCGCCCGCACCGGGATCGCCGCCGGCGTGCTGCTGATCGTGGTGCTGGTCGGCGCCCTGGCGTGGTGGGCCTATCGTCCGGATTACCAGGTGCTGTTCGCCGACCTTGCCCCGCGCGACGCGGCCGCGATGACGGCCGAACTGGACAAGATGAAGACGCCTTACCAGCTGACTGACGGCGGCAACACCATCCTGGTGCCGCGCAACCTGGTCTACAAGACCCGCCTGGCGCTGATGGACAAGGAAGTGCCGCTGCACGGCGCGGTCGGCTTCGAGGTATTCAACAACGCCGACTTCGGCATGACCGAATTCGTGCAGAAAGTGAACTACCTGCGCGCCG
>CAMPHU010000137.1 GCA_946886065.1 uncultured Massilia sp. | reverse complement strand
TGGAGGACGCGCTGCGCAAGGGGCGGCCGGGGGCGGCGGCGCTGGATGTGTTCACCAGCGAGCCGCTGGCGGCGGATGCGGAGTTGCTGCGTATTCCAACGGTGCTGGCGACGCCGCACCTGGGGTATGTGGAAAAGGATAGCTACGAGATCTATTTCCAGATCGCGTTCGAGAATGTGCTGAAGTTTGCTGAAGGGAAGCCGGATAACATCTTGAATCCGGAGGCCTTGGGTAAGAGGTGACGTTATTGGTCAGCTTGCAGACTTGGGTCCCCGCCTGTGCGGGGATGACGTTCAAAAGATACCGACTACGATAGCTATTGTGGTCCGTATCTTAATAACGTCATCCCCGCGAAGGCGGGGACCCAAGTTCGCACCGCAGCGATAACCCGTGATTGCACCAGCAACTTAGCGCAGCTCCGGCTCCCCCGTCAGATTAAGCTTACGCGCCGGCATGACATGCGTGCCCGTCCACAACCCGGCCCATCCCGGCGGCCAGCCGATATCCGGCCCGGTATACGCTTTCAAGCCCGCCTTCACCGGCACCACCGGCACCAAGGGCGCCTCGATCAACCCGCCGCCCGCCGGCCGCTCCATGTTCAGGCTGTACATGTACCCCGGCAGCAGCAGCTCGCAGGCCTGCGCGAACCACGCCGTATGATCCTCGTCCCTCCCCAGCGCCTGCGCCAGCCCCTGCGGATCGAACTTCGCCAAGGCATGAATCAGCTCATCCGTCGTCGCCCCCGGCACATCGCCCCAGCCCATCACCGGATTGTTGTTGTAATCCGCCCCCGAGCCATACCAGCCTTCGCGCCAGGTACGCTGCATCCAGTTGCGCGGCCCGGTGAACAAATGCCAGCGCCAGTGCAGCCCCGAGGGCTTGGGCCAGGAATACAGGTACAGCTTCTGGTAGCCCGCCTTGTGCAGCTCGCGCACCACCGCCATCAGGCGCGCATGCGGCATGCGGTCCGGCGGCGTGCGGCGGAACAGGATGGGTTCGCCGTCCGCATGCTGCACCTCGTCGCTCGACAGGTTCAGGTCCAGCGGACGCGATTCGCTGCCGAAACGCGCCGTGATCCAGCCCGTCAGGAGGTTGACGTGGGTGATCACGCCATAGCCTCGATGGCGGTGGAAAATGACGGTTCCTGGAGCAACGGTTTTCATGGAAAAAATAGCAAGGAAGGAAACAAGGGAATCAGTGTACTCATCCGATCCGAACGATTCTAGCGCAGTCACACACGGATACATACCCGTTTGCGGCTATCATGAGCGAGCTTTTTTCACTGCATTGATAAACCTTCATTAAACCGATATGACTCTCCGACTCATCGCCACCGGCGGCACCTTCGACAAGCATTACAACGAACTGAACGGCGTGCTCGGCTTCTCCGACAGCCATTTGCCCGAAGTGATCAAGCGCAGCCGCATGACGATCCCCGTCGCGCTCGACGTGCTGCCCCTGCTCGATTCGCTCGACATGCAGGACGCCGACCGCCAGCGCGTGCTGGCCGCCTGCCAGGCTGCGCAAGAGAAAGCCATCGTCATCATCCACGGCACCGACACCATGCGCGAAACCGCGGCGGTGCTGGGCGCGGCCAATCTCGGCCAGACCATCGTGCTGACCGGCGCCATGATCCCCTACGAGATCGCCAACTCGGACGCCCTGTTCAACCTCGGCTTCGCCTGCGGTGTGGCCCAGGCCCTGCCGGCCGGCGTCTACGTCGCCATGAACGGCCAGGTCTTCCCATGGGATAACGTCCAGAAGAACCGCGCCGCCGGCGTGTTCCAGCAGCTGTAAGCCAGCCTTTTCCGCGGGGCAGCCGCGCGCTGCCCTTCGCTTGCCTTTCCTATACTGCCCTCTCCCACCCTGAAAGAGGAGAGAGCCATGAGCGAGCAGCGACCCACGCTGACCACCCGCCAGGGCCACCCGGTCCGCGACAACCAGGCCATGCGTTCCGTCGGCGAGCGCGGGCCGGCCACGCTCGAGAACTACCAGTTCATCGAAAAGATCACCCACTTCGACCGCGAGCGGATTCCGGAACGCGTGGTGCATGCGCGCGGCACCGGCGCCCATGGCTACTTCGAAGCCTACGGCAAGATCGGCGATGAGCCCGCGAGCAGGTACACGCGGGCGCGCGTGCTCAACGACACCGGCGTACAGACCCCGGTGTTCGTGCGCTTCTCCACCGTGATCGGCGCCAGGGAGTCGCCCGAGACGGCGCGCGATCCGCGCGGCTTCGCCATCAAGTTCAAGACCGTCGAAGGCAACTGGGACCTGGTGGGCAACAACCTGAAGGTCTTCTTCATCCGCGACGCGATCAAGTTCCCGGACATGATCCACGCCTTCAAGCCCGACCCCGTCACCAACCAGCAGGAACCCTGGCGCTTCTACGACTTCATCTGCAGCCATCCGGAAGCCCTGCACATGGTCACCTGGGTCAAGAGCCCCTGGGGCATCCCGGCCAATTATCGCGAGATGGAAGGCTCGGGTGTGAACACCTACAAGCTGGTCAACGACCAGGGCGTGGCCCACCTGGTCAAGTTCCACTTCGAACCCAGGCAGGGCGTGCGCAACCTGACCGCCGCGCAAGCCGCCGAGATCCAGGCCCACGACACCAGCCACGCCACGCGCGACCTCTACGACGCCATCGATCGGGGCGATTTTCCGGAATGGGAATTCTGCGTGCAGCTCATGAGCGACGGCGGGCATCCCGAGCTCGACTTCGACCCGCTCGACGACACCAAGCGCTGGCCGGAAGACCGCTTCCCGCTGCTGCCGGTGGGCCGCCTGGTGCTGAACAAGAACCCGGACAACGTGTTCGCGGAAACCGAGCAGTCGGCCTTCGGCACCGGAGTGCTGGTGGACGGCGTCGATTTTTCCGACGATAAGATGCTGCAGGGCCGCACCCTGTCGTATTCCGACACCCAGCGCTACCGCGTGGGCGCGAACTACCTCCAGTTGCCGATCAATGCTCCGCAGGAAAACGCGATGGCGCGCACCAACCAGCGCGACGGCCAGATGACCTATTACGTCGACAACCGCGGCGAGGACAAGCACATCAACTACGAGCCCAGCATCATGGGCGGCTACCAGGAAGCGCCGCAGCCGGCCCACGATTATCACCAGTACGTCGAAGGCCACCTGGGGCGCTACCAGACCAGCCGCACGGCCGACGACTATGGGCAGGCAGGCGCGCGCTATCGCAGCTTCGAGGACTGGGAACGCGACGAGCTGGTGAACAACGTCGGGGGCGATTTAAGGAAATGTCCCGAGCCGATACAGCTGCGCATGGTGTGGCACCTGTGGCATTGCGACGAGGAGTATGCACGCCGGGTGGCGGAGATTGCCGGCGTCGACCTGGAGCGTGCCAGGGGATTGCCGCCGCTCGAGGGCAAGCCGGCGCCGCACAAGCACCGGCAAGGGCCGACCTATTCGGATGGACAGCCGGAAGGCGCAGGCAAGGAACCGGCCACGAGCGACGAGCTCGCGGCCGGGAAGTGAGTGCGCCGGCGGCAGGACCGCCGGCACATCGGGAGACGATTACGCCTTGGCTTCGCCGCCGAGGGCTTCCACCACGTCGGCCAGCAGCTTGGCCATCTCGCCCGTCATCAGCACGATGTCGTTGTCGAAACGCTCGTCGTCGCTATAGGTCGGCGCCTCGCCTTCCTTGATCACGTCCAGCGGCTTGACGCCCTTGATCGCCAGCGACTCGGTCAGCACGAAGCTGATGCGGTCGTTCCAGGTCATGGCCAGGCGGGTGCACTGCTTGCCGGCGGCAATGTGGCGGCGGATGTCGTCCGGCTCCAGGGTGTGCTTCACGTAGCGCACCGCGGCGCGGCTTTCGCCGGTGGCGCGCAGTTCGGTGTCCTGGTCGATGGTGAAGCCATACGGCGCTTCGTCGGCTTCCAGCCAGCCGGTCATCACGGCCACCGGCGAGCGCTGCACGCGCAGCGATTCCAGCGGCATGCGGTCGACCGCCTTGAGCAGCAGCTTGATCACGTCGTCGGCCTTGGCCGGGCTGGCGGCGTCCACCACCAGCCAGCCGTTGACCGGGTCGATCCAGACCCAGACGTTGCTGCGAATCGAGAAGGCGCGCGGCAGCAGTTCGTCGGCCACGCGTTCCTTCAGCTCCTTCATCGCCTTCTTACCCGGCGGGAAGCCCTGCTGCTCTTCCAGCTCGGCCGCCTTGGCCTTCGCCACCTGGTTGATGACCGACGAAGGCAGCAGCTTCTTCTCGGTGCCCAGCATCATCAGCATCTGCTTGTTGACCACGTGGACCAGCTTGCCATTGCCGCGCGGCGAATCCCAGCCCTGGCGCAGCAGCTCGTTGCTGCTGGCAGGCGTGAACGCCTGCGGCTGGAGCGCTTCTTCCATCTGTTCCGGGTTGAATGCCCAGGGAGCGGGCAGGCGATAAATCTGGAGATTCTTGAACCACATACGCTGTTATCCGATTGTTTCAGTATTTCAAGGGAACGACATTCTACGCTGATGCCCAGTGTTAATGCCGCAAAAAAATTTTTATGTTGTCAGGTCGTCAAACAGGCGCAGCTGTTCGACGATTTCCGCCTCGCTCAGGCGCACGCCGACGCCGAGGAGGCGTACCGGCTTGGCGGCGCGCAGCCAGCCGGTTTCCATCAGGTGGGCGTAGGTTGGAATATGTGGCGCATAGCCAACACACTCCACCGTGGTCTGCTGGAAGTCCGCGAACTTGATTTTCACGAACAGCTTGTTGATGAATTTTTCGGCGCCGGCGCGCTTGATGCGGCCCAGCAGGTGTTCCACCAGCTCGGGCAGCAGCTTCAGGCAGGCCGGCAGGTCGGGCACGTCGGGGGTATAGGTTTCCTCGGTGCTGATCGACTTGCGCTCGCGCGAAGTGTTCACCGGGCGGTGGTCGATGCCGCGGGACAGGTCGTAGAGGCGCGCGCCGAAGCTGCCGAAGTGCTCGTGCAGCCGGTCCATGCTCCAGCCGCGCAGGTCGGCGCAGGTCTGGACGCCCAGGCGGTTCATCTTTTCCGCCGTCACCTTGCCCACGCCATAGAGCTTCTTCACGGGCAGCGCGGCCACGAAGGCGTCCACCTCGCCTGGCCGCACCAGGAACAGGCCGTCCGGCTTGTTCCAGTCGCTGGCGATCTTGGCCACGAACTTGTTGGGCGCCACGCCGGCCGAGGCGGTGATGCCGACGGTCTCGAAGATGCGGCGCCGGATCTCCTGCGCGATCAGGGTGGCGCTGCCCTTGCAGTGGGGGGAATCGCTGACGTCGAGATAGGCTTCGTCGAGCGAGAGCGGTTCCACCAGCTCGGTGTAGTCGCGGTAGATGTCCATGATCTGGCGCGAGGCGATGCGGTACTTCTCCATCGCCGGCGGAATGACGAGCAGGTCCGGGCACAGCTTCATGGCCTGGGCGGTGGCCATGGCCGAATGGATGCCGTAGCGCCGCGCCTCGTAGTTGCAGGTGGCGATCACGCCACGCTGGTCGGGCCGCCCACCCACGGCCAGCGGCCGTCCGCGCAGGGACGGGTCATCCCGCATCTCGACGGATGCGTAGAAACAATCGCAGTCGCAATGGATGATTTTTCGGACCGGGGCGTTCACTCGAGGCCGCCCCAGACCGGGGCACACTACTGTAATTGCATACAGTATCGACTGAATCCTGAATTGTTGCAAGCAAACAGCCGCATCCCTCTTACGGATGAGCTTGGAGCTCGCCCGGGAAATCCTATAATGAAAAAAGCAGGCCCTTCCCGGCCCCCGCCCAGAGTCCGACAAGCATGAACGCCCTTCTTCCCCCTTCCCCTGCGCACGCCGTGCGGCAGGTCGTGTTTACCGTCTACCCCGGCACCTGCATGCTCGACCTGGCCGGCGCCCAGACGGTGTTCTGGTGCGCCAACCGCCACCTGAAGCCGCGCGGCTTGCCCGGCTATGCCCTGGTCACCGCCAGCATCGGCGGCAACACGGTCGAGACCGCCGAGGGCACCGTGCTGGCCACCGCCAGCCTGGACGCGCCCGAACTCCAGCCCGACACCGTGCTGGTGCCCGGCACCGCCGAGATGGTCACGGCCATCCACGAGCTGGCGCCCCTGGTCGCCTGGCTGCGCGCCAGCGACGCACGGCGCATCGCCTCGGTCTGCACCGGCTCCTTCCTGCTGGCCGCGGCCGGCCTGCTCGACGGCCGCCGCGCCACCACCCACTGGGCCCTGTGCGAGCGCCTCGCCGCCTTGCACCCCAGCGTGCGGGTGGAGCCGGAAGCGGTATTCGTGCGCCAGGACCCGGTCTGGACCTCGGCCGGCGTCAGCACCGGCATCGACATGGCGCTGGCCATGGTCGAGGCCGACCACGGCAACGAGATCGCGATGCTGGTGGCACGCGAACTCGCCGTCCACGTGCGCCGCGCCGGCGGCGAATCCCAGCACAGCGCCCAGCTGGCGCTGCAGGCCGGCGACGGCGTGCAGTTCGACGCCCTGCACCGCTGGATCGCCGCCCACCTGGCCAGCGCCGACCTCAACGTCGAGACCCTGGCCGGCCAGGCCTGCATGAGCCCGCGCAACTTCGCGCGCGTCTACCGCGCCAGGACCGGGCGCACCCCGGCCAAGGCGATCGAGCTGTTCCGCCTGGAGGCGGCGCGCCGCCTGCTGCAGCAGTCCGACCGCAAGCTCGAGCAGATCGCCGAGGAATGCGGCTTCGGCGACCCCGAGCGAATGCGCGCCAGCTTCATGCGACACCTGGGCCAGTCGCCCAGCGCCTGGCGCCGCCAGCACCTGTGATCTTCCCTACTTCACGGGGATGAAGAAGGGTTTTCCCGCGTTCTTGACCAGGAACACCAGGAACTTGGCCGGCTTGGTCTTGCTGGCGTTGCGGCCGACCGTGTGCAGGTCCTGCGGCCCCTCGTAGAAGAGCTGGCCGGCATTCACGACCTGTTCCTTCCCGCCCTTTACCCCCATCACGATCGAACCTTCCAGGACGTAGACAAAAGCGGGCGCATCGTGGCGGTGCACCGGGTCGGCCGCGCCCGGCGCGTAGTCGACCGTGATAATCAGGACTTCCTTGCCCGGATTCTCGGCCAGGGCCTTGGTCATCAGGGTGGTGACCGTGACCGGCTCCGCGGGCGCTGCCGCGGTATGCGGGGCGAGCAGGACGCCGGCCGCCAGGGCCAGGGCGCTGCTCATGCTGGTTGCGAAAGACATGGGACCTCCTAGGACAGGTTGGCCTTGCCCAGGCCGAAGGCCGCATCATAGGAACCCGGCACCACCGTGAAGGCGACGTTGACGCGGTTCCAGGCATTGATGGCCATGACGACGAAGGTAAGGTCGGACAATTCTTTCTCGGACAGCTGGCCGCGCACGCGGTCGTAGAGCTCAGCCGGCACGCCCTGTTCCGGCAGGCGGGTCAGCGCCTCGGTCCAGGCCAGGGCGGCGCGCTCGCGCGGCACGAACAGGGTCGATTCGCGCCAGATCGCCAGGTGGTGCAGGCGCAGTTCGCGTTCGCCGTGGATGCGCGCCTGCTTGACGTGCATGTCGAGGCAGAAGCCGCAGCCGTTCAGCTGGGACGCGCGGATCTCGACCAGCTCGCGCAGGCTTTCCTCGATCGTGCATTGCTTGATCGCCAGGTTGAAGTCGAGGAATTTCTTGAACAGTTCGGGCGACTGTTCCATGTAGTTGATGCGCTGGGACATGAGGTTCTCCTGTTGTCGTGTGTTGTCATGTGACAGGAGCAGTGTAGGAAGGGCTCCCGCTTCCCGGTAGGCCTGCGCAGGGCCGCACAGCGGTGCACGCCAGGCACCAATCCTGGTGGCATGAATGCGGGGATTTTTGTCATTGCCGGTCCACCCTGGCCTGACTACGATGTCCTTGTGGAGCGCCGCCGGGGCGGGGCAGGAGGAACAGGATGAAGATGGAGATGGTGGCGGTCCAGGCCGGTGGCGGCAGCCCGGTGCGGCAAGCGGTGCGCGAGCGCGGCGATGCGCTGGCGTCGAGCTTCGCGACCACCTATGCCGGCGTGCTGGCCTTCATCGCGGTGGTCCACGAAGGCAGCTTCGCGCGGGCCGCGGAACGGCTCGGCATCGGCCGTTCGGCCGTGAGCCGCAGCGTGCAGAAGCTCGAGTCCCAGCTCGATACGCGCCTGTTCCTGCGCACCACGCGCAGCACCTCGCTCACCGGCGAAGGGGCGCTGTTCTATGAAAGCTGCAAGCCCGGCGTCGAGCGCATCGTGCAGGCGGTGGAGGACATGCGCGACCTGCGCGCCGGCCCGCCGCGCGGCCAGCTGCGGGTAGCCGCCCCGGCCGGCTTCGGACGCCAGGTCGTCGCGCCCCTGCTGCGCGGCTTTCGCGCGCGCTATCCGGAGATCGGCATCGACCTGGTGCTGGACGACGGTGCCCCCGATTTCATCGCCGACCGCATCGACGTGGCTTTCCGCGACGGCCGCCTCGACGACAGCCAGGCGATCGCCAGGCAGCTGATCCCGATGCACATGCTGGTGTGCGCCACCCCGGAGTACTTCGCCCTCCACGGCATGCCGCACACGGTCGATGAGCTGGAACGGCACCGCTGCGTCCACTTCCTCAACGCGGCCGGGCGCAGCTGCGAGTGGGAGTTCAAGGTCAACGGCCAGGTACGGCGCATGCTGCCGCCTTCCTCGCTCGGCTTCAACGACGCCGGCCTGGTGCTCGACGCCGTACTGGCGGGAGAAGGCCTGGCCCAGCTGGCCGGCTACCAGGCATGCGGATACCTGCGCAGCGGACGGCTGCTGGCCTGCCTGGCGCCCTATGCGCCGGACGACCGCGGCCACTACCTGTGCTACCAGAGCCGGCGCCACCTGCCGGCGCGCATCCGGGTCTTCGTCGACGACATGACGCTGCAGGTGCGCGCCCTCGACCTGCACTGCCTGGACAGCCTCGCCTTCCCCTGAGCGCCGGCCGCATTGGTGCGCGGCGCACAACAATGCGCGGCCCTGGACGGACCTACCGGGCTCCCCGGGCCTTGCCTACACTGGTTCCAGCGATATCCGCACACGGCGGCCGCGGCGCACCGGGGCACTCTACAGGAAACACATCATGAAAATCGTCGTTATCGGAGGCAGTGGCCTCATCGGCAGCAAGCTGGTCGCCATCCTGCGCGAGCGCGGCCACGAGGTGCTGGCCGCCTCGCCCGCGTCCGGCGTCAACACCCTCACCGGCGAGGGCCTGGACGCGGCGCTGGCCGGTGCCCAGGTCGTGGTCGATGTCGCCAACTCGCCCTCGTTCGAGGACCAGGCGGTGCTCGACTTCTTCGGGACCTCGGGCCGCAACCTGCTGGCCGCCGAGGCGCGCGCCGGGGTCCGGCATCACCTGGCGCTGTCCGTGGTCGGCACCGACCGCCTGGCGGAGAGCGGCTACTTCCGCGGCAAGATCCTGCAGGAGAAGCTGATCCGCGAATCCGGCATCCCCTACACCATCGTGCACTCGACCCAGTTCCTCGAGTTCCTGGGCGGCATCGCGCAATCCGGCGCCCAGGGCGACACCGTGCACCTGTCGCCGGCCTGGCTGCAGCCGATCGCGGCCGAGGACGTGGCCCTGGCCATGGCCGACTGCACGCTGGACGCGCCGGTCAATGGCGTGGTCGAGATCGCCGGTCCCGAACGCCAGCGCATGACCGAGCTGGTCCAGCGCTACCTGGCAGCTAGCGGCGATACGCGCAAGGTCGTGGCCGACGAAGACGCGCGCTACTTCGGCGCCAGGCTGGAGGACGGCACCCTGGTGCCGGCCGGCGAGGCGCGCCTGGGCAAGCTGGGCCTGGACAGCTGGCTGGAGCAGCAACGCGCCGTCGAGGCATAGGCCGATGAGTCCGCTCAAGCCGCCGCCGGCCAGCCTGCTCGAGCGCTACCGGGGCGAGCACTTCCTGCCCTTGTACACGACCACGGTCGCGGTCACCGGCGGCGAGAGCGGACATGGGCGCGCTTCCGGCGTGGCGCGCTCGGACGACGGACGGCTCGAGATCGCGCTGCGCCTGCCGGAAGAACTGGGCGGACCGGGAAGCGGCACCAATCCGGAGCAGCTGTTCGCCGCCGCCTACGGCGCCTGCTTCCATGGCGCCCTGCACCTGCTGGCGGCGCGCGCCGGCATGGAGATCGCGGACGCGCGGGTCGACGTCCGGGTCGCCTTCGGGCGCGATCCGATGGATGGGCTGACCATGCTGACCGCCGACGTCCTCATCACCCTGCCGGGCGTGGAGCGCCAGCTGGCCGAAGGCCTCGTGCGCAGCGCCGAGCGGCTGTGTCCCTACACCAAGATGACGCGCCAGGGCGCCGCCGGCAGCGTGACCCTGGCCTGAGTGCCGGCCCCAAAAAAAACGCGCGGCCAAGGCCGCGCGTTCGCTGTGACAGGCAGGCTTTACCAGGCCAGTTTCAGCGTGTACTTGCCGCCGCTGCCGGTGCCGGTGCTGCCATTGTAGTACTGCACCTGGATATAGCGGGTCGAGGTGGTGGTCCCGGTGTTGGCCGAGTGCACCGTGTCTACCACGCCGATGCCGTTCACGCTGCGGCCCATCAGCGCACCCGCGCTGTTGTACACATAGATGTTGTAGTTCGCCGTGCTGTTCGGGGTCAGGTAGGACGACAGGGTCTTGCCGGCCGGCAGATCGACACGGAAGTAATCGGTGTCGGTGCTGCCGCCGATGTAGCCGGTCAGGGTGCTGCCGCTGGCGGTGACCAGGTTGGCGGCGGCCATGCTGTTGTTCGCCTCGGCTTCGATCAGGGCCGCGCCGGCGCCGGCGCCCTGCGCCGCGTTCACGGCGGCGGTGGCGTCGACAATGCCGGTGCCGCAACCCGAGCAAGCCACCGGGAAGGCGCGCGCGCTCGACTTCAGCCTGGACTCGATCTCGTCCGGGGTCAGCGCCGGGTTCACGGCCAGCATCAGCGCAGCGGTGCCGGCCACGTGCGGGGTCGCCATCGAGGTGCCCTGGTAGCCGGCGTAGTTGTCCGAGGCCGGCGCCGAGGCGCCCGAGTTCAGGGTCGAGATCACCGAATAGCCGGCATCGCCGCCGGGAGCGGCGACGTCGATCAGGGCACCGTAGTTCGAGTAGGACGCGCGGGCGCCGGTCTTGCCGGTGGCCGCCACGGCCACGACGCCCGCGCAGTTGGCCGGGTTCGAATTGCTGACGTTCATTGCGCTGTTACCGGCCGCCACCACGACCACCGCGCCGCGCGAGCGGGCGCCGTTGATCGCGGCCTGGGTGGTCGAGTCGCAGGCGCCGCTGCCGCCCAGCGACAGGTTCAGCACGCGCGCCTTGTTGGCATTGGCCGGCACGCCGGTCACGGCGCCGCCCGACGACCAGTTGATGGCGTCGGCGATGTCCGAGGTATAGCCGCCGCACTTGCCCAGCACGCGAACCGGAACGATCTTGGCGTTGTAGGCCACGCCGGCGACGCCGGTGCTGTTGTTGGTGCGCGCGGCAATGGTGCCGGCCACGTGGGTGCCGTGCCAGCTGGAGCTTTGCGCACGGGTGGGCTGGCCATTGCCGCACTCGCCGATGGCGATGGCGTCGCCCGGGTCGCTGGCGTCGCTGTCGCGGCCGTTGCCGTCGTTGGCGATGAAGGTGTCGCGGATGAAGTCATAGCCCTGCAGGAACTGGCCGCTCAGGTCGGCGTGCGGGCGGTAGCCGGTGTCGATCACGGCCACGACCACGCCGCTGCCGGTCGACTTGTCCCAGGCGGTCGGCAGGCGCAGGCCGCCGGTGGTGTCGGTGTAGTGCCACTGCTGGCTGTACATCGGGTCATTCGCGGTCGCCATGTGGGTCATGATGCGGTCCGGTTCCGCGTACTCGATCGACGGATCGCGCGCCATCATTTCGGCGGCCAGGGCCTGCACGTCCTTCAGGCCGCGCTTGCCGTTCAGCTTGAACACGTGGGCGCCGGTCGAGATCGTGTGGCTTTCGCTCACGGTCATGCCGAACTGCTGGCCGGCACGGTCCAGCCTGGCCTTGCGCTCGCCGCTCATGGCGGCGGCCCTGGCCAGGCCGTTGGCGGCTGCGGCCGGCATGGAGTCCTTGTATTTCACAATGATGCGGTCGGTGTCCATCAAGCCCGGGACCACGTTACCGTTGCCGGCGCCTGCCACGGCCGAGACCGAGGCCGCCGCCAGCGAGACCGCTGCACAGAGTTTCAACATTACCGGATGCATTGCACGCTTCATCGTCTTCCTTAAGGTTTGGTGTCGTCAGCGACAAGGCCGCTGTACGCCTGGATGAGAACGGTGCAGGGTATCGCGAAAGGAAGAGGTAACGCAGCCGAATTCGCAGCGGATTCGGTGGTTTCGCCACACCAAAAATCACATATTTTTGAAAAACATCGTTTCTTCGGACAAACGTTAAATTCGCAAAATATTGCCCGTAACAATTGAATATCCTGGGCCCGCTTGCCATGCCGGCGTGCAATAAAAAACGCGCGGCCAAGGCCGCGCGTTCGCTGTCACTTTGCCGTCGCCGGCAGGGCGAACAGGCTTACCAGGTGAGTTTCAGGGTGTAGGTGCCGCTGGTCGAGCCGGTGCCGCCGCTGTAGTACACCACGCGCACATAGCGGGCCAGGGTGCCGGTGCCGGTATTGGTCGTGTTGTAGCTGTCGACCGAACCGGTGCCGTTCTCGCTCTTGCCCAGCAGGGTGCCGGCGCTGTTGTACACGTACAGGTCGTAGTCCGAGCTGCCGTTCGGGGTCAGGACCGAGCTCAGGGTCTTGCCTGCCGGCAGATCGACACGGAAG
>CAMPHU010000136.1 GCA_946886065.1 uncultured Massilia sp. | reverse complement strand
CTGATCCAGAAGAACCGCCACATCAAGCTGGCCGGCCAGGACAAGCTGCGCATCACCGCCGGCATGCCGGACCTGCAGGCGCGCGTGAACCAGGTTAAACAGACTATCAAACAACTGCTCGCTTAATCCCATGATGACCATGAACCTGGTGCTCCAGGGGCCGCAGGCCGCCCCCGACACGCTCGCCGCGATCGCCCGCCTGGCCGGCGGCGCCCGCGCCCACACGATCGACGCCCATGCCCTGCGCTGCGAAGCCGTCCCCTTCAGCGCCGAACTGAAGGCGCAGGTGGAACAAGCGGCCTTCGACGCCGGCATCGACGCCACCTTCATCGAGCCCGGCCGCACGCTGCGCGACTTCGGCCTGGTGGCCATGGACATGGACTCGACCCTGATCACGATCGAGTGCATCGACGAGATCGCCGACATGCAGGGCCTCAAGCCCCAGGTGTCCGAGATCACCGAGGCCGCGATGCGCGGCGAACTGGATTTCGCCGCCAGCCTCACCCGCCGCGTGGCCCTGCTCGAGGGCCTGGAAGCGAGCGCGCTGGAGCGCGTCTACGACGAGCGCCTGCGCATCTCGGCGGGCGGCGAAGCCATGCTGCAGGCGGTGCAGGCGGCCGGGCTCAAGACCCTGCTGGTCTCGGGCGGCTTCACCTTCTTCACCGAACGCCTCCAGCAGCGCCTCAAGCTCGACTTTGCCCACGCCAACGTGCTCGAGGTGGCGAACGGCAAGCTCACCGGCAAGGTGGTCGGCGGCATTGTGGATGCTGAAGAAAAAAAACGCACCGTCCAGCGCGTGTGTGAAGAGCTGGGCATCTCGCCGGCCCATGCCATCGTGATGGGCGACGGCGCCAACGACCTCAAGATGATGGGGATTGCCGGGCTGTCGGTGGCTTTCCGCGCCAAGCCGGTGGTGCGCGCCCAGGCCAGCGTGGCGCTGAACTTCTCGGGCCTGGACGGGCTCCTGAACATCCTCGCGCCACAGTAGGGATAAGCGCGGGAAACGCCCGTACGAGGCAGCGCAAGCCTTGTGCATGCTCCTGTTGGAAGCCCGGCGCCGCTGGGCTAAGGTGAATCCGCGGCCGTACCGTGCCGCCCGTCCACCGACAGGAGCCAGCCATGGACACCAGGGCGAAACGCGCCTCCCTTTCCGATAATCATGCAGTTCCAGATGCCGGGCGCCGCCGCGTGCTCGTGGGCGTGCCCGCCCTGGCCGGCGCCCTCGCGGCATCCGCGCCGCCCGCCGTGGCCCAGTCCGCGCGTCCCGCTCCGTGGTACGCCGCCTGGGGCTGCGCGCCGGCCGGTCCGCCGCCGTCCGGCAGCCTGCTGACCCTCAACGGCCAGACCCTGCGCCTGATCGTGCGCACCGGGATCGGCGCCGGCCGCCTGCGCATCCGCCTGTCGAACGAAATGGGCGGTACGCCGCTGCGCATCGGCGCCGCCCGCATCGGCCTGCGCGCGAGCGCGGCCAGCGTAGTTGCCGGCACCAACCGCGCCCTGGGCTTCGGCGGGCGCGCCGCCATCACCATCCCGGCCGGGGCGCCTGCGCTGTCCGATCCGGTCGAGCTGTCGGTCGGCCCCTTCGCCGACCTGGCGGTCAGCCTGTACCTGCCCGGATCGGCCGCGCTGACCACCATGCACGGCGCCGCCTGCCAGACCAGCTATGTGTCGACCAGCGGCGACCACACGGCGGATACCGCGCTGCCGGTCCAGCGCACCCTCGGCTCCTGGCCCCTGCTGGCGGAAGTGGACGCGGACCGTTTCGCGTCGGTGATCGTCGCGGTGGGCGATTCGATGACCGACGGCGTGGGCAGCACCAGCAACGCCAACCGGCGCTGGCCGGACTGGCTGGCGCGGCGCTTCCAGGCCGAGCTGGGCGCCATGGGGCCCTTCGCCGTGGTCAACCGGGGCATCAGCGGCAACCGCCTGCTGCTCGACGACGGCAGCATGCCGCTCGCGGGACGCGACCTGCTCGAGCGCTTCGACCGCGACGTGCTGGCCACGGCCGGCGTGCGCGCACTGGCGGTGCTCATCGGCACCAACGACATCCTCTACAGTCCTGCGTCGAGCCCGGTACGCACGGAAGAGCTGGCCACCGGCTACCGGCAACTGATCGAGCGCGCGCATGCGCGCGGCATCGCGGTGATGGGAGGCACGCTGCCGCCTTTCGGCGGCCACGTGTACTTCAATGCGGCGCGCGAGGCGGCGCGCCAGGCGGCGAATGCCTGGGTGCGCAGCTCAGGCGCCTTCGACCTGGTGGCCGATTATGACCTGGCCCTGCGCGATCCGCAGGCGCCGGAACGGATGCGCGCCGCCTGCGACAGCGGCGACCACCTGCATCCGGGCGACGCGGGCTACCAGGCAATGGCGGCCTGCGTGCCCCTGGGCCAGCTGGCGACCCTGGCCGCAAGCTGAGCGCCGGGCTGGTCGGCGGACCGAGCGCCGCTCAGGCCTTGGGTTTCGGCGGCGGAGGCGGCTCCGGATTGGTCTCCATCGACCAGACGACGGAGGCGATCTTCCATCCCGCATCGGTGCGCACCAGATGCCAGGCTTCCTTGCCCCAGTTGGCGCGGTAGCTGCCATCCATGAAACTGTAGTCGAACCAGACCTGGGCCACCTCGCCGTCGGTCTCGATGCGCACGTTCGAGAAGGTTTCCTCCTGCGGTGCGGGGTCCGAGGCGATACCCTCGATGAACTTGCGGGGCGTGCTGCTGAAGTGCCTCGGCGGACGGGCTTTGGACGGATCCTTGGCGAGCACACGGGCGTGCATGCGGTCGATGCTCGCATCGGTGAAGGCGGCGGACCAGGTAATGTCTTCGCGCAGGAACAGCTTCAGGAAGCTGTCCTTGTCCTTGTCGATGATCGACCTGCGGAAGGTCTCGACGATGTGTTCGATCTGCTGGCGGTGGTCGGCCCTGGACTGGGCCCAGGCCGGGGCGCCCGCGGCAGACAAGATTCCGGCGGCGAGGATGGCAGCGCCAAGTGGTCGTTTCATCACGTCTCCTGATTGTGGACCGGTCAGTATAGGAAGCCCGGGAAGCCCAAGGCTCACCAACTATCACTTCCCCGGCTGACAATAGCGCTACCGTACAATACAGTTTTTCGAGCGGAGGACGAGCATGGCGCTGGCGGCAAATATCCTGATGGGTCTGGTACTACTCATCCACGTCTACATCTTCCTGCTGGAGACGGTGCTGTTCCGCAGCCGCGGCCGCAAGGTGTTCCGCCTGAGCGAGCAGCAGGCCGAGATCCTGGCGCCGGCGATGTCGAACCAGGGCTGCTACAACGGCTTCCTGGCTGCCGCGCTCGCCATTGGATTCCTGCATCCGGATCCTGGCACCGCGCGGGCCTTTGCGGTGTTCGGCCTGCTGTGCGTGGCGGTGGCCGGCGTGTGGGGCGCGGCCACGGTCCAGCGGAGGATACTCCTGATCCAGACGCTTCCCGCCCTGCTGGCGCTGGCTGCGCTGATGTTGGCCCAGGTGTAACAAGCTGTAATGCACACTGCGCGTTGGCGGAGGAACATCTATGATGCAAGCATCAGGAGGACCGCCATGAACAAGCATGCCATCATCATTGCGTCGCTCGCCACGCTGGCGGGCTGCGCAACCCAGCACCCCAATTACGCCAACCGGGGCTACGGGTCGACGACCGATCCGAGCCAGTGGCAAGTGGTATCGGTTACTCCGGTCCCGCTCGGTACGGGCGCCCGCGCGGCCGCCAGCGGCCAGGCCGCGGCCACGACCAGCGGCCCGGTGGTCACCTATTCGACCCCGACCACCGTGTCGCCCGTCTACGCGCCGCAGCCGGTCTATGCGCCGCAGCCGGTGTACGTCGAACGGCCCCGTTACACCTACCCGCCGATCTCGATCGGCCTGGGCTTCAACTTCGGCCGCGGCTGGGGCCACCACCGCGGCTGGGGCGGCCATATCGGCACGCGCTGGCCCTATCATTGGCGTTGAACCATTCAAACGTGAAAAAGCCGGCACCGCGCCGGCTTTTTTACGTCCGCAGACCCGTTCAGTGCCCGTGCTGGCGCTCGTACTCGTCGGCCTCGGCCTTGTTGGCGTGGATGATGCCATCCGGGTGCTCCGGCGGCGTGTACAGGGTGTACAGGCGCATCGGCTCGCTCTTCGAGGTGTTGATGACGTTGTGCTCGGTGCCCGCCGGGATCACGACCGCCACGCCGTCTTCCAGCTTGTGCTCTTCGCCGTCCAGCAGCGCCACGCCCTCGCCCGCTTCCACGCGGATGAACTGGTCGTGGCCTTCATGGCGCTCGACGCCGATTTCCTCGCCCGGCTGCAGGGTCATGATCACCAGCTGGCTGCGCTGGGTGGTGTACAGGACTTCGCGGAAGTTGTTTCCGGCGAGGGTCTTCGCTTCGATGTTGATGCTGTAGCCCGACATGCTCTTCTCCAGTGTTGGTCACGGCGGCCCTTGCCGCCCTGGCATCATTGTATAAGAGCCAAGCCGGGCCTGCCTTGGACGAATGTGCTGCGCTGTTCAGGAGGAGCCGAACAGATCGTGGGCGTCGAGGATGGCGTAGGCGATCTCGGGACGCTCGCCCAGCAGCCGGCGCACCGCCGCCGGCACCGACTGGCGCACCTTCTTGCACAGCCCGGGACGATCTTCGAGCACGATCAGGATGCCGCGCACGGTCCGCACCTCGTTGGGGCCGGGCTCGATGCGCAGCTCGGCGCCGAGGTTCTTGCGGATCAGACCCTGCACATGCCGCAGGTCCTCGTAGCTGGCGACGTGCTCGATGCGCGCGAGCAGCTTCTGCTCCTGCTGGCGGGTGAGCGCGAGCGGCCGGTGGTCGGCCTGCGGGTCGGCCAGGACACGGTCGCGGTCGCACACGCAGGCGCCCGGCGGGCATTCCACGCGGATGGGAAATGGCAACGGAGTAGCGGATTCGCGCACGCTCAAGGATGGTGGTCGTTTACCTCAGGCGATTCTACATCGGCGAAGCGGTCGAGCGCATCCGCGCCGGGACGGGCCACGGCGGCCAGCAGCGCATTCATGCGCTTGTAGTGCGAGCCTTTCCAGTAGACGCGCAGGCAGCGCTCGCAAGTCGTGAATTCCTCGTGCTGCTCGCGTACCGAGGCCGGCAGGCGGTCGCTTACGTCGGCCTTGGCGACCGCGCGCAGAGGCACATTGCAGTGCAGGCAGATGCTGAACGGGCGTGCGCCGTCCGCCAGCTCGAGCCGCTCGAACAGCTCGCGCAGCTGTTCCGGCGGATCGAGGGAATGGATGTAGCAGCCGTGCATGATGGTGCGGCGCTTGAGCAGCTCGCGGTCGCGCGTGAGCACCACGCGGTCCTCGTCCTGGGCGATGTCCTCGACGTCGTCGTCGTGGTAGTGGTTGTCGTACAGGGTGTCGAAGCCGGCCATGCGCAACAGGCGCGCCAGGCCGCCCAGGTGAGCGTCGGCCACGAAGCGCATGCGCGCCAGCGGCCGCTCGCGCAGGCGCTCCAGCGGCGAGCGGTATTCGGGGGCGCTGCCGTGGGCCACTTCGAGGACTTCGAAACGCGGATAGACCGAGACCCGGTCGCCATCCTTCAGCACCCGGTCGAAGCCGCATTCCTGGCCGTTGACCAGCACCGCCTCGACCTCGGTATGCGGCACGCCCAGGGCCTCGATCATGTGCTTGGTGGTCGCCGATTGCGCGCATTCCGAGGCAAAGGTGCGGCCGCGCCGCTCGCGCGGCAGGAAATCGTTCAGCTCTTCGTGGAAACTAAAAATTGCGGTAACCATGGAATTAGTATGGCACTTTCATCAAATCCCTGCATGAACTATCCGTGCATCAATTCGAGCGCGTTCGGCACCGATTCGCCGGCCGCCGTGTTATCGAAGATGCACCAGCAGCTGCGGCCCTGGGCGATCTGCGCGTCGAGATCGGCCCTCACGGCGGCGATGGTCTCGGCCGGGTAGCGCGAGTAGTAGATCCGCGGAGCGCCGTGCAGGCGCACGTAGACATTGTCCTCGCTGGTGGGGACGTGCGGGCCGGGCTGGCCGGCCGGCGGATCGGCGATCACGCGCGTGACGCGGCGCTCGCGCAGCAGTTCGGTGGCCGGGTCCGAGAACCAGCTCGGATGGCGCGCCTCGAAGGCGACCATGCAGCCGAACAGGTCGTTCAACTGGCCGAAGAAGGTCCTGGCAGGCTCGTCCGTAAATCCAAACTTGGGCGGCAACTGCACCAGCAGGCAGCCCAGCTTCTCGCCGAGTTTGCCGGCTTCGCGCGCGAACTTCTCGAGCTGCGCTCCGGCCTCGAGCAGGCGCGCATCGTGCGTGATGGCGCGCGGCACCTTGACCGCGAAACGGAAGGCCTCCGGCACCGAATCGGCCCAGCGTGCATAGGTCTCGGGCTTGTGCGGACGGTAAAAGGACGAGTTGATTTCCACGGCCGGGAACACGGCCGCGTAGCGTTCGAGGTGGCTGCCTGTCTCCGGGAAGGGTGCGGCATGCTCTTTCCAGAGGTTCCAGCCCGCGCATCCCACCAGCAAGCTGCCGGCTTGTTTCTTGGTCATCGGTCGATCGAAAGTGTTCTCGATGCCGATTCTACGAAATGCTCAGCCATGGCGGCGCATTGCTGAAACTGCCGATGCCGGACGACGCGATCCGGCTCGTCCGCATCGCCGTCCCCCGCGTGGAAGGCGGCCTGGTCCTGCAGGAGGCGCATGCGGCGCGCGGCGGCCATGATCGCCTTACAATACGGTCACTCACCCCGTTCAAGGAGATACCGATGAGTGACCCGCTCCACGTCGTCTGTCCGCACTGCGACGCAGTCAACCGCATGCCGCAGGCGCGGCTGCAGGATGCACCCACCTGCGGCAAGTGTTCCCGGCCGATCTTCACGGCGCGTCCGCTCGACGTCGACAGCGCGCGCTTCGAGAAGCACGTGGCGCGCAACGACATTCCCGTGCTGGTGGATTTCTGGGCCGAATGGTGCGGGCCCTGCAAGATGATGGCGCCCGCCTACGCCCAGGCCGCGCAGCGCCTGGAGCCGATGGTGCGCCTGCTGAAGGTCGATACCGAGCGCTCGCAGGACCTGGCGGCGCGCTTCGCCATCCGCAGCATCCCCACGCTCGCCCTGTTCCGCGGCGGGCGCGAAGTGGCGCGCCAGTCCGGCGCCATGGACGCCGGGCGGCTGGTCGCCTGGGTGCAGTCACAAACCCGCCCTGGATAGCCCGAATCGATTATCATTCGGTCAACTGAACCCAACACGGAGGACGCCATGTCCCAGGAACTCGTCTTTGAACAGGGTGTCGAGAACGCCAAGCAGTTCGCGCGCATCCTGTACGTCGTGCACGCGCTCACCTTCTTCTTCTCGGTGGGCACCCTGTCGATCCTGGTCCTGATCGTGAATTACGTGAAGCGCCCGGATACCCAGGGTACGATCGTGTATTCGCACCATACCTGGATGATCCGTTCGTTCTGGTGGTACCTGGCCTGGATGCTCCTGGGCGGCATCATGTGGGTGACCCTGATCGGGATCCCGATCGCGATGCTGGTCTGGGGCGTGGCCTGGCTGTGGATGGCCTACCGCATCATCCGCGGCTTCCTCGACCTCAACAGCAACCGGCCGATGCCGGTCTGAAGTCGCGGGCGGCAGGCGGCCCGCGCCGTCCGCCGCCCGCCCCCTCAAGGGGCATCAGCGCAGCCAGTAGTCGACGCCGGTGAACTCCGGGTTGCCGACCAGGTGCGCGAACGCGTCGCCGCCAGGTGCGGTGCCCGGACCGTCCTTTTCCGTTTCCTTTCCCGGCGGCGGCGCGTCGACGCCGTTGCCGATGCCGTTGTTGCCGTGGTTGACGAACAGCGTGAAGGCATCCGATACCGACAGGTTGCCGCCGGCGCCCGCCGCATGGTCGGTCGCCGTCACCACCACCTCGAAGGAGCTGACCAGTTTCGGCGCCTTGCCCGAGAACGTGCCGGTGGCCGCATCGAACTTCAGCCAGCTCGGCAGCGCGGCGCCGTTGGCCATGGTCGCCGAATAGCTCAGGGTGTCGCCCTGGTCGGCATCCGCGAAACTGCCGGCCGGGAGCTGGAAGGAAAACGCCTTGTTGAAATTGATGTGCCTGTCCGCCAGGGCCGCCATCAGCAGCGGCGCATCGTTGGCGCCGATCACCGTGATATCGAGCGAGGCCAGCAGCGACGCGAAGCCGTCCGTCGCCGTGTAGTCGAAGTGCTCGGCCAGGGTCGCACCGCGGCCCAGCGACCGGAGCGCCGCGGAGTCGCCGAGTTCATAGACGTAGCTGCCGTCCTGGCTCAGCGTCAGCTCGCCATACCGGCCGGCAAACACGCCGGCGGATACGCCGAGCACCGTGCCCGCATCGACATCGCTGTCGTTCAGCAGGACGTTGCCGCTCACCGCGTCCTGGCTCGCCAGGATGGATGCCTTGTCGGCCTGCAGGACCGGCTTGTCGTTGGTGCCGCTGATGCCGATGTCCAGGCTGGAGTACACGGTCAGGCTGCCGTCGCTGGCGCCGTAGCGGAAGCTGTCGACCGCCGTGGCGCCCTCGGCCAGCGACTGGACCGCGGCGGAGGCCGTGTTCAGGCGGTAGGTATAGCTGCCGTCCTGCGCGATCTCCAGGGTGCCATAGGCGCCGGCATAGCTGCCCGGCGCGGTGACGACCAGCGCGGCGCCGGCATCAGGGTCGCTGTCGTTGGCCAGTACGTTGCCGCTCGCGGCCGCGACACGGTCTTCGGCAACCTGCGCCACGTCGGCCGTGACGACCGGCGCGTCGTTAGACCCTTTGATCAGCACTTCCAGCACCGAAGCGGTCTGCGCGACGCCGTCGGTGACGACATAGCCGAAGCTCTCAAGAACGGTCTGCCCTTGCGCCAGCGACTGCACGCGGGCGTCGCCCTCGTTCAGGCGATAGCTGTAGCTGCCGTCCCGCGCGATCTCCAGCGTGCCATAGGCGCCGGCATAGCTGCCCGGCGCGGCGACGGCCAGCACCGTACCGGCATCGATGTCGCTGTCGTTGGCGAGCACATTGCCGCTCGCGGCCACCACGCCGTCTTCGGCCACCTGGGCCACGTCGGCCGTGACGACCGGCGCGTCGTTGGACCCTTTGATCAGCACTTCCAGCACCGAAGAGGCCTGCGCGACGCCGTCGGTGACGACATAGCCGAAGCTTTCGGCAAGGCTTTGCCCTTGCGCCAGCGACTGCACGCGGGCGTCGCCTTCGTTCAGCCGGTAGCTGTAGCTGCCGTCCTGCGCGATTTCCAGCGTGCCATAGGCGCCGGCATAGCTGCCCGGCGCGGCGACGCGCAGGACCGTACCGGCATCCGCGTCGCGGTCGTTGTCCAGCACGTTGCCGCTCGCCGCGGCGCCGTCTTCCGTCACCAGCGCCTGGTCGTCCGCCGCGGTCGGCGCACGGTTGGACAGGGTCACCCGGATCTCGAGGGTGGCGTCGGCGCTGGCAATGCCATCGGTGGCGAGATAATTGAAGCGCTCGGTCAGGACGCCATCGACCGCCTGCGCGGCCGCATCGGCGTCCATGGCGTTCAGGACGTAGCTGTAGCTGCCGTCCTGGGCAATGCTGAGCACGCCGTAGGCGCCGGCGATTGTGCCGGGCTGGGCCACACGCAGCACGGTGCCGCGGTCGGCGTCGCTGTCGTTGGCGAGCACGTTGCCGGTTACGGCCGCGGCTTCGCCCTCGGTGATGGCGGCGCTGTCGAAAGCGGCCACGGGGCCGTCGTTCTCGCCCACGATCTCGACCGTCACCTGGGCGGTGGAGCTGCGGCCCAGTTCATCGCGCACGGTGTAGCTGAAGCTGTCCTGCGCCACCTCGCCCTGCGCCAGCTCCTGGAAGCGGTTGCCGAAGTCGTAGTGCAGCGTGCCGCCGTCGAGCCACAGCTGGGCGCCGATCGCCGATTCGCCCAGTGCCGCCAGGCCTGCGGCCGGATTGATGTCGTTCGCCAGCAGGTCGGCCAGCGCCACCTGCGCGGCGCCGCCGTCCTCGCCCAGCACGATGCGGTCCGCGACCGCAACCGGCACGTCGCCCAGCAGCCCGATCATGCCGGCGCGATCCAGCGTGGCGCCATTGTCGAAGACGATGCGGTTGACGCTGGACTGGTCCAGCCAGTCGGCCAGTACCACGCTGTCGCTGCTGCCCTTGATGGAGAGCACCAGGTCCTTGCCCGAGAGCGTCGCAACCAGGTCCGCCTGGCCCAGGCCGCTGCCCAGGCGCAGCGTGTCGCTGCCCTGCGCATCGACGATGCGGTCGCTGCCGTCGCCGCGGCCGAAGCGGTAGCTGTCGTCGCCGGCGCCGCCGAGCAGCAGGTCCGCACCCGCGCCGCCGCCCAGGCTGTCGTTGCCGGCGCCGCCGTCCAGGACGTTGCTGCCCGCATTGCCCGTGAGGACATTATCGAGCGCGTTGCCGCTGCCATCGATGGCGGCGGAGCCGGTCAGGGTCAGGTTCTCGACGTTCGCGGACAGGACGTGGCTGGCGCTCGCCAGCACCGTGTCGGTGCCTTCCGCGGCGCCTTCGGCGACCGTGTCGCCCGCGTTGTCGACCACGTAGGTATCGTTACCCGCGCCGCCGGCCATGGCGTCGGCGCCCGCGCCGCCGTCCAGCACGTTGGCGGCGGCATTGCCGGCCAGGCTGTTGTCGAGCGCGTTGCCGCTGCCGTTGATGGCGGCCGTGCCGGTCAGCACCAGGTGCTCGACGTTCGCGGCCAGCGTGTAGCTTGCGCTGGCGCGGACCGTGTCCTGGCCGCCGCTGAGCGCTTCCACGACCACGTCGGCCGAGTTGTCCACGATGTAGGTGTCGTTGCCGGCGCCGCCGCTCATGGTATCGATGCCGGCGCCGCCGTCGATCAGGTTGTCGCCGGCGTTGCCGGTGATCGCATTGGCGAGCCCGTTGCCGGCGCCGTTCAGCGCCGCGCCGGTCAGCACCAGGTTCTCGACGTTGGCGCCGAGGGCGTAGTCGATGCTCGCTTCCACCGTATCGGCGCCCGCAGAGGCGGCCTCGACCACCGTATCGCCGGCATCGTCGACCACATAGGTATCGTTGCCGGTGCCGCCGACCAGGTTGTCCGCGCCGGCGCCGCCGTCCAGGAGATCGTTGCCGGCGTTGGCGACCAGCTTGTCGTTGCCGGCGCCGCCGCTCAGCGCATTGTTGCCGCTGTTGCCGGTGATCTGGTTATCCAGCTCATTGCCGGTACCGGCATTGCCGGCGGTGCCGGTCAGGACCAGGTTCTCCACGTTGGCGGCCAGGCTATAGCTGACGCCGGCCTGCACGGTATCCGCGCCTTCGCCTTCCAGCTCGACAGTGAGGTCGCCGGCATGGTCGACGATATAGGTGTCGTCGCCGCTGCCGCCGTGCATTGCGTCGCTGCCCAGGCCGCCGTTCAGGGTATCGTTGCCCTCGCCGCCGAAGAGCAGGTCGTCGCCGCCGTTGCCGTTCAGGCTGTCGTTGCCGGCCAGGCCCTCGATCAGGTTGGCGCCGCTATTGCCGTTGATGATGTTATTGAGTTCGTTACCCCTGCCGTCGATGTCGGCCGTACCGCTCAGGTTCAGGTTTTCGACGTTCGCGGTCAGGGTATAGGTGATCCCGGACTGGACCAGGTCGGTGCCGGCCGCGCCGGCTTCCACCACCAGGTCGCCCGCATCGTCGAGCACGTAGGTGTCGTCGCCCAGGCCGCCGGCCATGTAGTCGGCGCCGATGCCGCCGTCCAGCGTGTCGTTGCCGGCGTCGCCCTGGAGCCGGTCGTCGCCCGCTTCGCCGTTCAGGTCGTCGCTGCCGTCGCCGCCGGCCAGCACGTCGTTGCCGGCCCCCGCGTTGACGGTGTCATTGCCCGCGCCGGCGCTGGCGGTGTTGTTGCCGCTGTTGCCGGTAATGATGTTGTTGAGCGCATTGCCGTAGCCGTTCAGGTCCTCGGCGCCGGTCAGGACGAGGTTCTCGACATTCGCCGCCAGGGTATGGTCGACGCTGGACTCGACGGTGTCGGTGCCGCCGTTCAGGGCCTCGACCACGCGGTCGCCCGCGTCGTCGACAATATAGGTGTCGCTGCCGGCGCCGCCCTGCATGGTATCCGCGCCGCTGCCGCCGTCGAGCCTGTCGTTGCCTGCGTTGTCGACCAGGATATCGTTGCCCGCGCCGCCGAACAGGTCGTTGCTGCCGCCATTGCCGACGATCTTGTTGTCGAGTTCGTTGCCGGCGCCGCTGATGGAGCGCACGCCGGTCAGGGTCAGGTTCTCCACGTTCGCCGCCAGCGCATGGTCCACGCTGGCCTTCACTTCATCGATGCCTTCGCCGGCCTGCTCCAGCACGGCGTCGCCGAGGTTGTCGACGATGTAGGTATCGTCGCCGCTGCCGCCCGCCATGGCGTCGCCACCGGTGCCGCCGTCCAGCAGGTCCACGCCTTCGCCGCCCAGCAGGGTATCGTCGCCGGCGGCGCCGTTGAGCGTGTCGTTGCCGGCCAGGCCGGTCAGCACGTTGCCGGCGGCATTGCCGTCGATAATATTGTCCAGTTCATTGCCGGTGCCGTCGATGGCGGCCACGCCGGTCAGGACCAGGTTGTCGGTCTCCGCCGTCAGCGTGTAGGTGATGCCCGCTTCCACCTGGTCGATGCCCGCGCCCGCGTCTTCGACCACCAGGTCGCCGTCGTCGTCGACCACGTAGGTGTCGTCGCCGGCGCCGCCCGCCATGCGGTCCGCACCGAGGCCGCCGTCCAGGCGGTCGCTCCCGGCATCGCCGACCAGGCTGTCGTTGCCGCCTTCGCCCTCGAGCAGGTCGTTGCCGTCGCCGCCGTGGACCAGGTCCGCGCCCTCGCCCGCGCGCACGGTATCGTTGCCCGCGCCCGCGTCGAC
>CAMPHU010000135.1 GCA_946886065.1 uncultured Massilia sp. | reverse complement strand
GTTGTAGGTTGGAACGGTTGGCATGGGTCAGGCTCCTTTCGGTGCCGGGATTGCGCCGGCCTTGTTGAGGGTGTACCAGCTACTGGCCACCTGGGTCGCGCTGCCGAGCAGCGACGTGAATGCAGCCATGCCAGGACTGATCGAATCGGCGCCGGCGCGCTTCGTCAGCGCCTCGTTCTTGAAGTTGGTGGCCTGCATGCGCTGGCCCCAGGCCGCGCGCACTGCGTTGGCGGTGATGGTATTGATGTCGTTTTCCTTCGCCAGGTCGGTGGACGTCAGCACCTCGGCCGCGCTGCCGGTACCGAGATCGACGCCGTTGGCGGCGAGCGCCGCCCGCTGGGCGCCCTTCACCTGGCCGGCCCGCTGAGTCGCGGTGGCCACGGCGGCATTCCCGCGCGCCAGCTCCTGCTGGGCTGCCAGTTCCGATTGGCCAGCGTTGATGTCCGCGATCTCGGCGGCGCCACGTGCGCTGATCTGTTGTGACCGTGCGCTGTAGTAGGCGCCGACGGTCGAGGCCGCGGCCCCGGCCACCTGTGCGCCCAGCAGCGCTGGTCCTGCTGCTCCTGCTGCGATTCCCATGGTGTTCTCCTCAGTTTGCGATTGATACTTCCATCGTCATGGAAGTGATGGTGATAGGCAGTGGATCCGCTTGGCGGACGACGATCGCGGCGTCATTGCCCCAGTCGGGCTTGACGTCGATTTCGATCTCGTCGGTGCGCAGCGTGGGCGCGGTGCCGTACGGTTCCGTAGTGCGCTGTTTGAACTGGACAAGCTTTTCGGTCGAGGGACCAGCGAAGATGCCGCTGGAAGACACCATGCGCATCCAGACCTTGTTGACGCTCTTGGCGCGACCCTGGCCGTAGCCGTTGTCGATCTGGGCTGCCAGCGGCAGGGTCTTGGCGTCGGCGGTGATGGCCAGGCCAACCTGCACCACACTGGCCGGATTGTCTAAGGTGATCTTGCCGGCAGTCACCACGCGCTGCGGGTGCACGGCGCCGTCAGCAAGGATGCTGACGGTCTTGCCTTCCAGCCAGCCCAGGTTGCTGATCGTGGTGGTGGGCGCGCCGTTGTAGGTTGCACCGCTGTCGACGAAGAAAGCGTTGGCGAGGGCGCTGAACTTGCGGCTCGCCAGGCGCTCGACGTAGCGCCGCTGCACGCCGTTGATCTGGCGCCGCACGACGACGTACAGGACGTCCTCGCGACCTTCGGCCACGACCGCGCAGGATTCAAACATGCCGTCGGTATCGTGCTGGTGCCAGGCGCCGACCTGCTGCTCGGGGACATAGGTCAGGCCTAACAGTTTGCCCGAGCTGCTGACCGCCCACACAATCGGGATAGGCGCTTTCGCGTACGCCATGTCCACAAGCTCGTAGTCGTCGAACAGGTGAATGCTGCGCAGCGATAGGTCGCCGGACATGTAGCCGTTGGCGTCGCGGGAATAGGCCATCTCCCGCATATGGCCGCCGCGCGCTGCGCCGTATAGCAGATTGCTGTTGATGATGACCGGTTGCACATTGTTCGCGCCAATATAGGACTGTGGCTTCACCGAGACACTGCTCGGGGTGAGCGCGTCGCTGTTCACCGATGTGATCCGGAATTCCGCCGAGCTGGTCAGCACCAGCAGGTCGGACAGCGGAACAACATGGCGAATGGTGTTGGCCTGCAGCGCTGCGATGCGGAAGGCAATCCGGTCATCGTCCTTGGTCGGCAGCGAATACGACATGTCCGCCTCGGTGCCCGACCTGGTCATCCAGATTTTCTGAGGCGCGTTGTTCGTGCCCCCGAAAACGCGGCGCTGCTCGTAGTAGCTTGTCGCGGCCGGGTAATCGCCGGCGGCCTGGAACACCTGGTCGTAGGTTGGCGGCGTCAGGGAAAGGTCGGCGGCGATGTTGTCGTCGACCAGCGAAGTATTGGTCGTGCGGCCGATGTATCCGTAGGTACCGCCTTGCAGCTTATAGACCGCATACTGGGTCTTCCCCGGTACCGCGCCAGCCGGCGGCGTCCAGGTGACCGTGTTCTTCGCACCAGATGCGAAGATGTTGTTTTGGCAGGTGCCGGCGGCGCTGGCCACGGACTGGGTGAGCAGGTCGGCCGAGAAGGTAGTGACGACATAGGAATAGTCGTATTGCGCGCCGGCGCCGCTGGAGACCGCGCCGACGCCGGTAGGCGGCTGCACTAGAGGCGTGAAGGCGATAGTCGCAAGAGTCCAGTTCGTGGCGCCCAGGCGGCGCAGTTCGCGCGGCGCGTACTTGGGGTGCACCAGCGTCAGGACATCACCGGACTGGGTGAAATGGATATCGAACAGGTCTGCTTCGGCGTAGGGGCTCGCAATCTCGTACGGAGCGCTGCCCGCCCCGGCGCTCAGCACCGTGGCTCCCTGGGTGTGGAAGCGGAAGTAGCCTGCGCCGACCTCGAGCACCATAGTCTGGGTGGTCGAAAAGGTGAAGGGCAGCAGGCGGGTCGCCTTCGTCGAGTCCTTCACCTCGCGGACGAAGCCGAAGCCGGCGCGGTTCTCAATCGGTCCCTGTGGCTTCACCACGAAGTTGCGACACAGCGCCAGGCCAGTCTGGAACTTCGCGTCGCCGATCTGCCCGAAGAATTCGGGCGTGAGCTCGCCACCGTTGAAGCTGGTCTTGAACGTGCGGATGTTGGCGCCCATGTCAGCGGCTCCAAGGATAGGCCTGGACTTGCTGGCGGCCGTTCTGGTTTGCGCTCGAGACTGCAGCGCTGCTCAACATTCCGAGGGCGATCTTCAGCATGGCTTGGCCGACATTGATGCCCGTTTCCCCCTTCAAGATCGGACCGGCCAGGTAGCTGGCGAGATACCATCCCAGCGTATCGCGGAAAAGCGGCGAGAACTTGCTGGTGTCGGTGATCAGGCGGGTATAGCGCACCAGGGCGTTCCCCTGGTTGCTGAGGATGATCTGATTCCCGGTGCTGGCCTCGGTCTCGGTGGCGAAATCCTGGGGACTGTAGGCCGTACACATCGGCGACGCCACGCCTGGATAGCAGCCGGCCTGAGGGAACGCGGTTGCGATGTCGCTGGTGGCGTCGGCCGGCAGGACCGCCAGCACCTTCAGGCAGTCGGATGGGCGCGCATAGGCATGGCCCCATTGCGGGAACGGGTTGACCAGTTCGGCCAGCAAGGCACGCGTGGTCGCGAAGCCCCATTCCTGCATTTCCAGAAGCGAGTCGCGTGCGATCGGATACCACTTCGCGCAGTGCTCGGCCTGGGCCGATCCTTCGGGCGGGTCGATGCTGGAAACGGTCGCGCTGTCGCCCAGATGGGCCAGAGCCAGGTTGCAGATTTCTACTTCAGATGACATGCGGTTCTCCGGAAAGAAAAAAGGGCGACCCCGAGAGATCGCCCTTTGTCATGGTCGGGGTGCTGGCGAAGCGCCGGATCAGCCCTTGGCTTTACCGGCCGGCTTCTCGGTCGGCTTCTCGTCGCCGGTCGCCGCTGGCGGCGCGGCTTCAGCTGCCGGCGCCGTGGCCTGGGAGGTCAGCGCTGCTGCCAGCGTGGCCATGTTCTTCGCTGCTTCGGCCAGCTGGGTGGCCGACTGCTGCTGCAGCTCGAGCATCTTGGCCATCTGAGCGGCATGCTCTTCACGCTCCGCAGCACGCTCTTCACGTTCAGCGGCCAGGGCCTTGGCGAACTGCTCGGCGAACTTGGCCGGATCGCCAACTGCGCTTTCCTGATTGGCAGCGATCATGGTGGCGACGCGCTGCTTGTTCGACTGCTCGTATTCGGCGGCGCGGGCGCGGCCTTCATCGCACAGCGGTTCCAGGTTGTCGGCCGGCAGGCCGTCGTATTCAGCGACCTGGCCAGCTTCGTACAGCGTGTTGCCGATCAGGGATTTCTCCTTCACGCGGTACTTGACCGGCTGGCGCGGTGCACCGACTTCGCCGGCGCCAGCGGCCTCGATCATGCAGCCGGCCATCAGGGCTGCGGCCATCATGGAAGCGCCGAGGCGCGAATGCTTGAGGTGACGGTTCATGTTCTTTCCTATGTCAGGGGAAGGTTGGCAGGGGCATGGCCCCCGCCGCTTCATGGTTTATCAGGCGACCGAATAGCCCGACTTCAGGCTGGTCTGGCGGGTCTGGACGTTCTTCGTGACGGCGGCCGCCACCGAGAAGGTAGCGATCGCGCCGGTGTTCACGTAGCGCGCGCCCACGTAGCGCTTCGGCGTATACGGCGCTGCCGGGTCCCAGTGCAGCGGCACGATGGTGCCGGCCGGCAGGTTGGCGATCGGCAGATCGTCGGTCTGGTTGATGACCTGAACGTTCTGGGTCAGGGCCGCATCGTCCGCCTGGATCAGCTGGAAGCGCACGTTGGTACCGCCGGTCGGTGCGGTCAGCACCGAGAATTCGACGTACAGTTCTTCGCCGACGCCGATGTCGGCAGCCTGGTTACCGCCGATGGTCAGCGGCGCGATGTCGATGGTGTTGGCCGACAGGATGGAACCTGCGCCGTTCACCGCTTGGCCGGTCAGCACGCCAGCAGCGCTGTACGAACCGGAGAGGAGCATTGCTGCGTCGAGGATCATGTCTATGGTTCCTTATTCAATGAGCAGCGCTTAGACGACGCGCGACTCGGTGTTCAGCAGCTGGTCGACCTTACGCAGCGGGATGCCCATGAAGGTGGTCATCTTGTACGCATTGCCGAACTGGTTGGTGGCGTTCTCGATCGACAAGGCGTTGTTCGACTTGTTGAGGGCAGCCACGCGCAGCATCGAGTAGACGGTGCGGTTGGCGTAGAACACCGGGCGGCCCATTGCCAGGTTGGGCGGGCGGTCCATGGCGCGAATCATCAGGTTGATGATCGCGGTTGCTGCGGCAGCGGCCTGGGTGGCGGTTTGGCCGGTCAGGTCGGACACGTTGATGTTCGCGATGCGCACGACGTAGCGCCAGTCCTTGACCACCAGGCCGTTCTTCCACTGGTACAGCGCGCGCAGCGCCTGATAGCCGTTCTGGTTGGCGTCGTAGACGGTTTCTTCGCCAAGATCCTGGTGTTGCAGGCCCGCCTTCGAGCCTTTCGGGAACGGGCAGAACACCGTGTTTTCACCCCACACCACCAAGTAGATCGAGGTGTTGTTCGAGCCAGTGCCGCCGGCGTCCAGGATGTTCTGGCCATTGCCGGCGCTCAGCGAGCTGTAGCGGGTTTGCAGGCCCAGGAACTGGCGCGGGTCGGTGCCCGGGTTACCGTAGAACATGGCGCCTGCCATGGTCTGGTTCATCGCCTCGATGAAGGCTTCGTCTTCCGACAGGCGGAACGCCGCTTCATTGCCGTTCAGCTTGGCCAGTTCGACGTCGATGTGCGAGCGGGCTTCCAGGATGCCGCATGCTTCGTCGATCTGGGTGCTGGTCGACTTGGAGGTCGGAACGCCCTGGTTGATCATGCGGTAGAAGACCTGGGGCAGGCCGGTGCGGATGGTGACGCGGTGGCCGGTCGGCAGGTTGCCTTCCTTGAAAACGGCGTCTTCCAGGATTTCATTGGTCTGGGACAGCAGCTCGGCGACCTTCGGCACCTGGCCGTCGGGGTCGAGACGCTTTGCCCAGTCGGCGAGGGTAAGGGCGCCAGCGGTCAAAAGTGCCATGTGTTGATTCTCCAGTGGATGGGGTTTATACCGAGCAGTGCTGCGGCGAAACTGAAGAGTAGATAAGGCGCGCGGCGGTACGTATACCGCCGCGGAGAGGGGATTACTTCTTCTTGGCGCTGTCGCCGTAGAGCACTTCGGCGGCCGAGCGGTTCGCGCTGGCGGGCGCGCCGCCGGTGACGATCTTGTCTTCGCTGATGGCTTTGCCGGCGCGGACCATGAAGCGCACCAGCTCGGGGTGGTTACCCAGGCCGGTGTCGCGCAGCATGGTCTTCAGCTCTGGGCTGGCGAAGGTGTCGACGGCCTTGGTGGCGTAGGCCAGGTTCTCGGCCAGCTTGTCGCCGCCGTATTCCTTGTCGGCGGTCGCTGCGGCCTGCCAGTCCTGGGACAGCTGGGCCATCTGCGCCGCCTGCTGCTGGGCCATCGCCGGCGCCATCTTGTCGATCAGCTGCTGTGCTTTGTCCTGCGGCAGGTTCAGCTCGCGCGCAGCCTCCTCGAACTGGGTCAGCACGGTGGCGTCGATCGCGGTACCTTCCGGCGCGACGAAGGGCTCGTACTTCTCGGGAGCGCCAGCGGCCTTGGCCGCTTCAGCTGCTGCGGCCTCGTCGGCGGCCTTCTGTTCGGGGGTCTTCTCGCCCGGCTGGTTGGCGTCACCGCCTTCGCCGCCGGCCGGCGCCGCGCTGGCACCAGGTGCAGCGCCATCGTCCACAGGCTTTCCGGTCGCGGCGTCAAAGGTGGCCGGCGCGCCAGCTGCAGGTGCTGCTGCGGCGGGGGCTGCGGCGGGCGCTGCCGGCGCCGCGTCGGTGATCAGGGTTTCTCCTGGCATTTCGATTGCTCCTTCATCATGGTCACATAGAGGTCGGGGCACAGCTCATGCACCTGCGCGAGCAGGCGCAAGCCTTCCGAGCGGCGCCCTTCGTTGAAAGCCATATTCATGGCAGTGGGGTCGAAACTGGACTGGAAGACGCCCGCGGCGGCCAGCTGGCGCCAGACGATGCGGCGTCCGCGCTGGTCGGCCATCAGCCATTTGAAGTCGTCGACTTCCTGCTTGCGGGCCAGCTCCTGGCGCTTCGCCTCGGCATCGCGCTGGGCCTGCTGCAGTTCGGTATCGAGGGGGTCAAAGTCATCCATGGCCGCCACTGTAGGCGCGGCCATGGATGGGACGTATACGCGGGCGTCAGCCCTTGGCGCCGTACAGGACGTCGGCGGCGGACTTGGTCGGCATGGTGATGTCCATGTCGGTGATCTGCAGGTCGACGCAGGTGCGCATCTGCTCGCCTTCCTTGTTCGACTGGGTCGCGCGCTGGCTGGTACCGGTCACCGTGACGGTGATGGTGGCCGGCATCGAGGTGCCGACCTTCGGCAGATCGGTGATTCCCAGCTTCTTCAAGGTGTCGTCGTCCAGGTAGATCGACAGGCCGTACGGGTAGCGCGGCAGGTCGCTGTCGGTCGGCTCGGCGCCGTATTCGCTTTTCGCTTCTTCGGGGGTCATTGCCAGGTTGGCCATGGCGGGGTTCCTCTCGGGTGGTGGGGTTATTGGCCGAAGCCCTGGGAGAACATTCCCATGACGTCGGAGGCGGCGTTGCCGCCGTCGGTTGGGGTGGCGCCAAGGTTGCGCGCTGCGACGGATGCCTGCTCGGCAGCCTGAAGCTGGGCGGCCTGCTGCTGGGCCTGGGCACGCTGCTGGCGGACGATCGCGACCTGGTCGGAGGCGGTGATCAGGCTCGGGGGCACGCCCAGCATGTCGCTGTAGATCTTCGTCCACTCGTCGGCATTGAAGTTGTCCAGCACGTCTGGCTTCATCTGGGCGATCGTGCCCAGGTTGCCGACGAAGCGGTCGACGCCATTGGTGGCCACGGCGCGCTGGGCCTGCGCCAGCACCGAGGTGTATTCGACGTCCAGCTGCTGGCCGTGCAACTCGGGCGGGGGCGGCGGCAGTGCGCCGGCCGCCAGCAGCATGTCGAACGCGTTGTCGACCAGGGGGCTCAGCGCCTCGTTGTCCAGGCGCTCCAGAACTGGACCCAGCATCAGCAGCTTTTCCTCGTGCCGCTCGGCCACCTCGGTGGCAGTCATTCCGGACTTGTCGAGGTTCGACAGCATCAGGAACAGGTCTTTGTAGAAGGCCTCGTCGATGCGCTGGCGAACGTCTTGCATGTTCAGGCGCAGGTGCGACAGGTCGAGGTTCACCTGCCAGGCGCTCTGGATCGCGCCCTTGCCGCCGCCGGTGGCCGGGTCGTAGTAGCTGACCCCGCCCGGCAGCGTGTCCATGGGCTGATTCTTCATGGTGATGGGAACCTGCAGCGGCGGCTTCGTCTGGTAGTCGATGCCCTGGCCCAGGCGAAGGTTCTGGTGCTGCAGCTGCTTGATGTCGCCCAGCGCTTCCATGCCCGGGCTGTTGCCGTAGATGTCGCCGCTGGCCAGATCCCAGCGCGGGCAGATGCCGGGAAAGCGCTTGAAGCCGGATTCGCGCAGGTACCGGTCGTCGTTCACGCCATGTTCGAAGTAGACGCTGGCCCAGGCCATATTGGCTGGGTCCAGCTTTGTCGCGTCGCGGTCGGCGCGCGGCTCGATCGCATGGATGACGGTCACCCAGCTGTCCAGGTCACCACGGTCATACAGCGCCTTCACGGTTGCGCTGACCTTATCGGCGCCGAACTCCTTTACCAGACTGCCCACTGGCGTCTGGAATTCGCGGTAGATCGTGCACACCTCGCCGCGCCAGTCGGTGGCGATGCAGTATTCGCCGGTCGTCAGCGGGTGGTGGTGCAGCACATTGCGGAAGTCGGGGACGATCAGGCTGGCGCCGGTACCGAAGCCTCCCATCTCGTTGTAGAGGGAGTGCAGCGCGCGGTAGGTATTCGACTTCTGGAAGACCGCCAGGATCAGGCCGGTGACGTCGTCCAGCCACTGCTTCACGGCCTGAGACTTCATCATCTCGGTATCCTTCACCTTCAGGCGGAACCACGGCCGCGCCGGCGACGTGGCGCCGCCCATCAGGCCGGCCGACAGCACGCGCAGCGCCCTGGTGCCGGTCGAGTCGTAGATGGAGTTGTGCCGGCGCTCGCCGCGGTTGCGGTCCTCGATGAAGAAGCGCCCCTGGCGGGGCAGCAGGTTGCGGGAGATCTCCTGCCAGTGCGAGAACCAGCTGGCGCGCTCGCGCTTGAGCATGCCCCAGCGGTTCAGCAGTTGGTTGCGGGTGGTGGCCTGGGTCATCAGCTGCCCCCGCCGCCCAGCAGCGTGGTCTTGCCGAGCGTGAGCATGCTGGGATCGACCCCGGCCGGGCCAGTCAGCATGGTGCTGGCCTGGCCGCTCTGGCCGGCCGTGAGATTGGCCGAGAGCAGCGCACCGCTGTCGGGCTTCTTCTGGTTGGCCTTGTTGTTCGCCTGCTCGGCAGCCTTGGCGGTTTCCTTCGCGTTGGCGGTGGCCTGGTTGGTGGCGTCCTTCTGGGCGCTCGCCGCCTTGTTCCCGTTGTAGACGGCGGCGGCGGTGCTGGCGATGGTGGCGGCGATCAGTGCAGTTTCGATACCCATGGGTTCAGATTTCCTTCATGACAATGACATCGGCGGGTTCATAACCCCTGCGTTCGAGTGCGGCGGCCAGCGGCGTGCCGGCGCGGGTATGCCAGAGCATGCGGGACGCGCCTTTCTCCTTGGCCACGCGCTCGGTTTCCAGGATGAGCCTGGCGCCGACGCCGCGCGGGCGCCAGGCGCGGCGCACGAACAGCGCGTCGCTGTTGCAGCAAACGATCGAGGGGTTATAGGTGTGGGGGGAGATCAGCGCCGACGAATAGCCGACCAGTTCGCCATCGTCGAAGGCGCCCAGGACGAACATCAGGTCAGCTTCCTGCAGCCGGCGCATTATCTCGCCGTCCGGACACAGGTCGAAGTCGAAGCCGGTTTCGGCCCAGTTCTCGGCCAGCAGGCGCTGGACCTTGCCGATGTGCTCGGCGGCTTGGATTTCGCGAATGGTGAGCATGGTCCCCTCCTATGGACGAGCATCGTATGAGGGGGGCTATCGGGTACGTATACCGGCGCGGGCGTAAAAAAGCCGGCGCGAGGCCGGCGTCGATTGGCAGAGATAGGGGCCGGTTACTGCCTTGCCTTCCAGATCTCGGCGGCGGCGCGGGTGACGGCGCGGCGCGCAGCTGCTGCGGGGTTCTCCGTGGTCGGCTCCGAAGAGCTGCCATCCGCGAGGACGTCAGAGTCGCCAAGCCAGGCGATGTCGATGTGAAGCAGCGCGGAGAGGTTCAGCATGTCGTCGCTGTGCATGAGCGAGTTCCAGGCGTATGCCACCGATCCGTCGACGAAGTGCAGGTTGACCCAGCTTTCGCCCTCAACATCCTCGACCCTGACGGCGCCGATCGCCCGGGCGGCCAGCTCGAGCAGTTCGCGGTCTGCCTCCGGAATGCTCCTACGCGGCGGCGCCGGCAGCTCGTCGACGGTGTCGTAGTCGTCCAGGTTCATCCCTCTCTCCATGTCGTATCGATCAGGGATTGTAGCGCGGGCCCGGTCAGATGTTGGCGTACGGGTCGTGGTCCTTCTGGCGGCCACCGCCGAGGCCCATGCGCTCGAGCGGGGATTTCTTGGCCACTGGGTAGGCGAACGACAGGGCCAGCGCATCGCCGCGGCCCGGCGACGGTAGCCCGCGCGCCTTCATATCCTTCTTCGACTCAAGCTGGATTTTGCCGTCCAGGCGCGGCACCGTCTCAGGCCCGGTCAGGTCATCGGCCAGCACCTGGTCGTTCTTGTCGATCGCGCCGCCATCCTTGAGCCAGTCGCGGGCAGACTTCCACATCTCCGCGCGCTTGTTCAGGCAGCCCGGGTCGGACGCCTCACCGCTGAACCAGACGCCGATCCATGTGCGGCCCATGGTGCGGCCGGCGCTGATGATGCCGGTACCGAAGCCGTTGTCGAGGAAGACCGCGTCGGCCTGGTGCTGATCCTCCAGATTGGCCAGGATGTTGGCGATGTGGACGTCGTTGTCGTTCTTCGGGATGGTGCGCAGAATCTGGAAGTGCAGGCCCTGGCGCAGGCCGATCTCCAGCATGTCGTCGCCGTCCCAGGCCGGGTCGCAGGTGAGGATCTTCGGGGCGAAGTCGTACTGCTCGGGGCGCAGGATCCGCGCGCGCGCCGCGTCGACGTCGGTGGAGCTGATGAACTGCTTGGCCGACTGGGAAGGGAACAGGCCGCGCACGCGCACCTTCACGATGTCGCTGTCCTCGCCGTGCGTCGCGACGAACTCGTCCAGGTACTGCTTGTTCGTACCCTCGACGGTGCGGCTGTCGATGTGGCGGGTCACCCAGAGGTGGCGGTACCGGCGGAAGCACTCGCGGAAGCGGCCGGTGGATTGCGTCGGGTTTCCGAAGGCGATCCAGATGATCTCGGTGTCCTCGTCGGTCAGGGCGCCGTCGGTGACTTCCCAGACCTTGTCGGCGATCTTCGAGGCCTCGTCGTAGATGACGATGATGCGCTTGCCTTTGTTGTGCAGGCCGGCGAACGCCTCGGTGTTGTGCTCGCTCCAGGGCGTAGCGTCGGCGCGCCAGCTCTTCTCGCGGCCTGGTTCATTCGAATAGATCGACATGGCCGGCACGTTCCACCAGTGCTCGGTGATGGTCAGGCGCCGCCACTTCGAGATTTCCGGCCAGGTCTTGGTGCGCAGCTGGCCTTCGGTATTGGCAGTCACCACGATGCGGCAGTCCTCGCAGGTGTCCATCCCCCAGCCGCTGAGCATGCCGATCAGCGCGGACTTGCCGATACCGTGGCCGGCGGCGACGGCGATGCGCAGGGGCTGGAAGCGGTTCGGCCCCTGCAGGTGGTCGCCGATCACGCTCAGGATGTCGACCTGCCAGGCGCGCGGCCCGGTGTACCCGGCCAGCTCGCCATTCCCCCAGTCGTAGGCGTAACGGCAATAGCCGAGCGGGTCTTGCGACAGCTCAGCCATGTCTTCGATCAGGGAGTCTTCGAGCTCGGCCTCGGTCATGCCTTCGCTTTCCGTTCGCGCGCCAGGCGCAGCCGGTCGGCGCGGGTGGTGACGTCCTTCACTTCCAGCTTGTCGGTCAGCATGCCCAAGTGGCGCATGGCCAGCGTCAGGGCGCCGACCTTGTCGGCCAGCTTGACCTTCTTCGTGTAGCCCACGAAGCGCCGGTCTTCGCCGGTGCCGATGTATTCCTCGGAGATGTCCATCCCGGCCAGCACGGCGGCGGTGTCGTCGTCCAGCTCGTTGATCGGCTTCGGGGAGCCGTCGGCGTTCAGCAAGCGGCGCGGGTCGAAGAAGGCCACGCGCCCGACCTCCCTCAACACCCGCTCGGCGGTGATTTGTGTCGCCTTGGAGCGTTCTTCCATGGCTTTTGACACAAGTTTCACAACGTCAACATCTTCCAACAAACGCGGGCCCTGCGAATGTGCCGTCTTGGCGCTGTAGCCGGCACGGATCGCAGCCTTGGTTGCGTTCAGGTCAACCAGGTATTCATCGACGAATCGCTGCTTTTTCGCGGTGATAGGCATGGGCGGTCACGGCGGCGCGGATCAGGCCCGAGCCGAGTTGGCCACTACGCGCAGCGCGGTTTCGGTCATCGGGGGGATGCCGCCGGTGATCTTTCCGGCCGCCTTCATGAACTTGCGCTTGCGCAGCTGCACATCGCGCGATCGCGTGAGCTCGGCCAGCATGAACTCGGCGGCCAGTACCTCGGCGCGCAGCGTGGGCAGGCAGTCCCGCAGCATGTTGAGGTGGTCGCCGCGGTCGATCACGTCCTGGGCCTTCTGCTGCTCGGGCGTCAAGGTGGCCTGTTCCGGCTTGGTGGTCGGGGCGTTCAAGGGCTGGGCGTTCATCGTGGATCCTCCGCGGTGTTGGAAAGGGAAATCGGAAAATGCAGCAGCAGGACTTTCCAGCGCGCGATCGTCGAAGCGCGGCGCTGGTAAGTGCAGATCTTCTGGACGGTGATGTACGGGACGTCGAAGTGCTCGGCCAGCTGGTCGTAGGTCCAGCCCAGGGACTCGCGCTTCTCGCGCATGTCGTCGACTTGGGCGTCGGTCAGCTTTGCGTTGGGGTGGGTTTCGCCGATGCGCAACCCGTTTTCGTCGACCGCAATGAACACCTTGCGGCTGGTGGTCGGTACGACCTGGTCGAGTTCTTCGACCTGAAGCGGGATTCTGGAGCCCATCGGAAAATTCCCCTAGTCATTGGAATTAGGAAATTTTACCGCTTGCGAACAGGAAATTGTGTGGGTTATTTGTGTAATCCGCAGAAAAATTGGCAGACAATTGCGCGGCGCGCAAAGTCTGCCTCTTGAGC
>CAMPHU010000134.1 GCA_946886065.1 uncultured Massilia sp. | reverse complement strand
CCCAGCTGGCGGTCGACCGCCAGGTGATCCTGGAAGCCAAGATCCTCGAAGTGGAGCTGAACGACCGCTTCCAGAGCGGCATCAACTGGGCGTCCTTCGCCTCGATCAAGAGTTCGCACCCGAACCGCGTGTCGGGCGGCATGATCGGCCCGGGCGCCAACCTGGCGCCCCTGCCGCGCGACGGCGGCCAGCCGGCCATCATCGCCAACGGCCAGGGCCTGAGCGCCAGCACCGGCTTCTCGCTGTCGAACGCCGCCACCGCGGCCGGTTCGCTGTTCGGCTTCGCCTTCCAGACCAATAACTTCGCGGCCCTGATCTCCTTCCTGGAATCGCAGGGCAACGTGCACGTGCTGTCGAGCCCGCGCGTGGCGGCGATGAACAACCAGAAGGCGGTGCTCAAGATCGGCACCGACGAGTTCTTCGTCACCGGGATCACCAACACCATCAACACCACCAACAGCGGCAGCACCGTCACCCCGAGCGTGACCGTCCAGCCCTTCTTCTCGGGCGTGGTGCTGGACGTGACCCCGCAGATCGACGACAAGGGCAACATCCTGCTGCACGTCCACCCCTCGGTGAGCCAGGTGTCGACGGTGAACAAGGATGTCGACCTCGGCACGGCCGGTACGGTCAGGCTGCCCCTGGCGGCCTCCAGCACCTCGGAACTGGACAGCATCGTGCGCGGCCAGAACGGCCAGGTGGTCGCGATCGGCGGCCTGATGCGCCAGGCCTCGACCGGCGATGTCGACCAGCTGCCGGGCGCCGACAAGCTGCCGGTGCTGGGTGCGCTGTTCCGCAACAAGAACCGCGTCAACCAGAAGCGCGAGCTGGTGGTGCTGATCAAGCCGACCATCGTCGAAGGCGCCAGCGACTGGAGCCAGGACCTGATGGACGCCAGCCGCAGGATCGAGCAACTGGACCCGCGGACGCGGGAGCGCAAGTAATGTACGCAGCCCACTTCGGCCTGCGCGAGCTGCCCTTCGGGATCACCCCGGACACCAGCTTTTTCTTCGGCAGCCCGGGCTCGCAAGAAGCCCTGAATACGCTGCTGGTGGCGGCGCGCGGCGGCGAGGGCTTCATCAAGATCACGGGCGAAGTCGGCACCGGCAAGACCCTGTTGTGCCGCAAGTTCATGGCCACCCTGGGCGAAGGCTTCGTGACGGCCTATATCCCGAATCCCTACCTGGAGCCGCGCACCCTGATGCTGGCGCTGGCGGACGAGCTGGAGGTCGAGCTCGAGCGCGACGTCGGCCAGCACCAGGTGCTGAAGGCCATCGCCCGGCGCCTGCTCGAACTGGCGGGCCAGGACAAGCGCGTGGTGCTGTGCCTGGACGAGGCGCAGGCGATTCCGGTCGAAAGCCTGGAAGCCTTGCGCCTGCTGACCAACCTGGAAACCGAAAAGCGCAAGCTGCTGCAGATCGTCCTGTTCGGCCAGCCCGAACTGAACCGCAAGCTGGAGCTGGAATCGATCCGCCAGCTGGCCCAGCGCATCACCTTCCATTACCACCTCGGCCCGCTCAGCCGCGACGACCTGGACTACTACGTGGCGCACCGCCTGCGCGTGGCCGGCTTCGGCGGCGCGCGCCTGTTCACGCGCGGGGCGATCCGCGGCCTGTACAAGGCCAGCGGCGGCGTGCCGCGCCTGGTCAACATCATGGCGCACAAGGCCATGATGCTCAGCTACGGCCAGGGCAGGCAGCAGGTGGCGGGCAGCCATGTGAGCACCGCCGCGCGTGATACGATCGGCGCGCGGCGCGCCATCTGGACCTGGCTGGCGGCGGGCGCCGCGGCGTTCGCGGCCGCCGCCGGCCTGGCATGGGTGTTCGCACGATGAGCCTGATTAACAAGATGCTGCAGGACCTGGACGCGCGCGCCGGCCAGCCGGGCGCGGCGGGCATGCCCTCCGATATCAGGCCGGTGCTGCCGCCCGAGCGCGGCCTGCGGTGGAAGCGCGTGGCCATCGCGGCCGGTGCGGCGGCGGCAGTGGCCGCGGCCGGGTTCCTCGGCTGGCGCCTGCTCGGCCAGCAGCCGGCGCCGGCGCCCGTGGCGGCCGCGGCGTCCAAGCCGGCTCCCATCCAGCCCAAGGCGGCCGAGCCGGCGCAGGCGCTGGCGTTCGAACTCCCCGTGCCGCCGCGCCAGGATGCCGCCGCTGCGCCGCTTGCCGAAGCGCAGCCCGAAGAAGAGCCTGCGCCTGTCAAGACAGCGCCGAAGCAGCCTGCCGCGAGGGCGGACAAGCCTGCAGCCAGGCCTGTTGTGAAGCCGGTGGCTCCTGATGTGGCACCGGTAAAGAGCAGCGGACGTGTCGACACGGCGGCCCAGCGCGCCGAGAACGCCTACCGGCGCGCGCTGGCCAGCCTCGAGGATGGCCGGGTGACGGAAGCGATCGCCAGCCTGCAGGCCGCGCTCAAGGCCGAGCCGCGCCACGAAGCCTCGCGCCAGACGCTGGTCAGCCTGCTGATCGAAGCCGGGCGTCCCGACGAAGCGATGCGCCAGCTCGGCGCAGCGCTGGCGCTCGATCCGCGCCAGCCGGCGATGGCGATGCTGATGGCGCGCCTGCAGCTGGAGCGCGGCAGCCCTGGGGTCGACACCCTGCTGCGTACCTTGCCCTACGCGGCGGGCAACGGCGAATACCATGCCTTCCTGGCCGGCGCCCTGCAGCGCGAACAGCGCCACCGCGAGGCGGTCGAGCACTACCAGGCCGCGCTGCGCACGGGGCCGAACAACGGCGTGTGGTGGATGGGCCTGGGGATTTCGCTGCAGGCCGAGAAACATCATGTGGACGCCACGGGCGCCTTCCAGAAGGCGCTGGCGAGCGGCACGCTGTCGCCGGAACTCCAGGCCTTCGTCGAGCGCAAGCTCAGGCAGCCGGCTCCCCGCTGAGCCTTTGGCGCGCGGCGGCGTAGGCGTGGTCGATGAAGTGCCTGACCCGCGACGGCATGTGGGTGCGCTGCGGATAGTACATATAGATGCCGGCATTGCCGGTGTCGAGCTGGGGCAGCAGGTGCACCAGCTTCCCTTGCGCCAGGTCCTCGTCGACCAGGTAGCCCGCCAGCTGGCCGATGCCCATGCCTTCGCGCACCGCCGCCACTTCGGCCTCGGTCGTGTTGAAGCTGGCCACGCAGGGCAGGTCCAGGTAGACCGTGCCCCCATCCCCCTGCAATTCCCAGGGCACCAGGCGGCCGCTGTTGGCCTGGCGGTAGCCGGTGCAGCGGTGGCGCAGCAAGTCCTCCATCCCGGCCGGCGCCCCGTGGCGCTCCAGGTAGCCCGGCGAGGCGCAGACCTTCAGCACGATGGCGCCCACCCGGCGCGCCACCAGGTTGCGTTCCGGCGGATTCCCCGCCCGGAAGCCCACATCGATCTTCGAGGCCACCAGGTCGGTGAACTGGTCGGCCAGGTGCAGGTCGAAACTCGCGCGCGGGTGGCGTTCCTGGAAGCTGCGCAGGATCGGGGCCAGCAGGTGGGTGCCGAGCGAGGTCGGGGCGGCGATGCGGATCAGGCCGTCGACCTCGTCGCGGCTGCCTTTCACCTGTTCGAGCGCCTCGTCCAGCAGGCGCAGGCCCGGATGCGACAGCTCATAGAGCCGCTGGCCCTCGTCGGTGAGCGCCAGGCTGCGCGTCGTGCGGTGGAACAGGCGCACGCCCACATGATCCTCGAGCTGGCGGATCGCCTTGCTGACCGCCTGCGCGGACAGGCCCTGGGCCGCCGCCGCCTGGCTGAAGCTGCCGGCGCGCACCACGCCGATGAAGAGGGAAATGACCCGGGCCTTGTCCATGTGATTTACAACCAAGGAGTGAAAATCAAACAGCTTTACGCTATCTAGTGTAACAGGTCGGCGAGGCCTAGACTTCCTTTCACCAACCACCCCTCTGAAAGGAAACGATCATGAAAACCTGGTTCATCACTGGCGCCTCCCGCGGTTTTGGTTTGCTCATCGCCAAGGCGGCCCTGGACGCCGGCGACAATGTCGTCGCCACCGCGCGCCAGCCGCAGGCGGTCGTCGACGCCGTCGGCGCGCACGAGCGGCTGCTGGCCGTGGCCCTGGACGTCACCGACGAGCAGGCCGCCGTCCTGGCGGCGGAGCAGGCCCTGGCGCGCTTCGGCCGCATCGATGTGCTGGTCAATAACGCCGGCTACGGCCTGCTGGGCGCGGTCGAGGAATCCTCGGCCGACGAGGTGCGCCGCATCTACGAAACGAATGTCTTCGGCGCCCTCAATGTCAGCCGGGCCGTGCTGCCGGTGATGCGGCGCCAGCGCAGCGGCCACGTCATCAACTTCTCCTCGCTGGGCGGCTATTCGGCCTACTACGGCTGGGGCGTCTACGGCTCGACCAAGTTCGCGGTGGAGGGCATTTCGGAAGCGATGGCGCTGGAACTGCGGCCGCTCGGGGTGCACGTGACCGTGGTCGAACCGGGCTTCTTCCGCACCGACTTCCTGGATGCGAGCTCGCTGTCCGCGACCGCCACCCGCATCGAGGACTATGCGGAGACCGTGGGCGCGATGCGCGACTTCGCCGCCGGCGCCAATCACCAGCAACCCGGCGACCCGCACAAGCTGGCCAGCGCGATCCTGGTGCTGGCCGATGCGCCCCAGCCGCCGCTGCGCCTGCAGCTGGGCAGCGACAGCGTGGAGCGGGTGCGCGCCAAGCACCAGGCGGTGGAGCGCGAGCTGCGCACCTGGTCGGCCCTGGCGCTGTCGACCGACTTCGCGCAGGCCGCCTGAGAAGGCTAGAGGCGCGCCAGGCGCTCCAGCGCCTGGCGCAGGGTCTCGTCCTGCTTGGCGAAGCAGAAGCGGACGATGCCGGATTCGGTCGGCTGGCCGTAGAAGGCGGAGACGGGGATCGCCGCGACCTTGGCTTCGGCGGTCAGCCAGGTCGCGAATTCCGCCTCCGGCAAGTCCGAGATGGCTTCGTAGCGCACGCACTGGAAGTAGGTGCCGTCCGCCGGCAGCAGGGTGAAACGGGTGCCGGCCAGGCCCGCGCGGAACAGGTCGCGCTTCTTCTGGTAGAAGGCGGGCAGCTCCAGGTAGGGCGCGGGGTCGCGCATATAGGCCGCGATCCCGTGCTGCATCGGCGTGTTGACGGTGAAGACGTTGTACTGGTGGACCTTGCGGAACTCCGCCGTCAATGCCGCCGGCGCGGCCACGTAGCCGACCTTCCAGCCGGTCACGTGGTAGGTCTTGCCGAAGCTCGACACCACGAAGGCGCGTTCGGCCAGCACCGGGTGGCGCGCCACCGAGGCGTGCGGCTGGCCGTCGTAGACCATGTGCTCGTAGACTTCGTCGGAGAGGATCAGGATGCCGGTGCCGTCGACAATGGCGGCCAGCGCGTCCAGGTCGGCCGGGCGCAGGATGCTGCCGGTCGGGTTGTGCGGCGTGTTGATGACAATCATGCGGGTGCGCGGCGTGACCGCGGCGGCCACGCGCTCCCACGGCACGCTGTAGCCCTGCTCGCCGACCTGCATGGCGACCGCCACCACCACGCCGCCAGCCAGGGCGATCGAGGGCGCATAGCTGTCGTAGGCCGGCTCGATGACGATCACTTCGTCGCCCGGATGCACGCTGCACAGGATCGCGGTCATCAGGCCCTGGGTGGCGCCGGCGGTGACGGTGATTTCCCGGGTGCTGTCGTAGCGGCGGCCGTACAGGGCGGCGATCTTGGCCGCGATGGCGTCGCGCAGGGCCGGCACGCCGCTCATGAAGGGATACTGGTTATGGCCGGCGCGCATCGCCTCGTTCACCTGCCCGACCAGGCGCGGGTCGCAGTCGAAGTCGGGGAAGCCCTGGCCGAGGTTGACGGCCTGGTGCTGCGCGGCGAGCGCGGACATCCGGGTGAAGATGGTGGTGCCGACCAGCGGCAGGCGGGAGACGAGAGCGGGAGTGGTCATGGTGCCGGAAGCGAAAGAACGGTCGCTTATTCTAGCGCCGCATCCAGACGCGCGCTGGCGGCGTCCCTGGCCTTGATCCAGGCCTCCGGCAGCATGATCCGGAACAGGCCTTCGCGCGCGGTCTTGCGTCCCAGCTTGAGCAAGGCCTTGTCCTTGGTGATCAGCACCTCGGCGCCGGCGTCGCGCGCCAGTTCCATGAATTTCTGGTCGTCGCGGTCGGTGCAGACCGGCAGGCGGACGTGCACCGCATCCGGGGCCACCACGCGCAGCAGGGCGTCGAAACGCGCCGCCGCTTCCGCGCGCCCGGCCTCGTCGAGCGGCAGGTGAGGGTAGCGCAGCACGGCCAGGTATTCGTCGCGGCAGTCGGCGCGCGTCACGGCCTCGACCTCGCCCGCTTCGAGCGCGGCCAGCAGCGCGGCCCAACGCGGATCGTGGAAGACGAACAGGTCGAGCAGCACATTGGTGTCGATGACGATGGGTTTGCGGGAAGCGGGTATCATGTCGGTTGTTTATTTGAAGAAAAGTTTGTCTGTTCCATGCTGATTGTCCTGTCGCCCGCCAAATCCCTCGATCTCGAGTCCCCGAGCACCACCCCGCACCACACCACCCCCGACTTCATCGACCATGCCGCCGAGCTGATCAAGGTGCTGCGCAGCTATTCGCCGGCGCAGGTCGCGGAGCTGATGGATTTGTCGGATGCCCTGTCCATGCTGAACGTGACGCGCTACGCCCACTGGCATCCGGACCACGGCGAGGGCCGCCAGGCGATCATGGCCTTCAACGGCGACGTCTACGCGGGCTTCGATGCGCGCAGCCTGGCGCCGCAGGCGCTGGACTTCGCCCAGCGCCATGTGCGCATCCTGTCCGGCCTGTACGGCCTGCTGCGCCCGCTCGACCGCATGCACCCCTACCGCCTGGAGATGGGCACCCGCCTGCCGAATGCGCGCGGCAAGGATTTGTATGCGTTCTGGGGCGAGACCATCACGCAGGCGCTGAACCGCCAGCTGCTTGACACCGGGTCGGCGGCCCTGGTCAACCTGGCGTCGGAAGAATACTTCAAGTCGGTCAAGCCGAAGAAGCTGGACGCGCCGGTGATCGTCCCGGTGTTCGAGGACTGGAAGAACGGCAAGTACAAGATCATCTCCTTCTTCGCCAAGCGCGCGCGCGGCATGATGGCGCGCTATGCGGTGGAGAAGGGGATTACCGAGCCGGAGCAGCTCAAGGACTTCGACGTCGACGGCTATGCCTTCGCGCCTTCGGTGTCCGGCGAGCGCGAATGGGTCTTCCGCCGCAAGCTGGAACATTAAAAGTGGCACGGCCCGGCGAACCGGGCCGTGCAGGACTTACTGGACCGCGTCCTTCGGCGCCGGCTTCGGCGCCGCCTTCGACCAGAACTGCCACCACGGCGCTTCGCCCTTGGCGTTCGGGTTCAGGAAGCGGCTGTTCGGGTAGTTGAGCGTGAACACCCGCTGGGTGTCGTCGCGCAGCACCGGCATGCCGAGCTTGTCGTAGGCACGGATCATCAGGAACAGCGCCTCTTCGCGCGCCGGGGCGTCGCTGTAGTTGGTCACGGCGTCCTGGGCGCGGTTCAGGGCGGCCAGGTAGGCGCCGCGGCGGTAGTAGTAATTCGCCACGTGCACTTCGTACTGCGCCATCGCGTTGATCAGGTAGTTCATGCGCTGGAGCGAATCCGGCGCATATTTGCTGTTCGGGAACTTGTCGACCAGGGCCTTGAAGGCGGCGAAGGCTTCGCGGGTTGCCTTCGGGTCGCGCTCGGTCGGGTCCTGCGAGTAGAGGAAGCTCAGGAAGCCCAGCTGGTCGTTGAAGTTGATCAGGCCGCGCAGGTAGTACATGTAGTCGACCTGCGGATGATTCGGGTGCAGCTTGATGAAGCGTTCGACGGCGGCCAGCGCCTCGGCCTGGTCCTGCGCCTTGTAGTGGGCGTAGGCGATTTCCATCTGGGCCTGCGAGGCGTAGGTGCCGAACGGATAGTTGGATTCGAGACGTTGGAACAGCTTGATTGCCGCTTCGTAGTGCCCGCCGGCCATCTCATCGCGCGCCTCAGCGTATAATTTCTCCGCTGACCAGTTTTTGCTCGCGTCGGATGCTTCCGGCAAAACACCGCATGCCGACAGGCCGACGAGGGCGCAAGTAGCGACCAATACAGACAATTTTTTTTGCATAGCTCTTTGCAAGAAAGTTTTACCTAGATTCAACAACGAACAGCTGATTATAGCTGATGGAACTGACGTGATATTAACTACTGCGCCGGAATCGGCGGAAATGCCTTTCGACACCGACCTGGACGACGACCTGGAAGGCGGTTTCACTGCGCCGGCCGGCGTCGATCTTTCGCCGATTACCCTCCAGCTGACGCCGGAAGCCTGCGGGCAGCGCCTCGACAAGGTCATCGCGGCCCTGGTGCCGCAGTTCTCGCGCAGCCGCCTCCAGCTGTGGTTCGAAGGCGGCCACGTGTTGGTCGACGGCAAGCCCGCCCGCGGCAAGGATACCGCCTACGGCGACGAGACGGTGGTCATCGATCCCCAGGCCGCGCCCGAAGACACGGCATTCACGCCGGAAGCGATGGAGCTGAACATCGTCCACGAGGACGATGACATCCTGGTGGTCAACAAGCCGGCCGGGCTGGTCGTGCATCCGGGCGCCGGCAACTGGACCGGGACCCTGCTCAACGGCCTGCTGCACCACTGCCCGCAACTGGTGGGCGTGCCGCGCGCCGGCATCGTGCACCGCCTCGACAAGGACACGAGCGGCCTGATGGTTGTCGGCAAGACCCTGGCGGCCCAGACCGACCTGGTGCGCCAGCTGCAGGCGCGCACCGTCAAGCGCGAATACTTCGCCCTGGTGTGGGGCACACCGCGTAGCTCCGGCACCATCGATACGGGCATGGGCCGCGATCCGCGCGACCGCGTCAAGATGGCGGTCTCGACCAGCCCCTTCGCCAAGCCGGCGATCACCCACTACGAGCGTGTCGCCACCGGCGAGCTGGACCGCCGTCCGGTGAGCCTGGTGCGCTGCAAGCTGGAAACCGGCCGCACCCACCAGATCCGCGTGCACATGCAGGCGCTGGGCTTCGCGCTGGTGGGCGACAGCGTCTACGGCAAGCGCCACCTGACCCCGGTCTTCCACCGCCAGGCGCTGCAGGCGCGCCGCCTCGGCCTGGTGCATCCGGGCACGGGCGAGCAATGCGAATGGACCGTGCCGCTGGCCGAGGATTTCGCCGAACTGATCGCGAAGGCCGGCATCGAAGAACCGGGCGACGAAGACTTGCCTGTCCAGGACATGCAGGCCGCCGAGGACTTCGACGAGCAGGACGGCGAGTGATGGACCGGAGCGCCCTGGTGTTCCCCGGGTGGCCGGACCTGCCGGCCTCGATCGGTGCGCTGGCGACCAGCCGCGACGGCGGCCTCAGCACCGGGCCCTACGGCGACGGCAAGGGCGGCGGCGGCCTGAACCTGGGCCTGCACGTGGGCGACGATCCGGAAGCGGTGCGCGCCAACCGGGCGCGCCTGCAGGAATGGCTGCCGGGCCGCCCGGCCTGGATCTCGCAGGTGCATGGCGCCGACGTGGTCGATGCCGCCACCGCGGGGCCGGACCAGCCGGTGCGGGTCGGGGACGCCAGCATCGCGACGCAAGCCGGCGTGGTGTGCGCGATCCTGACCGCCGACTGCCTGCCGGTGCTGTTCGCCGACCTGGACGGCAAGGTGGTGGGCGCGGCCCACGCCGGCTGGCGCGGGCTGGCAGGTGGCGTGCTGGGCACGACCGTGGCCGCGATGCGCCAGGCCGGGGCAGGGGAGATCACCGCCTGGCTGGGGCCGGCCATCGGCGCCACTGCCTTCGAAGTGGGGCCGGATGTGCTGGAGGCCTTCCTGGCCGCGCTGCCGGGCGAAGCGACCCGGGCCGCCTTCCAGGCCTATCCTGGCCGCGAAGGCAAATACCTGGCCGATATGTTCGCGTTGGCCCGCATGATGCTGGCGCGCGACGGTGTGGCCCGTGTCCACGGCGGCACGCTCTGCACGGCCACCGCGCCGGAACGCTTCTATTCCTACCGCCGCGACGGCGTTACTGGCCGTCAGGCAAGTTTGATCTGGCTCAAATGATACACAGGGGCGTGCGGCGATACTGCTCAGCTGTCGCCGCCCGCTTCGCCCGTCTTTGCGGCCGCCCTGGCCTGCAGCTCCCGCTTCGCGCGCCGCCGTTTCGATCCCGTCAGGTAAAAAAGGATAGACAAAGGGACCACGCAATAAGCAAGAAACGTCATAATCCCTCCAGTAACGGTCGGTTCGGTTGCCGCCATGAGCACGACGACGTAAATCCAGGCGACGGCCACGATCCACATAATTTGTTTCCTTTGGTGATGACACCCCGATTCTAAACAACGGACGACCATATGAACATGCCCGACCCGCAAGCCTTTGCTTCTTCCTGGATGTCCCAGTTCGCCGATCCTTCCACCTGGCAGCGCTGGATGAGCATGCCGGCGATGACGCCGGCTGCAAATGGCCACAATCCGCTGGCCGGTTCCCTGGACGGCGGCATCCTGAAGGATCTCGGCGCAGGCATCGCCCCGGCTAAACTGGAGGCGCTGCGCGACGATTACCTCAAGAAGGTCGGCCAGCTGTGGCAGGATCTGATGTCGGGCAGGAGTCCGGTCCTGCACGACAAGCGCTTCTCGGGCTCGGCCTGGAGCGAGAACCCGATGTCGGCTTTCTCCGCCGCATCCTACCTGCTGAATTCCGAATTCATGCTGGCCCTGGCGGATGCGGTCGAGGCCGGCCCGCGCGAGCGCCAGAAGATCCGCTTCGCGGTGCAGCAGATGGTGGACGCCATGTCCCCCGCCAACTTCTTCGCCACCAATCCCGAGGCGCAGAAGCACCTGATCGAAACCAAGGGCGAGAGCCTGACCAAGGGCCTGGCCAACATGCTGGGCGACTTGCAGAAAGGCCGCATTTCGCAGTCGGACGAATCGGCCTTCGAAGTCGGCCGCAATGTCGGCACCACGCCCGGGACGGTGGTCTACGAGAACGAATTGTTCCAGCTGATCCAGTACACGCCCACGACGCCGACCGTGCACGCCGTGCCGCTGCTCATGATCCCGCCTTGCATCAACAAGTTCTACATCCTCGACCTGCAACCGGAAAACTCGCTGGTGCGCTACGTGGTGGAGCAGGGCAACACCGTGTTCATGGTGTCCTGGCGTAACCCGGACCGCGGCCTGGCCGGCATGACCTGGGACGACTATGTCGAAAAGGGCGCGATCCGCGCGCTCGACGTCGTGGGCGAGATCAGCGGCCAGGACAAGGCGCACGTGTTCGGCTTCTGCGTAGGCGGCACCATCGCCGCCACCGCGCTGGCCGTGCTGGCCGCGCGCGGCCGCCAGCCGGCCGCGAGCCTGTCGCTGCTGACCACCTTGCTGGACTTCAATGACACCGGCGTCCTCGAAGTTTTCGTCGACGAAGCCCAGGTCGCCCTGCGCGAGCAGACCCTGGGCGGCGGCGGCCTGATGCCGGGCCGCGACCTGGCCACCACCTTCTCGGCCCTGCGCCCGAACGACCTGGTGTGGAACTACGTGCAGCAGAACTACCTCAAGGGCAAGGAACCCCCGGCCTTCGACCTGCTGTACTGGAACGCCGACAGCACCAACCTGCCGGGCCCGATGTTCTGCTGGTACCTGCGCAATACCTACCTCGAGAACAAGCTGAAGGTGCCGGGCGCCTTGACCGTGTGCGGCGTGCCGGTCGACCTGGGCGCGATCGACGCCCCGGCCTTCATCTACGGCTCCAGGGAAGACCACATCGTGCCCTGGCAGGCGGCGTATGCGTCGATGAAGCTGCTTAACCCGAAGAATCCGAAATCCAACCGCTTCGTGCTGGGCGCCTCGGGCCACATCGCCGGCGTGATCAACCCGGCCTCGAAGAACAAGCGCAGCTATTGGGTGAACGACGGCGGCGCCAAGGGACGTGCGAAGGGCGCGCCGAAAACCGACGCGGCCTGGATGGAAACCGCCGAGGAGCGCAAGGGCAGCTGGTGGCCGGAGTGGGCGAAGTTCCTGGCCCAGTACGGTGGCGCGGACGTGCCCGCGCCGGCGGCGCCCGGCAACAGCCGCTACGCGGCGCTGGAGCCGGCTCCGGGGCGCTACGTCAAGGCGCGCGCCGATTGATCGCCGGGAATAGATGTAAGTAAGTTGACAAAAAACTTACGTCAGTGATAATTCTAATAATTGCTGCACCTGCGCGGATTGCGTGGTATGGTGTGCCCTGTCCGTCCCCCTGAGCAATACCCAGGTTCACCGGGGCGGCGGACGACGGGTTTTTTGGTAACCAATCAAAATGCGCCGGGTGTATGCTGCGGTGCAAGCTATGGAACTTGAGATGAGTAGTGCAAAGAAGAGTGCTGAACGCCTGATCAAGAAATACCCGAACCGTCGCTTGTACGACACCCAGACCAGTTCTTACATCACCCTCACGGACGTCAAGCAGCTGGTCCTGGACGCGGACGAGTTCACCGTGGTCGACGCGAAGACGAACGAAGACCTGACCCGCAGCATTCTCTTGCAGATCATCCTGGAAGAGGAAGCCAACGGTATCCCCATGTTCTCGAGTTCCGTGCTGGCCCAGATCATCCGCTACTACGGCCACGCCATGCAGGGCATGATGGGTTCCTACCTGGAAAAGAACGTCCAGGCCTTCACCGACATCCAGAACAAGTTCACCAGCAGCGCCGCCGGCGCCCTGGAAGGCAAGCCCTTCAGCCCGGAAATGTGGACCCAGTTCATGAATGTTCAGGGCCCGATGATGCAGGGCATGATGAACAACTACATCGACCAGAGCAAGAACCTGTTCATGCAGATGCAGGAGCAGATGCAGAGCCAGAGCAAGGCCATGTTCGGCGCCTTCCCCTTCCCGGGAGTGCCGGTCGACAAGAAGTAAGCGCTGTAAGACACGCGCTGTAGACACGCGCTGTAAGACACGCGCTGTAAGACACGCGCTGTAAGACACGTTTATA
>CAMPHU010000133.1 GCA_946886065.1 uncultured Massilia sp. | reverse complement strand
CCCTGCGCATGAACCAGGCCAGCGTCAAGCGCCACCTGCCGCGCCTGATCGAGCACATCCGTGCAGGCCGCCTGAATCCGAAGGAAATCATCACCCACCGGGTGCCGCTGGAGGAGGTCGCCGAGGCGTACCACATCTTCTCGAGCAAGCTCGACAACTGCATCAAGACCGTCCTGATCCCGCCCAACGCCGACCAGGTGCGTGCGGTGTCGGCAAGCGCATTGCATTGAGGAGGGAATATGGAAACACGTCACGAAATGACCGAACACCAGCACGAGCACCACCACCACGGCCACGAGGGGCATGTCCATGCGCACCCGCCCCAGGGACACATCGTGCCGCGCCGTCCTTCGCCGGAGGAGCTGTCGCACATCCAGGGCTGGGGCGCCGACCTCGACCGCAAGAACCGCCCGGGCGTACCGATGGAGCGCACGCCGCCGCGCTACACCGATGCCAAGGAAGGCGTGCCGGAGCAGCAGCCCGAGCGCGTCGAGGTGCTGGTCTCGCCCGAGCGTCCCGGCATTACCCCGCTGTTCGGGACGGTGCAGCCGCCATCCGGGCTGTCGGGCATGATCCGGCGCGCGGCCTTCAAGTCCACCGAGAACGATCTGCGGCACTGGATGCTCCTGCTGCTGGCGGACCGGGTCAATGTGGTCGAGGGCATTGCCGACGACCTGGCGCATGGCAAGGTGCCGAACGTGTTCGCCGAAATGGGGCTGAAGGCGGAGTGGAAGCACAATCCGGGCGGGCTGGTGAAGAAGGCGGCGATTGCTACCGCTGTCGTGGGCACCGCCTGGTACCTCCTCAACCGGCGTGACCGCTATCGGTAAGCTGGTCCGCAGCATTCGAACGTCTTCCCGGGACGCCAGGTCCCGGGGCGACGGCTTCCCGGCCAACTAAGCTGCATCAGCTACGGATCTTCCGTTCCTGCTTCGTCCACATCCTTTGCCCCCGCGCGACCCGCGCCGGCATCTCCTTTGCGTCCAAGCAAGTTTCCCACAATAAGCTCGTCCACACTGGCCGATGACCCGTGCCGCCCGAGGCCCGGACTGACCGGATGGAGACGAGATGATCCCGCACACGACCCCGCACCAGACTTCGCACACAAGCCGGCCCCTGCATCGCAGCTTGGTCCTCCTCGCCGCCGCCGTCCTGCTCGCCCAGAGCGCCGGCGCAGCGCCCATCATGAGCCCACCCCAGAGCCTGGACGCGAAGGGCAGGGCTTCGGTGCTGGGACAGCTCACCGCCTCGCGCGCCGCCCAGGGGCTGGACCAGGACCACTCCTACCGCGTGCTCGCCCAGCATCCCGGCGCCCAGGGAACCCAGGTGGTGCGCGCCGCGCACACCTATAAAGGCCTGCGCATCTTCGGCTCGGATTCCGTGGTGGTGCTGGACCAGAAGCTGAAAGTGGTCTCGGAAAGCGCTTCGCCGCGCCGCCTCCACCTGGGCCGGGGCGCCGCCAACCGCCTGGGCGCGAAGACCGCCAGCTTCAACGTCAGGCCGCAGCTTGGCGCCAGGGCCGCGGTCGCGGCGGCCCTGGCCCACCTGGTGCCCGGCGCCGTCCACATCGTCGCCCCGCGCGCCGAGCTGCTGATCTACCCGGTGATGCGCGACGAGCGCGCGCCTGGCGCCGAGCACAAGCAAGAGGAAGAACTGAACGCCGTTGACCTGCAGGAGACCGTGGACCACTACGAACTCGCCTGGCTGGTGCGCACCCGCATGCGCCTGGGCGAGCAGCCGCTGTACCATGACACCGTGATCGGCGCGCGCGACGGCCGGCTGATCGACCAGTGGAGCATGCTGCAGACCGTGACCGGCGCGGGCAAGAGCCAGTACAACGGCGAAGTCCCGTTGAGCACGACCCTCTCCGACGGCCTGTACCGCATGCTCGACCCGGAGCGCGGCAAGGGCGGCACCTTCGGCGCCATGGCGATCACCAATGCCAACAACGGCAGCAGCGCCGGCAAGGTCTACACCAACGCCACCAACACCTGGGGCGACGGCAAGCAGTTCGTCGAAGGCGGCAGCACGACCGGCCCCAACGGCCAGACCGCCGCAGTGAACGCGATGTGGGGCCTGATGAACACCTACGACACGATGAAGAACGTGCTGGGCTGGCGCGCGCTCGACGGCCACGACACCGCCACCTACATCGCCGCCCACGTCAACCGCGGCTACGACAACGCCTATTACAGCGACACCTGCCGCTGCATGTTCATCGGCGACGGCACCTACTTCACCAGCCTGGGCTCGATCGACGTGATCGGCCACGAGATGGGGCACGGGGTGACGGCCGCCACCTCGAACCTGGTGTATGCGGGCGAATCGGGCGGCCTGAACGAATCGAGTTCCGACATTTCGGGGGAAGTGGTGGAAGCCTATGCGCGTGCGGGCGGCAAGGGCGAGGTCATTCCCGACGAGGGCAACGACTGGATGCTGGGCACCGAGATCAGCCGCAACGGCGCGCCGCTGCGCTACATGGTCAAGCCCAGCAAGGACGGCAACAGCCATGACGCCTGGAGCACCCGCCTGCGGCGCCTGGATGTCCACTACAGCAGCGGCCCGAACAACCGCATGTTCTACTTCCTGGCGCGCGGCTCGGAGGCGGACAAGGACAGCGACGCCTACAGCAAGTACCTGGTCAAGGAACCGGCGGCCATGACCGGCATCGGCACGGACAAGGCCTTCCGCATCTGGTTCCACGCCAACACGACCAAGTTCACGTCCAGCACCAACTACGCGGACGCGCGCGCCAAGATGCTCCTCTCGGCCGAGGAATTGTATGGCAAGGGCAGCCGCGAGGCGCTGGCGGTGCAGCGCGCCTATGCGGCCATCAATGTCGGCGCCGACGTGGACGAGCCTGCCGACGAGGCCGGACTCAGTCCTTCAACAGCGGAAAAGGATTGAGCGGCGTGCCTTTCCACCACTGCTTCTCGGGCGTGAGCTCGACCACGGCGAAGTGCAGGTGGGGCGCGTTCGGGTCCGAGTTGCCGGTCACGCCCACATAGCCCAGCACGTCGCCGCGCTTGAGCACCATGCCTTCCTGCAGGCCGTCCGCGTAGCGGTCGAGGTGGGCGTAGTAATAGGCGTACTTTTCGCTCGGATCGAACTGGTAGACGGTCAGGCCGCCGGGCTTGCTGGTGAAGAGCTTGACGACCTTGCCGTCGGCGGCCGCGACCACCGGCGTGCCCTTGGGCGCCATGATGTCCAGCGCCTCGTGGTGGCGCTGGTTGCCGCGCGGCTGGTCGAAGGTGTCGGTCAGGGCCGAGGCCTTCACGCCCTGCACCGGCACCATCAGCTTGCCGGGCAGGGCGGAAGCCGTGCCCGGCGCGGCGTTGGCGGCCGACAGGGCGCTGGAGGACGGACGCATCGGCAGTTCGGTGTCGGACAAGTCGGTCTGCACGACCGAGCCTCCCTGGTCCTGGCCTGGCGGCGCGGCGTCAGGCGCCGCAGGGGGAACCGAACTCGGAGCCGAAGTCGGAGCCACTGCGGGAGCGGGCGGCGGAGGCGCCACGGCGGCCACCGGCGCCGGTTCCTCCGGCACCTCGTTCAGGAACACGAACAGCACTCCGGCGCCGACCAGCGCGCCGGCCAGGAAGGTCATCAGCCATTTCATCTCGTCCTCCGTTCGATCGATTCTCGTGCATCAGTCCTGCAGGACCACCTCGGTGCCTGCGGCCACCAGGCCCGCCACTTCGGCGGCGCTCCAGTTGGTCAGGCGGATGCAGCCATGCGATTCGGTCTTGCCCACGTGGGCCGGCACCGGTGTGCCGTGAATGCCGTAGTGCGGCTTGGATAAGTCGATCCAGACCACGCCGACCGGGTTGTTCGGCCCCGGCGCCACCTTGGCCTTCTTGTCGCCCGGCTCGGCGTCCCAGAACAGCTTCGGGTTGTAGTGGTAGGTCGGGTTCGCATGCACGCCCTCGATCTTCCAGGTGCCGACCGGCAGCGGGTCGTACTGGCTGCCGGTGGATGCCGGGTACTGGGCCAGCAGCTGGCCGCCTGCATCGTACAACTGCAGGATCTTGGTCGAATCGCGCACCAGCACCTTGCTGGCCTTGGCCAGCGGCGTCTTGCCGACGATGTTAGGCACCAGGATCTGTTCGCCGGCGCGGGCCAGGCTCTTGCCGGGGTTGAGGCGCTCGATGAGCTTGGGACTGGCGTGGAATTTTTCGCCCAGGCCCTCGGCCGCGCTGGCGTAGCCGAGCGCCGGCAGCGACGCCTTGGCCATCATGTCTTCCGGCACCGGGCGGAAGGGGCCGGCCACGTCGGCTTCCACCAGCGTATAGGTGAGCAGGGTCGGGCTGTCGTCGGCCTGGAGCGCGTTCCAGGTGGCCTCGTCCAGCTTGCCGGTGACCGGCAGCTTGCGTGCGGCCTGGAAGCCGCTCAGGGCCTGGCGCATGTTGGAACCGTAGGCGCCGTCGATCTCGCCTGGCGAGAAGTGGGCGCGGTCGAGCAGTACCTGGGCGCGCAGCAGGCGCTCGAACTGGGCCTGCTTGGCGCTGACCCGCCCTTGTGGCGCCGGCCCCGTGCCGGGCATGGCCAGGGTCGCGCCGGGCGCCGGCGCCGGCGCTGGTTGCGGGGGCGCGGCCGGCACGGGCGTTGCAGGCTGGGCGGCCGGAGGCTGCGCGCTGCCGGCCTGGGCCGCGGTGGCCAGGTGGGGAAGGGCGCCGACCAGGGCGGCCACGATCAGGGGGGCGGTCATCGTTCGTTTCGTCCTTGGATTCATACTCTACTCCTGCATCTCGCTTCTGGAGTTTCCAGCCTAGAGAGGCGTGACGGTCGAGTCTGTGCGAGAACGAACCCAGCATGCTTGCCGGAATTGGATGGAGATCGCGCTACAATCGGCGCCCATGTCTTCCACGATCCATACCATTACCCTGCAGCCGGGCGGAGAAAGCTTCGGCGCGGACGAAAGCACCACCTTGCTGCACGCGGCGGAACACGCGGGCCTGGACCTGCCCAGCTCCTGCCGCAACGGCACCTGCCGCACCTGCATCTGCCGCCTGCGCAGCGGGCAGGTGGCTTACCTGATTGAATGGCCGGGCCTGTCGGCCGACGAAAAGCGCGAAGGCTGGATCCTGCCCTGCGTGGCGGTGGCGCGCAGCGAGCTGGTGGTCGACGCGCCGCTGGCGCGGCGCGCGGCCACCCTGTTCAAGGATTGAGGCCGAGCGCGCCCTCGATCAGGCGCAGCACCTGCGGCCAGGCCGGCGAGGTGGCGGCCACCTCGTCGTAGTGGCTGGCATCGGGCAGGATCACGACCTCGGCGCGGTCGCCGGCGGCGCGCGCGCGGGCGGCGTAGTCGTGCGCCACGCGCGGCGGCGAGATGGTGTCCAGCGCGCCCGTCACCAGCCAGGTGCGGCTGCCGTTCGGCATGAGTTCGGCCGCGTTGGTATCCGCGAACACGTCCGGCCGCCGCGCGCTCGCTTCGCCGGCCAGCTCGGAGGCGGCGCGCCCGCAGCTGGACTGGATCAGGGACGCTTCCTTGCGCAGGTCGGCCAGGCCGCCCAGGCTCACGATGCGGCGCACCGGCAGCGGATTGGCCCGGTACAGGGGGCTGGCATGCGGGATGCGCTCGCGCCCGGCGATCCATTGCACCAGCTGGCCGCCGGCGGAATGGCCGACCGCGACGATGCGCTCCAGGTCGAGCGGCTGCTTGCCGGCCTGGGCGCGCAGGGCGTCCAGCGCCGCGTGCATGTCGTGGTACATGCCCGGATAGCCGCCGCCCGGCTCGTCCACGCGCCGGTATTCCACGTTCCAGACCGCGATGCCGCGCTGCGCCAGCGCGCCTGCCATGTTGCGCAGCTGGGTGATGCCGCCGAACTTGCTGGTCCAGCAGCCGCCGTGCACCAGCACGGCCACCGGGAAGGGGCCTTTACCCTCGGGGAGGAACAGCTCGGCGTATTGCGATGCCGCCGGACCATAGGCGATGCGCGCGCCGGGCGCGGGGCCGCTCAGCGCCAGGTAGTCGGCCAGTTTCATCGGCGCGGCGGCCTGGGCGTGGAGTGCGGCGGCCAGGAAGGAGAGCGGTAGCAGGCGTAGAAGGCGCATGGGCGGCTGTCGAAGGGAAAGGCTCCCACTATAGCCGAGCCGGCGCACGATTGAAAACCCGCCCGCCGCATCCGTGCTAGGCTGCGCACGACACCCAACGTTTTGATCAGGAGGCAGGCGATGAGCAATTCCAAATCGAGCGGACAGCAGAACCAGCAATCGGCCAACAACAACAAGTCCGAGCAGGACCAGGCCAAGGAACGCGCCGGCGTGAGCGACAAGAGCAGCCATGACCACATGTCGCGCGAACGCGCCAGCACCGACAAGGGCGCCGGCGGCGGCGCGAAGCAGAAGCAGAACCATTAAGACGCGGCCAACGCGGCTTTCGCGGCGGGCGCCCGCCCGCCGCAGCACTACCCACGGAGGCAAGCCCTTTGCCTTCCCGCTTTCGTGCGCCGCGCCGCATGGACGGCGCACGAGATTGACTGTCACCGAGTCACTGAGAGGCCCACCATGAACATGCTCACGGCGCAGGACCCTCTGCGCGATTTCACCACCATCGAGGCGCATATCACGCCCGAGCCGGACACGCCCACCGATCCGAAGCAACCGCCGCCGCAGCCGCCGGTGCCGGACGACGTGCCGGATCCCACCAATGCTCCGGTCCAGGAGCCGCGTCTGCCCGAACCGCCGATCCGGGCAGGCTGATTCACTGCTTCAATCAGGCGCCGGATGCCTGGCGGTTGCCGGGCTCCGGCCTGGCGCCGTCGTTCCGGGCGCCGTTGCCCTTGTCCCCTTCGCCCTGCGGCTGCTGTCCCTCGCCGGATTGCCGGTTGGAGGGCGGCAAGGGCGGAATCTCGCGGATCATCTCGTCGGTTTCGTGCTGGCCAGGGGTCTTTTCGCCGCTGCCGATGTCGGCTTCGTCGAAGATCCCGCTCCGGCTGTTGGCCGGGTCCGCCTTGGTCGGATCGTTCATGCTGTGCTCCGGTAAAAGTTGTCAATGTCGTATGATCCTAACAGGCCCCCATGCGGTCCGGCGCGCGCTAGGCGGGCTGCCGGTGTTGCTTTTTTGTCGCCCTGGCGTCCCGACCTGCCGCTTGTCACGCGGCTGCCATCCAGGGTTTCCTATAATCAGAGCCATACACCCCACGGCGGGAGGAGACGATGGGTTCGACCTTGTACAACAAGATTTACCTGGGCCGCGGCGCGGTCGAGACGCGCCGCATGCAGCTGGCGATGGCGCTGGGACTGGCCGCCAGCGTCGGACTCGGGTGGTACGCCTTCCGTTCGCTGCGCTAGCCTGACGCCGCCGCAGTTGCCGCGGACGGTCGCCCCGGTTACCATGGCGCGCCCTGATTGATTTGAAAGCGGTAATGAAGAACGAAAAGCTGACGACAGACGAATACGACGCCCTCGAGCTGGTGCGCCGTGGCACGAAGAAGGACACCTCGACCGCCTGCGTGGGACGCAACGCCAAGCGCCTCTCGGGCCTCAAGATGATCGAATTCGGCCGCGACGGCCGCATTGCGCTGACCAGGAAAGGCCAGGAGGTGCTGTTCCTGCGCCGCTGCGTGGTGGGATTGCGCGCCCTGGCGGAGGATCCGCAGGCGGCGCTGGACGGCGAGGTGCTGCAGTTCCTGAACCAGAAATCGCACATCGCCGCGAACGAGGCGGGTGGCTACATGCTGACCGACAAGGGACGGGAATCGCTGGCCGATATCGTCCAGCAGGAACAGAAACGCTGAGGCTCAGGCCCGCCCGGCCAGGCGGCCGGGGCAGCGCGCGGAAACCTCGCCGCCCTGGGGCTCGGTTCGCGCCCGGTGCGCTCGATGCGAACTTAATTGGCGCGGCGGCGGTGCGGGTAGACCAGCACCCGGACGGCCACTTCGGCCGGCACATTCATCGTCGCCAGGAATTCGGCTGCACGCTGCAGGCCGAGGGTCGGAACCGAGGCGATCGCCTGGTTGACCAGGTCGCGCGTGCGGATATCGGTGCGCTGCCTGCGCTGTGCGGCTTCGGCGGGCAACTCACGCGTTTCGTTCATCATCGTATTCTCCGGACTCGGGATTGCAAAAGAGACATTGATATTGTATCGCTAATAATGTCGTATTGGCCACAAAAAGTTATCGGTGGTCAATTTCTTTTGCTATAGGAATCTTCCGAATCAGACTCAGGGGCAGCGGAGAAGCCGCCAACCCCTGGCCTCAGGCCGCCGAGGCGGTCAGCACCTCTTCTGTCGGCGCCGGCAGCGCCAGGCAGCGCCCCCGGCGCAGCATCTGCTCGAAGTCCGCTGCAGCCAGCGGCTTGCTGAAGTAATAGCCCTGCATTTCGTCGCAGCCATGGCTGCGCAGGTAGTCCAGCTGCTCGGCCGTTTCCACGCCTTCCGCGATCACCGCCAGCTTCAGGTTGTGGGCCAGCGCGATGATCGAGGTGACGATCGCCGCGTCGTTGGCGTCGTGGGTGATGTCGGCCACGAAGGAGCGGTCGATCTTGAGCACGTCGATCGGGAAGCGCGACAGGTAGGACAGGCTCGAATAGCCGGTGCCGAAGTCGTCGATCGACAGGTTCACGCCCAGCGACTTCATGCGGTGCAGCAGCTCCACCGCCGGCGTCACGTCGCTCATGAACAGGCTTTCGGTCAGCTCGATCTCCAGGCAGTCCGGATCGAGGCCGGTGTCGTTCAGCACCGATTCCAGGCTGGCGATCAGGTCGGCGGCGCCGAACTGGCGCGCCGACAGGTTGACCGCCACCCGCAGCTTGCCCAGGCCCGCATCCTGCCAGGCCTTGTTCTGGGCGCAGGCTGTGCGCATCACCCAGGCGCCGATCTGCACGATCAGGCCGGTCTCCTCGGCGATGCCGATGAAGCGCACCGGCGGCACCATGCCCAGTTCCGGATGGTTCCAGCGGATCAGGGCTTCCATGCCCACGATGCGGCCGCTCTTGAGGTCGACCTGGGGCTGGTAATGCAGCACGAATTCGTTGCGTTCCAGCGCATTGCGCAGCGCGCCTTCGATACGCACGCGCTCCAGCGATTCCTCGTTCATCGCCGGGGTGTAGAACTGGAAGTTGTTGCGCCCCATCTTCTTGGCGCTGTACATCGCGATGTCGGCGTGTTCGATCAGGCTGTCGGCCGGCGTGCCTTCGCTCGGGTAGACGGCCACGCCGATCGAGCAGGTGACGAAGAATTCCTTGGTGCCGAGCATGACCGGCTGGGCCACCGAGTCCATCACGCGCTGCACGATCTCGGGGCGCAGCGGCTCCTCGGCGTGCTCGGACAGGATCACCACGAATTCGTCGCCCGACAGGCGCGCCACGGTGTCGGTGTCGCGCAGCGAGCCGCGCAGGCGCGCCGCCACCGTCATCAGGAGCACGTCGCCGGCCTTGTGGCCCATGCTGTCGTTGACGAACTTGAAGCGGTCCAGGTCGATCAGCATCACCCACACCGGATAGCCGCTGCGGGTGGCGTAGGCGATCGCCTGGCCCAGGCGGTCCTGCAGCAGCGAGCGGTTCGGCAGGCCGGTCAGCACGTCGTGCTGGGCCACGTGGTGCACGCGCTGCTCGGTGAGCTTGCGCTCGGTGATGTCGCTGCCGGTGCCGCGGTAGCCGGCCAGGGTGCCGGTCTCGTCGAACACCGGCTGGCCGTTGACGCAGAACCAGCGGGTGTCGCCGTATTCGTCGACGGTCTTGTATTCGAGGTTGGCGAAGGGCTCGTGCGCCTTGACCTGGGCGATGTGGGCGCGGCCGGATTCGCTCTCGAGCAGGTCGGGCTGGAATTCCCAGCGCGTCTTTCCCAGCACGGTGTCGACCGGCACGCCGGTCTTTTCGGTGAAGGCGCCGGTGACCATGGTGAAGCGCAGCGCGGCGTCCTGCTCCCAGTACCAGTCGGAGGACATCGACACCAGCTGGCGGAAGCGCTGCTCGCTCTGCTGCAGGGCTTTTTCGGCGCGCTCGCGCGCGATCATGTCCTCGACCAGGCGGCGGTTGGTGCGGCGCAGGTCGGCGGTGCGCTGGCGCACCAGCTGCTGGACCTTGCGCGCGCGCTGGCCGGAAGCCTGCACGAAGGCGGTGCTGAGCAGGGTGATGAGGATGCCGCCCACCAGCAGGGCGGTGGAGGCCATGTGGTCGGCCAGGAAGGGGCGCGAGGCGGCGGCGACGTCGATGCGCCACGCGCGGCCCGCGATGCGCAGCACGGTGCTGTGCACGGCCGGGCCGTCCGGCATCAGCCAGTCGGCCAGGAAGTGGTCGTGCGAGACATGGGTGGGGCCGGTGGACAGCAGGCGCCTGTTGCCGTCCGCGTGCTCGCTGGCGTAGACCGACACGAAGATGTCGTTCGACTCGAGCAGGCCGGCGCCGGCCAGCGAGGAGCGCACCAGTTCGTTGCCGCGGATGATGACCGCGGTGTCGCCGGTCATCGTGCCGCCCTTGTCCAGCACCGGCAGGACCATCTCGAAGCTGGGCTGGGGCGTGGCGTCCTGGGCCAGCGCGAACAGGCCGGTGGCGGCGGCGCGGCCGGAACCGCGCGCGATGTCGAGCGCGCCCATGATTTCCGGATTCTGCGACACGTTCAGGCCGAAGGCCGGCTCGTTGCCCGCCATCGGTTCCAGGAAGTCGACCACGTGGTAGCGGCCGCGCACCGGGGCCGGCACCCGGCCTTCCGGGCGCAGCTCGGTGAAGATGGTGTTCGGGCGGACCTGCTGCAGCTCGGCCTCGACGGCCGCGCGGTCCTCGCCCTGCACCACGCGGTGGTAATTGAAGGCCTGGATGAAGCGGTGGCGCTCCAGCAGGGCCGAGGTGAAGTCGGCGAACTGCTGGCGCGTGACCGGCTCGCCGCGCGCGAACAGCTGGTTGGTGACCGTCAGGACCTCGACCGCCTGGTCCATCCCTTGGCGCACCGCGGCCACGCGCTCGTCCGCGCGCTGCGCGAAGGCGAGCGCCATGTTGTCGCATTCGAGGTGGCTGACGCCCAGGAACAGGGCGCCGGACGCGGCCAGCCCGCCCCCGAGCGTGAGGGCCGCCGCGAGGGTAAGCGACAAGGGCAGGCGGCGACGCGGCATGTGTTGGTCCAGGGTGGCTACTTTGATCAGAGGTGTAAAAGGGCTTGCCAACGGGCATTAGTGCGCGCCAGTTTGTCACAAAAGCGGGTGGTTTCGCAAACGAAATGTATTGCTCTGGACGATATGTCCACCCCCTTGTGGCAGACCTCAGACAGGCCGGCGTGACAGCCAGGCAAGCACCGCGCGGGCCAGCAGGCGGTTGCTCCAGGACCAGCCGAAGCCGCGCGGCCGCACCAGGCGTGCCAGCAGGCGCCCGGCCGCCCCGGGAGGCGTGGCGCCGGCCCGGGGGCGCACGGCGAACAGGATCTGGTTGTTGCCGGCGATGCCGCGGAACCAGGCCACCTTGCCGCCGAAGACGGTGCGCAGCCGTTGCAGCGCAGCGACATAGTCAGGATCGTAAGTGAAGATATTGGCAACCAGGATGCCGTCCGGGCGCAGGCAGCGCCGGCAGTCGGCATAGAAGGCCGCGCTCGACAGCGCGGGCGGCAGGCCGCCGGCGTCGAAGCCGTCCACCAGCAGCACGTCGGCCAGGCCCGGGTTGGCCTTCAGCCAGGCCGTGGCGTCGCAGTGCAATACGCGCAGGCGCGCATCGTCCGGGGGCACGTGGAACTGGTCGCGCAGCGCGATCACGTCGGCGCGCAGTTCGAGCACGGTGATGCGGGTGCGCGGGAAGCGGCGGTAGCAGAACTTGGCCAGCGATCCGCCGCCCAGGCCCACCATCACGATGTGGCGGGGATGCGGCGCGAACAGGGCGAAGCACATCATGGCGCGAGCATAGGCCAGCACCAGGTCGTCGGGGCGCGACAGCCGCATTTCGCTCTGGATGTCGCCGGGCGTGAATTCCAGGGTGCGGCGGTCGCCCTCGGTGCGCACCAGCGGGGGCGGGTGGTCGGGCAACAGCGGGTCGGCGGGAGCGGACATGGCTGAAGTATAGGCGAGGGCATGGCGGTCCGGCGCAGCTTGTTGCTGGGCATCGCTTTCTGATAAGCTGGCCGCCACGCGCCACTCGACAAGACCCGACCAAGCTCCCATGTTCCTGGACCATCCGACCATCACCGCCACCAACAGCCCGACCGAGCCCGACCGGATCGAGCGGCTGCAGCGCGTGTACGGGTATGCGATGGCCCTGGCCGACGCCGCCGGCAACCCGCATTTTGTCGAGAAGCTGACCCAGCTGCACGACCACAAGGGCACCCTGATCGTGTTCTGGCACGAGCCGCCCAGCGGCGAGGAAAAGGACTATTTTGCCCGCGCCTGGGCCAGCAGGGTCGGCGACGGCACGATCCAGGTCGAACACGAGTACTGACATGATGAGCTTGGACGCCTCCACCATGGTATTGGTCCTGGCCCTGGGCAACCTGGCCCTGGTCGCGCTGCTGACCTTTTTCGATCACGGCCCGGTCCGCTCCCGGGCCCTGGCGGCCTGGAGCCTGTCCAGGCAGATCCAGGGCGGCGCCTGGTTGCTGCTGGCGCTGGGGGCGAGCAACGTGGTGCCGCCGGCCATCGCCGTGCCGGGCGGCTATGCCCTGCTGCTGGCGGGCGTGGCGATCGAGGCCGGCGCCTCCTGGGAAGCGTCCGGCCGCGAAGGCTGGCGCCGTCCGACTCTGGTGCTGGGCGGCCTGGCGATCCTGGCTTTCCTGGTCTGCTACCTGATCGACGAGGACGGCCTGCGCAGCGTCGCCGTCTCGCTGCTGCTGGGCGCCTTCTACCTGTCGGGCGGCATCGCCCTTGCCAGCCGCTGGAAGGACAGCAGCCTGCTGCAGCGCTTCCTGGCGCTGGTGACGGCGGTCCTGGCCCTGGTGGTGGCCGCGCGCGGCCTGTTCGTCCTGCTGCTGCCCGCCGGCTGGGGCTGGATGAGCAGCGACATGCTCGGCCAGCTGTTCGTCGCCGCGCTTTACCTCCTGATGCTGGCCAACTGCTTCGGCATGCTGCTGCTGGCGCGCGAACGCGCACAGCGCGAGCTGGCGCGCCTGGAGCTGGTCGACCCGCTCACCGACGTGCCGAACCGGCGCGGCTTCTTCAGCGCGC
>CAMPHU010000132.1 GCA_946886065.1 uncultured Massilia sp. | reverse complement strand
GCAGCCGGCCATGCGCCAGCAGCAACAGGAATCCGCCGACGACGAGCCTCCCTCCTGGGTGACCGAATTTTCCGACGACACCGCCGTCGCCGCCGAGGCCCCGGCCGTGGTCGCGCCGCCGCAGCCGGCGCGCGTCGCCGCGCCGTCCGCGCCGCCGCATCCCTACGTCGTCACGCCCGTGCCCGAGATCGGCTGGGACGGCAACTGGCCCGCGCTGGCCGGCAGCCTGCCGCTGCGCGGCGTGGCCCAGCAGCTGGCCCTGCAGACCGAGCTGATCGGCTGCGTGGCATCCGAGCACGCCGTGACTTTCCGCCTGCGGGTGCCGGTCGACACCTTGCGCGCCAGCGGCAACAGCGAGAAGCTGGCCGCGGCCCTGCAGGAACATTTCCCGAATCTGCGTGTCACGGTCGATACCGAGATCGGCCCCGTGTGGTACACCGCCGGCGCCGAGCAGCGTGCGGCGCGCGAGGAGCGCCAGCGCCAGGCTGAGGCCACCGTGGGCGCCGATGCCTTCGTACAGGAGATGGAGCGCACATTCGGCGCCTTCATCGTGCCCGGCTCGGTCAAGCCGCCGGCCGCCTGAGCGGCCACAACAATTCACCCATCCGGACTTTTTGGAGATACCACCATGATGAAAAACCAGCTCGCAGGCCTGATGAAACAGGCGCAGGCCATGCAGGACAACATGAAGAAGGCGCAGGAGCAGCTGGCTCAGATCGAAGTCGAAGGCCAGTCGGGCGCCGGCCTGGTCAAGGTCGTCATGACCTGCAAGAACGACGTGAAGCGCGTGACCATCGACCCGTCGCTGCTGGGCGACGACCGCGACATGCTGGAAGACCTGGTCGCGGCCGCGTTCAACGACGCCGTGCGCAAGGCCGAAGCCACCTCCGCCGAGAAGATGAGCGGCCTGACCGCCGGCATGCCGCTGCCGCCGGGCTTCAAGATGCCGTTCTGATGTTTGTTATCTCGCTCAGCTACACCGCGCCGCTCGAGCACATCGACGCGCACCTGGCCGCCCACCGGGACTACCTCGCCGCGCAGTATGCGGCGGGCCGTTTCCTGATGTCCGGGCCCAAGGTGCCGCGCGAGGGCGGCATCATCCTGGCCGACGCGCCCAGTCGCGCCGCGCTGGAAGCGGTGCTGGGCGAGGATCCGTTTCACCAGGCCGGGGTGGCGCGCTACGAGATCACCGAGTTTACGCCTCTCATGACGGCGCCGGCGCTGGGCGCCTGGCGGGCCTGACATGTCCAAGTCCCTCGAATTCCTCACCGAATCCCTGCGCCGCCTGCCGGGCGTGGGTCCCAAGTCGGCCCAGCGCATGGCTTTCCACCTGCTGCAGCACGACCGCGAAGGCGCCGCCCAGCTGTCGCGCGCGCTCTACCAGGCGGTCGATACGGTACATCACTGCGCCATGTGCAATACCTTCTCGGACACCGAGATCTGCGACCTGTGCGCCGACGAGGCGCGCGACCACAGCTTGCTGTGCGTGGTCGAAACCCCGGCCGACCAGCTGATGATCGAACAGACCCTGACCTACAAGGGCTTGTACTTCGTGCTGATGGGCAGGCTGTCGCCGCTGGACGGCATCGGTCCCAAGGACCTGCACCTGGACAAGCTGGTCAACCGCGCCGCCGACGGCGTGGTCCAGGAAGTGGTGCTGGCCACCAATTTCACCAACGAGGGCGAAGCCACTGCCCATTACATCAGCGAAATGCTGAAGGCGCGCGGGCTGAAAGTCAGCCGGCTGGCGCGCGGCGTGCCCGTCGGCGGCGAGCTCGAGTACGTCGACGCCGGCACCATAGCGCGCGCCATGATCGACCGCCGCAGCGCATAATGGTCTGCATGACAAGCCGGTAGCAGCTAGTAGGCCGCACGTAGGAGCAAGAGCAAACAAGCGCGGCTGCCTGTGCGTGCGCGCAAGCCTTGAGCGCGGACCGCTGCTATCGTTGGCACTTTCAGCGGACCCACCATGCACCTCGTCGACATTACGATGTTCTATGCCGCCGAAGGCGGCGGCGTCAGCACTTACCTGAACGCAAAATCCCAGTGGCTGGCGCAGCATGGGCTCATGCGCCACACCATTCTCAGCCCCAACGTGGACGACGGCGGCGACATTCCCTCGCTGGTGCGCGTGCCCGGTGTGGCGCTGCCCGGCATCAACGGCTACCGCATGCCGGTGTCGGTCGCGGCCCTGGCGCGCCGGCTCAAGGCCAGCGAACCGGACCTGGTCGAAGTCGGCGACGCCGGCCACAGCGCCTGGGCGGCCTTGCGCCTGCGCGAGCGGCACGGCGTTCCCGCCATCGCCTTCTACCATTCCGACCTGCCGCGCCTGGTGGAGAACCGCTTCGGCCAGGCCGCACGCCAGGCCACTTGCAAGTACCTGGCTCACCTGTACCGCGAATTCGACCTGGTGCTGGCGCCCAGCAAGCTGATGGCCGGACAGCTCGACGCCATGGGCGTCAAGGGCGTGCTGCACCAGCCGCTGGGCATCGACAGCGAGGTGTTCCGCCCCGAGCGCCGCGACCCCGGCCTGCGCGCCCGGCTGGGCATCGCACAGGACGCGCACCTGCTCGTCTATGCGGGGCGCTTCACGCCGGAAAAGAAACTCTCGCACCTGGTCGATGCGGTGCGCAAGCTGGGCGCGCCTTACCACCTGCTGATGGTAGGCGGCGGCGGCGAAGCGCCGCCGCAAGACGAGCGCATCACCGTGCTGCCGTTCCAGCGCGACCAGCGCGACCTGGCGTGCCTGCTGGCCAGCTGCGACGTGCTGGTGCACCCGGGCGATTGCGAGACTTTCGGCCTGATCGTGCTGGAGGCGATGGCCTGCGGCCTGCCGGTGGTCGCCACCAGCGGCGGCGGGGTGGCCGAGCTGGTGGACGAGCGCTCCGGCATCCTGGCGCAGCCGAACTGCACCGACAGCCTGGCCGGAGCCATCGAGGCCATCTACGCCAGCGACATGGCGGCCCTGGGCGAGCATGCCCGCCACAAGGCGTGCGAATACTTCGACTGGAACCAGATCTTTCCGCAGATCATGCGCCGCTACCACAGCCTGCTGGGCGCGGGCCAGGCGGCGGAGCGGGTGCTGGAGCGTATTTGTGTCACCGACTGAGCCTGCGCTATGCGTCTCCATCCATGACGTGGCCCCGTCCACCTGGGACGCATGCCGGCGCCTGGCCGCCGCGGTCCGCGAAGCCGCCGGCATCCCGCTGACCTGGCTGGTGGTGCCGGCTTACCACCGCGACGGCGCCGATGTGCAGGCCATGCACGCCATGAAGGCCGGCCTGGACGAGGCGCTGGCGCGCGGCGACGAGCTGGCCCTGCACGGCTATACCCACCTCGACACCAGTCCGCGCGGCGACGGCTGGCGCGACCGCTTCCTGCGCGGCGCCTACAGCCGCGAAGGCGAGTTCGCCGCGCTCGAGGCCGGGGAAGCTGCGCGCCGCATCCAGCTCGGACTCGACTGGTTCGCGGCCCAGGGGTGGCCGGTCAGCGGCTTCGTGCCGCCGGCCTGGCTGATGGGCGAGGGCGCCTGGCGCGCGCTGCGCCGCTTTCCCTTTGCGTACACGACCACCTTCAGCCGCTTCCACCTGCTGCCCGGTAGCGCGGGCCGCCCGCCGGGGGAGGACGGCGCCATCCCGCCCCTGTCGATCTACTCGCCTTCGCTGGTCTATGCCGCGCGCAACCGCAGCGGGCGTGTCCTGTCGCCGCCGGCCGCCGACCTGACGGCCGCATTCCTGGCCCGGGCGCCGCTGATCCGCCTGAGCCTGCATCCCCCGGACCTGCGCTATCCGCGCCTGCTGGGACACGCGCAGCGCACGGTCGAGCGCCTGCTGGCGCGCCGCACGCCGATGACCAAGGCCGCCTTCGCGCGCCGGCTTACCAGTATGGTCCCCAGTAGCCCGCACCACGCCAGTAGCGCGGCCCCCAGCCTCCGTAATACGATGGAGTGTTGCCAAGGCGATGGAGCTCGTCCTTGGTGCTGAGCTGCAGTACGCAGTGGCGCCACGGATCGCTTTGCGGCGTGTAGCCGAGACGGTCGCAGGCCGGGCCGTAGACCGCCATCATCTGCGCCATTTCCGCCTGCATGCGGGCGGCGCGTTCTTGCGGGGTGACAGCGCACGCCGTCAGCAGCGGCGCAAGGATGGCCAGGGCGGCTACCGAAGCGGGAATACGCTTCGATGTATGCAATGAGGTAGACGATGAGGTACGCATGGGTCCTCCCTTCGCGCCGTGGGTGGCGCCAGGACAGCATAGCATAGGGCCGGTGGAGGCCGTTTTTCAGCGCTGGATCAAATGTGCGCGGGGCGTGTCGGAAGCAGTGACGACGCTGGTGTGCCCGCCCGCCTTGCATGTTTCGAACGAGCGTACGCCCATCGCCACATTTTTCTGGCAAGATACGCCCCCTAAAAACAAGGAGGAGACACATGCGCAAGCGTGGATGGAAGACCTGGACCCTGCGGACGCTTGCCGCAGTGCTGGGTTTGCTGCTGCTGGCCGTGCTCGGCGCCTGGCTGTACCTGCGGGGCAGCCTGGCCCAGCTCGACGGCGAGCGCAAGGTGCCGGGCCTGGCGGCCGAGGTGACGGTGGCGCGCGACCGCGACGGGGTGCCCCTGATCCAGGGCAGCAGCCGCGCCGACGTGGCCTATGCGACCGGGTTCGTGCACGCCCAGGAGCGCTTCTTCCAGATGGACTTGCTGCGCCGCACCGCGGCCGGTGAACTGGCCGAGCTGTTCGGCCCGCGCGCGCTGCCGCTCGACCGCGAGCACCGCCTGCACCGCTTCCGCGCCCGCGCCGAAGCGGCCCTGGCGCGCCTGAACGGCCCCGAGCGCGCACTGCTCGACCGCTATGTCACCGGCGTCAATGACGGCCTGCGCGCGCTGCGCGCCCAACCTTTCGAATACGCCCTGACCGGCAGCGCGCCGCGTCCATGGACGGCCCAGGATTCGCTGCTGGTCGTGTGGGCGATGTACATCGACCTGCAGAACAACCTGGCGCCGCGCGAGCTGGCGCGCGGCTGGATGCGCGAGCACAGCGACGCCGCCCAGCTGGCCTTCCTGCTGCCCGACGCCAGCGCCGTCGACGCCACGCTGGACGGCGGCGCCGCGCCCGCGCCGGCGCCCCTGCCGGCCCAGGCCCCGGACTGGTGGGGCCCCGCATCGACAGTCCCGGTCAAGCTGGCCGGCGCCGAATTCGCCGACTCGGTCGGCAGCAACAACTACGCGGTGGCCGGCAGCCGCACCGGCAGCGGGGCGGCCATCGTCTCCGACGACATGCACCTGGGCCTGCAACTGCCGAACGTCTGGTTCCGCGCGGTGCTGCGCTTTCCCGACGCCTCCGCGGCCGGCGGCCAGCGCCGCATCGTCGGCGTGACCCTGCCGGGCGCGCCGCCTTCGGTCATCGTGGGCAGCAACGGGCAGGTGGCCTGGAGCTTCACCAACAGCTACGCCGACCTGCTCGACCTGGTCGAGCTGGGCAAGGATGGCGCGAGGGCCGGCCAGCTACGCGGCCCGAACGGCTGGGAAACCCCGCGCGAGCACGTCGAGCTGATCGCGGTGAAGGGCGCGCCCGCCGAGCGCTTCGTGGTGCGCGAGACCTCGCTCGGCCCGGTCCGCACGGTGGACGGGCGCGACTACGCCGTGCACTGGATCGCCCACGACCCCCAGGCCCTGAACCTCAACCACCTGAAGCTGGAAGGCGCGCGCAGCGTCGACGACGCGCTGGCAATCGCCGCCATCGACGGCATCCCGGCCCAGAACTTCGTCGCCGGCGATGCGCGCGGCAACATCGGCTGGACCATCGCCGGCGTGCTGCCGCGCCGCACCACGCCGCCGCCTGTCGCGACCTTCCCGCTCGACCCCGATGGCCAGGCCCCGACCTGGAACGGACTGCTGGCGGCCCAGGATTACCCGCGCGTGCTCAATCCCCGCGACGGCCAGATCACCACCGCCAACAGCCGCCAATTGATGGGCGCGGGCTCCGAGCGCATCGGCGACGGCGGCTTCGACCTGGGCATGCGCAACCGCCAGCTGCACGACGGCTTGCTGGCGCTGGGGGCCAGGATGGACGTGCGCCAGGCGTTCGGCGTGGCGCTCGACGACCGCGCGCTGTTCATCGCCGACTGGCGCCGGCGCGCCCTGGAGGTCCTCGATGCGAGCGCCCTGAGCGGCAAGCCGCAGCGCGCCGAGTTCCGCCGCCTGCTGGAAACCAGCTGGGACGGCCGCGCCAGCGTGGATTCCAGCGGCTACCGCCTGGCGCGCGACTATATGTGGGCGCTGTACGACCTGCTGTACGGCCAGGCCAATGCGGCGCTCAAGGAGCGCGATCCCAGGGCCAGCGCGTCGCTGGCGGGCAGCCGCTGGCCGCTGGTGGTGGGGCGCCTGCTGGACGAGCAGCCGCCCGGCTGGCTGCCGCCCGGCTACCCGACCTGGCAGGCGCTGCAGCTCGCGGCGGTGGACCGCGCGATCGCGGCCATCGAGGAAGAGGGCAAGACCCTGGCGCAAGCCACCTGGGGCGAGCGCAACACGGCCAACGTGGCGCATCCGGTCAGCATGGCGGCGCCGGTGCTGCGCTTCATGCTGGCCGCGCCCGGCGACCGCCTGCCGGGCGACGCCCACATGCCGCGCGTGGCGGGACCGAAGTTCGGCCAGTCGGAGCGCCTGACCGTGTCGCCGGGGCGGGAAGAGGAGGGCCTGTACAACATGCCGGGCGGGCAGAGCGGCCATCCGCTGTCGCCGTACTTCCTGGCCGGGCATGCCGCCTGGGCCGAAGGCAGGCCGCTGCCGTTGCTGCCGGGCCCCGTCGAGCACACGCTGCGTTTCACCCCCTGGCCTACTTGACGGGCAGCGCCAGCGTGACCTTGCCCAGCATGTCGGTGATCGCCTCGGCATTGGAGGGGCGGCCCAGGTAGTAGCCCTGCACCATGTCGCAGCCGTATTCCTCGAGCAGCAGCAACTGCTCGCCGGTTTCGACCCCTTCCGCCACCACCACCATCTTGAGCCCGTGCGCCATCGCGATGATGGCGCGCGTGATGGCCGCGTTCTCCGAATCCTGGGGCAGGCCGCAGATGAAGCTGCGGTCGATCTTCAGGGCGCGCACGTCGAAGCGCTTGAGGTAGTTCATGGAGGAGTAGCCGGTGCCGAAGTCGTCGATCGACAGGTAGACGCCGATGCCGCGCAGCCGCTCCAGGGTGGCCAGGGTGGCGCGGGCGTCGTCCATCAGCGTGCCTTCGGTCAGCTCCAGTTCCAGCAGGCGCGGGTCCAGGCCGGTCTCGTGCAGGGCCGAGAGCACGATCTGCGACAGGTTCTCGTCCTTGAACTGCTTGGCCGACAGGTTCACCGCCATGCGCATCGTGCGCCCCGTCAGGCGCTGCCAGGCGCGCGCCTGGCGGCAGGCGGCGCGCAGCACCCACTCGCCGATCGGCACGATCAGGCCGGTCTCCTCGGCCAGCGGGATGAACTCCGTCGGCGGCACCAGCCCGCGCTCGGGATGGCGCCAGCGCACCAGCGCCTCGACGCCGACGATCTCCGCGCTGCGCACGTCGCGCTGCGGCTGGTACAGCAGATACAGCTCGTCGTTGCGCAGCGCCTTGCGCAGGCCGACTTCGAGCTTCACGTGGCTCATGATCTGCATCGTCAGCGAAGAGCTGTACAGCTTGGCGTTGTTCTTGCCGCAGTTCTTGGCGTGGTACATCGCGGTGTCGGCGTACTTGAGCAGCGAGCCGCAATCGTCGCCGTCCTCCGGGAACAGCGAGATGCCGATGCTGGCGGTGACGAAGATCTCGTTGCCCTCGATGAGGAAAGGCCGGCGCATCGCCTCCTTGACCCGGTGCGCCACGTTGAGCGCATGCTCGACCCGCTCCAGGTCGGGGATCAGGATCGTGAACTCGTCGCCGCCCAGGCGCGCCAGGTTGGTGCTGTTGTCTCCCCGCGAATCTCCGCGCGACACCAGGTCGCTCGGGCGGGTGGTGTCGCGCAGGCGGTCGGACACCATCTTGAGCAGGGCGTCGCCCGCATTGTGGCCGAGCGTATCGTTGATGCGCTTGAAGGCGTCCAGGTCCATGAACAGCACCGCGAACTTCTTGTTGCCGATCTTGGAGCGCTGCAGCTCGCGCTCCAGCGTCTCCAGGAAGGCCTGGCGGTTGGGGATGCCGGTCAGGCTGTCGCAATAGGCCAGGCGGCGGATCTGCTCTTCGGCGCGCTTGCGCTCGCTGATGTCGCGCACCAGTCCCAGCACCTGCGAGGGACTGGTCGCCACCAGGCGCGCCTCGAAGTGCTGGACTTCGCCGCAGTCGGTGACCTCGTACTCGACCGAGCGCACCTGCCGGGTGGCCAGCACGGTTTTCATCTGCTCCAGCATGCGGTGGGCGATGTCGGCGGGCAGCACGTCGCCGATGTACTTCCCGACCATGCTGCGGTCCGCGCTAGCAGCCTGCGCGATGCGCCCGCGCCCGTTGCGTTCCTGTCGCGGACGCGCATGTCCGGCTTCGTAATCGAGGTAGAAGCCGTCCGCGTTCATGCGGAAGAAGGTATCCGGAATGGCCGCCAGCACAGCGCGGTTGTGGGCGTCGGCGATGCGCAGGCGCGCGATGGCGTCGCTGGCGCGCAGCACATACAGGACGCGGTGGCCCAGGATCGGCCAGTTGATCGGCTTGGAGACGAAGTCGGTGGCGCCGGCCTCGTAGGCGTGGGTCACGGCCTCGACGTCGTCGCCGCCGGTGACCATCACGATCGGCACGCTGGCGCCGTCGCCGCATTTGGCACCTTCGGCCGCGCGGATGGCGGCGCAGGCCGCGAAGCCGTCCATGCGCGGCATGTCGACGTCCATCAGGATCAGGTCCGGGTTGCGCGAGGCCGCCAGTTCGACCGCCTGGAGGCCGTCCGCCGCTTCGATGGCGTCGAGCCCGACCTGGGCCAGCATCTCGAGCATCAGGAGACGCATCACCGGATCGTCGTCGGCGACCAGGACCGTCCCGCGCTGGGGGGGAGAAGAGGCTGGCATGCTAGGTTTCCTTTTCTAGGAGGGCATTGAGCGATTCGCGCACCGACAGGAATTCCCGTTCCATCTCGGCGAAGAGGGGAGCGGCGCCATCGACCTTGCCGGCGCGCCCGCACTGTTCGAGGTCGCGGCACAGCGCGGCCAGGCGCGCGGCGCCGATGTTGGCGCTGGCCGACTTGAGGCTGTGGGCGATGCGGCGCAGCGCCTCGGCGTCGCCGGCGGCCAGCGACTGGCGCAGGGCCGCCAGGTGGCGCGGCGTGTCCCCGACGAAGGCCGCCACCACCTTCTGGACCAGCGCATCGCCGCCAGCGCGGCTGAGCGCCCGGATGTTGTCCAGCGCGGCCAGGTTGACCGGATCGTGGCGCGCAGGCTGCGGGGGAGCGGGCGTCCGGACGGCGGCCGGCGCGGGAGGAGACGCAGCAGGCGGCGCAGGAGGCGGCGCCGGCGGATCGCCGTGATGGCGCGCGGCGCTCAGCGGCAGCGACACCCAGCGCCCGATCACGCCGGCGAGCTGCTGCTGGGTGAAGGGCTTGGACAGGTAATCGTCCATGCCCGCCGCCAGGCAGGCTTCGCGGTCGCCCTGCAGGGCATTGGCGGTGATGGCGATGACGGGCAGGGTGCGTGCGCGGCCCGCTTCGCGCTCATAGCGGCGGATCGCGGAGGTGGCCGCGAAACCGTCCATCACCGGCATCTGGCAATCCATCAGCACCGCGTCCCAGCCGCCGCCGCGCACCGCGTCCAGGGCCTCTTCGCCGTTGCGCGCGCAGTGGGCCTCCAGGCCCAGGCTCTCGAGCATGGCCTTGGCGACTTCGACGTTGACCGGATTGTCTTCGGCCAGCAGCACCCGGCGCGCGCGCCGTCCCGCGGGCTGGCGCGCGGCCGCGACGGTGGGGGCGGGGGACGCCGTTTCCAGCCCGGGCTGCGCCGGGGCCGCGTCCGGCGTGCCATGCAGGCGCGCCGCGCGCGCGGCCAGGCAGGCGTACAGGTCGGCGGCGCGCGCCGGCTTGACCAGCTGGTAGGCCACGCCCGCCTCGCGCCGCTGCACCGGGTCGGCCGCCAGCTTCTCGGGGCTGAGCAGGATCAGCTGGGTGGCGCGCCCGGCCGGTTCGGCGCGGATAGCCGCGGCCAGCGCCAGGCCGCTGGTGTGGGTCAGCTCCATGTCCAGCAAGGCCGCATCGAAAGCGCGGCCGGCGCGCGCCGCGTCCAGCAGGCGCTCGTAGGCCGCGGCCGCGCTGGCGGCGCCCTCGCAGGAGGCGCCCCAGGTGTCGAGCTGGCGCATGAGTTCCGTGCGGCTCCCGTCCTGCTCGTCCACCACCAGCACGCGCAGGCCTTCCAGGCTGTGCTGACGGTGGCCGGGCGCATCGGGATCGACGCGGTGCTTGTCGAAGCCCACCGTGAACCAGAAGATCGAGCCGCGCTCGGGCGCGTTGTCGACGCCGATCGCGCCGCCCATCAGCTCCACCAGCTGCTTCGAGATCGCCAGCCCCAACCCGGTGCCGCCATACTTGCGGGTGGTGGAATCGTCGGCCTGCGAGAAGGCGTTGAAGATGCGGGCGCGCGCCTCGCGCGAGATGCCGATCCCGGTGTCGTGCACCTCGAAGCGCAGCTTGACCTTCTGCGCATCCTCGCCGGCCACGCGCACGCGCGCCAGGATGCGGCCCTGGTCGGTGAACTTGATGGCATTGCCGAGCAGGTTGGCCATGATCTGGCGCAGCCGGTTCGGGTCGCCGCAGATGGCCACCGGGATGTCGTTGGCGATGTCGAAGTCGAAGCCGATGCCCTTGGCGGCGGCCTGCGGGGTGTAGACGTTGTGGATGTCGTCCAGCAGGTCCCACAGGTTGAAGCCGATGTACTCGATGGTCAGCTTGCCGGCCTCGATCTTGGAGAAGTCGAGGATGTCGTTGATGATCACCAGCAGGTGCTCGCCGGAGCGCTTGACCAGGGTCGTGTAGTTGCGCTGCGCCTCGGTGAGTTCGGTGGCCAGCAGCATCTCGGTCATGCCCAGCACCCCGTTCATGGGGGTGCGGATCTCGTGGCTCATCGTGGCCAGGAAGGCGCTCTTGGCGCGGCTGGCCGCTTCGGCCGCGTTCTTGGCCTTTTCCAGCTGCCCGGTGCGCACGCCGACCTGGCGTTCCAGTTCGTCGCGGTGGTGCAGCAGGGCGGCGCCGCGGTCCTGGATCTGGGCCATCATGGTGTTGAAGCTGTCGATCAGGGTGCCCAGTTCGTCGGTGCGCCCGTGGCTGATGCGCAGGCCGTAGTTCTGGCTGGTGGAGACCTTTTGCGCGGCCTCGATCAGTTTGGTGACCGGTTCCAGGATGCTGCGCTTGAAGCGCCCGGCCAGCATCAGGGCCACGGGCAGCGAGGCGCCCATGGCCAGGCCGATCACGCCCAGGCTGGCGAAGATGTCGAGCCACATCGGCAGCAGGTCGGCCTCCAGCATCACCACGCCGACCGGGAGCTCGCCGTTGCGCACTTCGTGGTAGACGCGCATGTGGCGCGACAGCAGGGCGCGGCCCTGGCGCTTGGCCTGGGCCAGGGTGGCGGCATCGATGCCGTCGAGGTCGTCGAGCCCGGCGCCGGCGCGGTGCTGCGCCTGGTAGCGCGCCAGGGGGCGGCCCAGGCGGTCGTAGAGCACGGCGGCGGAGATCCCGCGCTGGGCCTCGAGGGCGGCCAGGGTGGCCTGGGCCTGGTTGCGGTCGACCAGCAGCAGGTCGCTGGCGCTGGCCGCGCCGATCACGCGCGCGAAGGAGGCCAGCTGCATGCCTTCGTCCTGGCGGTGATTGATCACCGAGCTCACCGCGAAGGCCGCGAACACGAACAGCAGGGCGGTCGCCGTGGAGAGCAGCGAGAGGATGGTCAGCTTCTGGTTCAGGCTCGAGCGCTCGAAGTTCGGCATTGCGGTTCCCGCAGGCGGACGGCGAAGCGGACCGGCGATGGACGCAGCTGGTCCTCCTTTGCGGAATGCAAATTCCCGCAAGAAAAAAATATACGTTAAGGGGGAGTGATGATTTTGAGGCAACGCAAAATGGCGGGGGAGGGGGATGCGTCGAGTGATCGCGATGATTTGGCCCGCTACCTCTGAACGTCATCCCCCGCCTGCGCGGGGAGGCATTCCCTCCATGGAGGGAATGACGGTTTTTGGGGTGACGGAGAAAGGGGGGGCGGTGTGCGGGCCAAAAAGAAGGGGGCGCTTCCGCGCCCCCTCATCACTTCATCTGCTTAGCAGCAGCCCGCCCTCGACCCGCCGTACCTCGCCTCCTGGCGCTCACGGAAGAACTCCTCGTAACTCATCGGCGTCTGGTCCGGATGGGTACGTTCCATGTGCGCCAGGTAGGTGTCGTATTCGGGCAGGCCGACCATCAGCCTGAGGCTCTGCCCGAGGTACTTGCCTGCCTGTGCCAGCGAGCCGAACATCACTGCACCTGCGGCGTCGGCATGGCGACGTAAGGCGTTTCCTTCGCGGTCGGGCCGCCGGCGGCGCGCGCCGCCAGCACGGTGCGGACGCCGTAGAACAGCACCGCGACCACCACGAACATGAAGAAGCCCGACAGGGTCGCATCGACGTAGTCGTTGAAGATGATGCGTTCCATCTGCTCCACCGTCTTGGCCGGAGCCAGCACCGTGCCGGCGTCGTGCGCGGCCTGGAACTTGTTGGCGTGGGCGATGAAGCCGACCTTCGGATTGGCATCGAAGATCTTCTGCCAGCCGGCGGTCAGGGTGCAGGCCAGCAGCCACAGGGTCGGCACGATGGTGACCCAGGCGTACTTGGCGCGCTTCATCTTGAACAGCACGCAGGTGCCCAGCATCAGCGCGATACCGGCCAGCATCTGGTTGGCGATGCCGAACAGCGGCCACAGGGTGTTGATGCCGCCCAGCGGATCGACCACGCCCTGGTACAGGAAGTAGCCCCAGGCCGCCACGCACAGGCCGGTGGCCAGCAGGTTGGCCGGCAGCGACTCGGTGCGCTTGAGCGACGGTGCGAAGGCGCCCAGCAGGTCCTGCAGCATGAAGCGGCCGGCGCGGGTGCCCGCGTCGACGGCGGTCAGGATGAACAGCGCCTCGAACAGGATCGCGAAGTGGTACCAGA
>CAMPHU010000131.1 GCA_946886065.1 uncultured Massilia sp. | reverse complement strand
GTCCATCGCCGCGCGCTCCTCGGCCAGCGTGCGGGCACGGTTCTCGGCGTGGGCGCGGCTCTCGGCGGCGACGTTGGCCTTGGCCTCGGCTTCCACGCGGGCGATGGCTTCCTGGATCTCGCGCATGTCCAGCGGACCGCGCCCGGACGGTTTGTCGGACGGCGGGGCAGCGGGCGCGGCCTTACCAGGTGGCAGGACGCTGCCGGCATGCGACAGGTCGATCATGAAATCGGTGTCGTCCGGCTGGGCCGGTGGAGGTTGCTTGGGGTCCATGATTGCTCTCGATACTGCAAGTCCCGGAAGCGGGACGGTTCCCGTCGATTATCCGGGAAAACGCGCGTGGGTGCCACGCGGAACTGAACGGTGATCAGCCTCCAATTCTAGACCGGCCACAGCGGCGGCTCGTCCATCAGCGCCACCTGCTCGCGCAGTTCCAGGATGCGGTCCTGCCAGTAGCGCTGGGTGTTGAACCACGGGAAAGCGGCCGGGAATGCCGGATCGTCCCAGCGCGAGGCCAGCCAGGCCGAGTAATGGATCAGGCGCAGCGTCCGCAAGGCCTCCACCAGGTAGAGCTGGCGCGGATGGAATTCGCAGAAGTCCTCGTAGCCGGCCAGCACGTCACCCATCTGGCGCACCATCTCCTGGCGTTCGCCCGAGAGCAGCATCCACAAGTCCTGCACCGCCGGGCCCATGCGGCTGTCGTCGAAGTCGACGAAATGCGGGCCGTCCGGCGTCCACAGCACGTTGCCGCCGTGGCAATCTCCGTGCAGGCGCAGCAGCGGCAAGTCCCCTGCCCGCCCGTAGCAGCGCGCCACGCCGTCCAGGGCCTGCTCGACCACGCTGGACCAGGTCTTCAGCAGCTCGGGAGGCAGGAAGTCATTGCTGCGCAGGTAGTCGTAGGGGGCGCGTCCGAAGGTCTCGGGATCCAGTGCCGGCCGCTCCACGAAGGGCTTGGCGGCACCGACCGCATGAATGCGGCCGATGAAGCGGCCGATCCACTCCAGGGTCGCCGGGTCGCCCAGCTCGGGCGCGCGGCCGCCGCGGCGCGGGAAGACGGCGAAGCGGAAGCCGGAGAACGCGTGCAGGCTGCGCCCGTCCAGCACGGTGGCCGGCACCACCGGCACTTCCTGCGCGTCCAGCTCGGCCACGAAGGCATGTTCCTCCAGGATCGCGGCCTCGCTCCAGCGCTCCGGCCGGTAGAACTTGACGACCACCGGCGGCCCCTCTTCCATCCCGACCTGGTAGACGCGGTTTTCATAGCTGTTGAGCGCCAGCAGGCGGCCGTCGCCGTACAGGCCGACGCTCTCGAGCGCCTCCAGGACGCGCTGGGGATCGAGCCGGGAGAACGGATGGGTTTCGGTGGGCAAGGTAGTCATGCCCGCATTGTAAGGCGGCGCCGGGATCGCATGCGTTACGATTTTTGCGCCGGCATGCGGCGCAGGCGTTACACTGGCGCCTTCAACGCAATCAGAGTCTTTCCATGCACCTCGACCAGCCCCTTAGCGAAAAAGAATTCGACGAACTCGACCAGTTCCTGTTGTCCGACCGTTGCTCCGACGACGCGATGACCATGGACACCCTGCACGGCTACCTGACCGCCATCGCGATCGGGCCCGAGCCCATCATGCCGGCCGAGTGGCTGCCCCGCGTCTGGGGCGAAGACGGCAAGAGCGCGCCGAAATGGAAGAATGGGCGCGAGGAAGAGCGCATCCTGAACCTGATCACGCGCTTCATGAACGAGGTGCTGGTCACCTTCGAGGTGGCGCCGAAGGAATTCGAACCCCTCTTCTGCGAACACGAACACCAGGGCAAGACCCTGATCGACGCCGAGGCCTGGTGCTGGGGCTTCTGGGAAGGGATGGAGCTGCGTCCCGGTTCCTGGAATGAGATCTGGGATTCCGAAGTGGGCGAATTGATGCGCCCGATCTACCTGCTCGGCGCCGACGAGATCGACGAAGAGGAACTGCCGGAAGTCGAAGACCCGGCCAAGGCGCACCAGCTGGCGCTGGAGATCGAAGCCAACCTGCCCGCGATCCACCGCTGGTGGCTGCCGCGCCGCAAGCCGGCCGTGGAGACGGTGCGCCGCGAGGAGGCCAAGGTGGGGCGGAACGACGATTGCCCTTGCGGCAGCGGGAAGAAGTACAAGAAGTGCTGCGGGGCCGAGAACGCGTAATCCCGATCCCGCGTGGTCAACGCGGTCGACGCGGTGATTGTTGGCTTATAAACCGTCGCCCGGCCAAGGGGGACGCCGAGTCCCGGGGCGACGGTCTTTCGGCTAACTAAATAAATACGCTGCGGATTACGCGGCCCGTTCCAGCGCCGCACCTTGCAGGGCCGCCAGCACTTCCGCCGGCCCGGTCATCCCCGCCAGCATCCCTTTCGCATCCACCACCGGCACCCGCGCCAAGCCAAGGCGGGCGGCCAGCGCCGCGGCCTCGGTCGCCGGCTGGGCCGCGTTCACCGCCACCCCGGCCGTCATCAGGTCGCCCACGCGCTGCGCTTCGCGCCTGCCCGCCAGCGACACCAGCGCCAGCCTGGCGCGCGAACCGAAGGAACGCATCTCGGCCTCCGAGGCCGCGCGCAGCAGCTGGGCCTGGGTCAGCAGGCCGAGCAGCCGCCCTTCCCCATCCACCACCGGCAGCGCCGGCACGCCGTGCCGCAGCAGCTGCTCGCGCGCGCTCGACAGCGGCTGGTCCGGCGCCAGGCGCGCCACCGGCGCCACGCTCACTTCACCCGCGCGCAGGCCGCGGCGGCGTTCGGCCGCGTGCTGTTCGGCGTCGTGGACGATGGTCGCCAGGTCTTCGCGGCTCACGTCCAGCGGCTCGCCGAAGTGCTCCAGCGCGGCGTCCAGGTCTTCGTCGTCCACGATCGAGGGCTTGACCGGGGCATGCGCATGGTGCGCCCCGGTCAGGCGGTTATAGGCCAGCGCAGCCAGCACCAGCAGCACCGCATTCAGGCCCACCGGCGCGAGCGCGAAGGCGAAGCCCGCTTCGCGCACCGCGTCGCCGCCCAGCACGGCCGTCATCGCCGCCGCGCCGCCGGGCGGATGCAGGCAGCGCAGCAGGAACATCATGGCGATCGCCAGCCCGCCGGCCAGGGGCGCCGCCAGCATCGGGTCCGGAATCAGCTGGGCGCAGGCGACGCCGGTCAGCGCCGACACCACGTTGCCGCCGATGACCGACCAGGGCTGGGCCAGCGGGCTGGCCGGTACGCAGAACAAGAGCACCGCCGAGGCCGCCATTGGCGCGACCAGCCAGGCGATATGGGCGCCGGGCGCGGCCCAGCCCAGTGCGGCATGGCTGAGCAGGCCGGACAGCAGCAAGCCGATCACGGCGCCGAGCGCGGCGCGGGCTTGGGCAGTGGGAGGCAGGGCAACCGGTTGGGGCAGGCGACGGCGGAGACGGGAAGCGACCTTGATCAGCATTGCGGAAAAGTTGGACGGAAAATACTTCTATTACACCACATTTGCACAAAAAAGGTGCGGACTCGTCCATGCCGGTGCGGCGCGCTCTGCCATAGTGCATTTGCGCTATAACAATTCAGCAGGCTGATCCCAGCAATCAAAAATGCAATGATGTACGATATGCAAGCTTGCGCAGCACTGCGCCCTATATAACAAGGACACCTGATGAGCATCTTTCAACGACCTGCGCTGAGCGCCCTCGCCGCCGCCGTGGCCGCCGCCTGCTTCGCCACCCCTGCCCTGGCCGCCGCGCCGATGGCCAAGACCCCGGCGCCGGGCTACTACCGCATCATGCTGGGCGACTTCGAGGTGACTCCGCTGTCCGACGGCACCGTCGACCTGCCGGTCGACCAGCTGCTGGCCCAGAAGCCCGGGAAGACCACGGCCACCCTGGCCAAGAGCCACCTCAAGACCCCGTTGGAAACCTCGGACAACGCCTACCTGATCAATACCGGCGGCAAACTGGTCCTGGTCGACACCGGCGCCGGCAGCTTCTTCGGCCCGACCCTGGGCAAGCTGGTCGACAACATGAAGGCCGCCGGCTACAGCCCGGAACAGGTGGACGAGATCTATGTCACCCACTTCCACGGCGACCACATCGGCGGCCTGGTGAACAATGCGCAAATCGTGTTCCCGAACGCCATCCTGCGCGCAAGCAAGCACGAAGCCGACTACTGGCTGAGCCAGGGGGAGTCGGACAAGGCCAAGGCCGCGATGGCGGCGGTCCAGCCCTACGTCAAGGCCGGCAAGTTCAAGGCCATCGAGGGCGACGGCGAGTTAATTCCGGGCATCCGTGCCCACGGGACCGGCGCCCACACCCCCGGCCACACCACGTATATGGTCGAGAGCAAGGGCCAGAAGCTGCTGCTGATCGGCGACCTGATCCACGTGGCGGCGGTGCAGATGGCCGAGCCGAAGGTGACGATCTCGTTCGACAGCGACCAGAAGGCCGCGGCCGCCGCCCGCAAGAAGGCATTCGACGCCGCGGCCAAGGGTGGCTACCTGATCGGCGGCACCCACCTGCAGTTCCCCGGCCTGGGCTACCTGGCCACCGAAGGCAAGGGCTACCGCTACATCCCGGTGAACTTCACCCAGATGCGCTGAGCGAGGCGCCGCCGATCGTGTTCAGCACGCCGTCCAGCACCCCGATCAGGTGGTCGAAATTGACCGGCTTGACCAGGTGGTGCTGGAAACCCGCCGCGAAGGCTTCCTCGCGGTCCTGCTGCTGGCCGTAGCCGGTCACGGCCACCAGCACCGCGGCCCGCGTCTCCGGCTGGGCGCGCAGGCGCCGCGCCAGCTCCTTGCCGTCCATCTCGGGCAGGCCGATATCGAGCAGGCAGACGTCCGGCCGCACGCTGCGCGCCCGGTCCAGCGCGCGCAGCGAATCGTGTTCGATCACCACTTCGTGGCCATGCGAGGCCAGCAGCATGCCGAGCATCTCGGCCGCGTCGGCATTGTCGTCCACCACCAGCACTTTCAGGAGCCTCGGTTGCCCGGCCGCGGCCGGCGCCTCCAGCGCCGGCAGGTCGTCCGGCGGCAGGGCCTCGTGCTCGAGCGGCAGCGTGATCACGAAGGTGCTGCCCTTGCCCAGCCCCGGGCTGGTGCAGCCGACGGTGCCGCCGTGCAGTTCCACCAGGTTCTTCACCAGCGCCAGGCCCAGTCCCAGGCCGCCCTGCGAGCGGTCCGACGAGCGCTCGGCCTGGGTGAACAGGTCGAACACACGGCCGGTCAGCTCGCGGTCCATGCCGATGCCCTCGTCGCGCACCGACAGCACCAGGCGCGGGCCGAGCGCCTCGGCGCGCAGGTCGATCTGGCGTCCTTCCGGCGTGTACTTGCTGGCGTTGCCCAGCACATTGGCCACCACCTGCACCAGGCGCGCCTTGTCGCCCAGGACCACGGCGCCGTGCGGCGGCAGGCGCACCGAAAGCTGCTGGCCGCGCGCGTCGATCATGGGACGCACCTGCTCGACCGCCTCGTCCACCACCACGCGCGCATCGATCGCCACCCGCGCCAGCGTGATCAGGCCGCGCGTCACGCGCGACACGTCCAGCAGGTCGTCGACCAGGCGCGTCATGTGGCGCACCTGGCGGCCGATGATGGTGCTGCTCTGCTGCACCCGGGCCTCGTCCATCGCGCCCAGTTTCAGCAGTTCGGCGGCGGCGCTGATCGGCGCCAGCGGATTGCGCAGCTCGTGCGCCAGCATGGCCAGGAATTCATCCTTGCGGCGGTCGGCCTCCATCAGCTTGTCCTCGGCCAGCTTGCGGTCGGTGATGTCGCGGAAGAAGGAGGCGATGCCGCCGTCCTGGGTGGGGTAGGCGCGGATCTCGGACCACACCCGGCGCCCGCCCTGGAACACGCGGCAGTATTCGGCGCTGCCGGCGCTGCGGGTGCGCATCACCTCGCGGTACATGCGGCCGCCTTCGGTGTCGAGCGACTCGGGGAAGACTTCCCAGTGGTTGCGGCCGATCACCTGCTGCGCCTCCATGCCGCAGATGCGCAGGCCTTCGGCGTTCATCTGCAGGATGGTCCAGTTGCGGTCGAACAGGGCGAAGCCTTCGGCGATGGCGTCGAAGATGTAGCGCGCGCGGTCGCGTTCCACGCGCAGCTCGGCCTGGGCGCGCACCGCCTCGGCGGCCGACCAGGTGCGCTCGGCGACGTCGCGCGCCAGGCGCGCGTCATGGTCGCTCCAGTGGCGCGGGTGCGGCGTGTTGATGCCCAGGCAGGCGGTCAGGCGGCCGCGCTTGACCAGCGGGACCGCCAGCAGCGCGCCGACGCGCTCCGCCACATACACGCTGCGGAAACCGGCGGTGCGCACGTCGCGCGCGCTGTCGTCGATGCGCACCACGTTCCCGGCACGCAGCTCGGCCGCGAGCGCCGGGCCGAAGTCGGCCAGCTGGAACTCCGGGCGGGTGGGCGCGGCGCGCCCATCCTGGCTCCACATGCGCGGCACGCTGAAGCGGCCCAGGGCGTCGTCCATCTCGGCGTACAGCACGCGCGCGGCGCGCAGTTCGCGCCCCAGCAGGCCGCTGGCGGTCTCGATCACTTCCTCCGGGTGCAGCAGCGGGCGGATGGCGTCGGAGACGCGCAGCTCGAAGGCGGCGCGGCGCTCGGCCAGCACGCGGGCGGTGGTTTCCATGCAGGTGCAGAACAGGCCCGCCGTTTCGCCGTCGGCGCCGTGCAGCGGCGCGAAGGAAAACGTGAACATGGCGCGCTCGACGTGGCCGTAGCGGCGCAGGTTCAGCTCCATGTCTTCGTGGTAGACCGGCTTGCCCGACAGGGCGCGGTCGACCATGGGCACCAGGTAGGGCCAGACTTCCGGCCACACGTCCGACAGGCGCGCGCCCAGCGCGGCCGGATGGCGCTCGCCCAGCAGGGGGATGTTGGCGTCGTTGTAGAGGAAGACGAGTTCGGGTCCCCAGGCGATGAACATGGGGAAGGACGAGTGCAGCATCATGTCGACCGCCGTCCTGAGGGCCGGCGGCCAGGTAGCGACGGGGCCTAGCGTGGTGGAGGGCCAGTCGTGGCGGCGCAGCAGGGCCGGCATCTGGCTGTCTCCCCCGAGACCTGTGTGCGTGAACGGGGCCATGCGGACGATTGTCGCATAACTTTTAGTTGTTGCCGTGTCATATTTTTGGCACGGCTGCTGGGGATGAGGCGTGGGAGGCGTGCTGCGAACCTGGGTCCCCGCCTTCGCGGCGATGACCTTGATCGGGAGTGCGAATAATCACTGGCAGCACATCCGGTTACGCACCCATGCACGTCATCCCCGCGGAGGCGGGGACCCAAGTCGAGACGAACGGCCGAAGCGCTTACAGCTTGATGAAATGCTCGCGATAATACTTCAGCTCTTCGATCGACTCGGTAATGTCCGCCAGCGCCGTATGCTTCTGGTGCTTCTTGAACCCGGACGCCAGCTCCGGCTTCCAGCGGCGGCACAGTTCCTTGAGGGTCGACACGTCCAGGTTGCGGTAGTGGAAGAAGGCTTCCAGCTTCGGCATGCCGCGCGCCATGAAGCGGCGGTCCTGGCAGATCGAGTTGCCGCACATCGGCGATTTATTCGCCGGGACATATTGCTTGAGGAAGGCGATCAGCTGCTCTTCCGCCTGGGCCTCGTCCACGGTCGAGGCCTTGACGCGGTCGATCAGGCCCGACTTGCCGTGCGTGCCCTTGTTCCAGGCGTCCATCTTGTCCAGGGTCTCGTCGCTCTGGTGGATGGCGAACACCGGACCTTCGGCGACCACGTTCAGCTGGGCATCGGTGACGATCACCGCGATCTCGATGATGCGGTCGGTGTCCGGGTCCAGGCCGGTCATTTCCATGTCCACCCAGACGAGGTTGAATTCGTTCGGGCGTTCCTGGGCGAGGCCAGGCAATTGCGTTTCAGTGGCTTGTGACATAATTCTCTCTTATTGCCTCATCAATCAATCCTGCATTTTCTCACAGGCACACATGTCTTCACTCGGGTTTTCGGTTTTGTTCGTCGTATTTCTGCTGCTGACGCTCGGCTTGCGCTTCTGGCTGGCCAGCCGGCAACTCCGCCATGTGCTGCGCCACCGCGCCAGCGTCCCGGCCGAGTTCGCTTCTAAAGTGCCCCTGCACGCGCACCAGAAAGCCGCCGACTATACCGTCGCCAAGACCCGCACCGGCATCGTCGGCCTGTTCTGGGGCGGCGTGGTGCTGGTGGGCTTCACCCTGCTGGGCGGCCTGCAATGGCTGTCGACGGCCCTGCTGCCGGTCACCGGTCCGGGGATGCTACACCAGATGGCTTTGGTGGTGAGCTTCGCGATCCTGTCCAGCCTGCTGGACCTGCCGCTCGACTGGTACCGCCAGTTCGTGCTGGAGGAACGCTTCGGCTTCAACAAGATGACGCCCGCCCTGTGGTTCTCCGACCTGCTCAAGGGCGCGCTGGTGGGCGCCCTGATCGGCCTGCCGCTGCTGTGGGTGATCCTGACCCTGATGGAGAAAAGCGGCGACCTGTGGTGGCTCTACGCCTGGCTGGTGTGGAGCGGCTTCCAGCTGTTGATGATGGTGCTCTACCCGACCGTCATCGCGCCGCTGTTCAACAAATTCACCCCGCTCGCCGACGCCGGCCTGAAGGAGCGCATCGAAGGCCTGATGGCGCGCACCGGCTTCGCCTCGAAAGGCCTGTTCGTCATGGACGGCAGCAAGCGCAGCGCCCACGGCAACGCCTATTTCTCCGGCTTCGGCGAGAACAAGCGCATCGTGTTCTTCGACACCCTGCTCGCGCGCCTGGAACCGCAGGAGATCGAGGCCGTGCTGGCCCATGAACTGGGCCACTTCAAGCTGCGCCACATCGTCAAGCGCATCGTGGTGATGTTCGCGCTGTCGCTCGGCTTCCTGGCCCTGCTCGGCTACCTCAAGACCCAGGCCTGGTTCTACACCGGCCTCGGCGTGCAGCCCTTCATGAACGCCTCGAACGACGGCATGGCCCTGATCCTGTTCGCGCTGGCGCTGCCGATCTTCACCTTCGTGCTGGCGCCGCTGAACTCCATCACCTCGCGCAAGCACGAGTTCGAGGCCGACGCCTTCGCGGCCCGGCACACCGATTACCGCCACCTGGTCTCGGCCCTGGTCAAGATGTACGAGGACAATGCCTCGACCCTGACCCCGGACCCGCTGCATTCGGCCTTCTACGATTCGCACCCGCCGGCCTCGGTCCGGGTGAAGCACCTGACCATGGCGGCCGCATGAAACCCGCCGACCGTCACTGCATCCGCAACGCCCAGGCCCTGAACCCGCGCGTGGTCGACGCCATGCTGGCCGAGGTGCCGGGCTGGCAGGCCGCGGGCGGCATCCTGCGCCGCGACTTCAGGTTCGCCGACTACCGCGCCACCATCGCCTTCGTGAACGCCGTCGCCGACATGGCCGAGGCGGAAGACCACCATCCGGACCTGACGGTGGGCTACGGCAAGGTCGGTGTCAGCTGGAGCACCCATTCGGCCGGCGGCGCGCTGACCGAGAACGATTTCATCTGCGCGGCCCGCACCGACGCCCTGTTCGCGCAGCAGGCGGCGGCATGAGCGGCTTGACCGGCACCATCATCGCGGCCCACGGCCGCCACTACCTGGCCGACGCGGACGGCGTCAAGCTGCAGTGCGTCACGCGCGGCAAGAAGACCAATGTGGCCGTCGGCGACATCGTCCACCTCAAGAAGACCTCGGAAGACCAGGCCGTGATCGAGCGCATCGCCGACCGCAGCACCCTGCTCTACCGCTCCGACCAGTACAAATCGAAGCTGCTGGCGGCGAACATCTCGCGCCTGTTCATCGTCGTCGCCACCGAGCCGAGCTTCGCCGACGACCTGGTCTCGCGCGCCCTGGTGGCCTGCGAGGCGGCCGGCATCGAGGCCCACCTGATCCTCAACAAGATCGACGTCGAGGATAATTTGCCGCGCGCGCGCGAAAGAGTCGCCGTCTACGCGGCCCTCGGCTATCCGGTGCACGAGGTATCGGCCAGGACCCGGCCGGAGGAAACGGTGGCCACCCTGATGCCGCTGCTGGAGGGTCATTCCTCGATTTTCATCGGCCAGTCCGGCATGGGAAAATCCTCGCTGATCAACCTGCTGGTGCCGGACGCCGACATCGCCGTGCGCGAGATCTCGGAAGCGCTCGACACCGGCAAGCATACGACCACCTTCACCCGCCTGTACTGGCTCGGCGGAGCCGCGGACCGCGCCGCGATCATCGATTCGCCCGGCTTCCAGGAATTCGGCCTGTACCACCTGACCGAAGGCATGCTGGAACGCGCGTTCGTCGAGTTCAAGCCCTACCTGGGCGGCTGCAAGTACTATAACTGCCGCCACCTGGCCGAGCCCCAGTGCGCGGTGCTGGGCGCCGTCGCCGACGGCAAGATCGCCAAGATGCGCCACGCGCTCTACGCCCAGCTGCTGCACGAGTCCTCGCAGACCCTTTATTGATGAGCAAAATGACTGCGTATAATCTATTTACGCAATCAATAATCCAGAATCCACCCCCTTGCTGTAAGGGCAAGCAAAAACCCTTATAATTCAAGGGATAACAGATAGCAGAGCTCATTATGCCCGGCACTACTCCGATCAAGCACTTCCTGCAGTTCTCCGACTTTACCCTCGACGAATTCGAATATGTGATCCAGCGCGCGGCGGTCATCAAGCGCAAGTTCAAGGCCTACGAGGTGTACCACCCGCTGGTCGACCGCACCCTGGTGATGGTGTTCGAGAAGAGCTCGACCCGCACCCGCCTGTCGTTCGAGGCCGGCATGCACCAGCTGGGCGGCGCGGCGATCTACCTGAACACCCGCGACAGCCAGCTGGGCCGCGGCGAGCCGGTCGAGGACGCCGGCCAGGTCATGTCCCGCATGTGCGACATCATCATGGTGCGCACCTTCGGCCAGGACATCATCGAGCGTTTCGCCGCCCATTCGCGCGTGCCGGTGATTAACGGCCTGACCAACGAGCACCACCCCTGCCAGGTGCTGGCCGACGTGTTCACCTATTACGAGCACCGCGGCTCCATCACCGGCAAGACGGTGGCCTGGATCGGCGACGCCAACAACATGCTGTATTCGTGGCTGCAGGCGGCCGAAGTGTTCGGCTTCCACCTCAACGTCTCGACCCCGAAGGGCTACGAGCTGGATCCGGCCCTGGTCTCGACCAGGCGCTACACCTTGTTCGACAACCCCTCGGACGCCTGCGCAGGCGCACACCTGGTCAACACCGACGTCTGGACCAGCATGGGCTACGAAAAGGAAAACGCCGAGCGCCTCAAGGCCTTCGACGGCTTCATCGTGGACGGCGCCAAGATGGCGCGCGCGGCCTCCGACGCCCTGTTCATGCACTGCCTGCCCGCCCACCGCGGCGAGGAAGTGGCCGCCGAAGTCATCGACGGCCCGCAGTCGGTGGTCTGGGACGAGGCCGAGAACCGCCTGCACGTGCAGAAGGCCCTGATCGAATACCTGCTGCTCGGCCGTATCGAGGACAAGTAAGAGTGAGCGGGACGCCGGCAGCGCCGGTGTCCTTGTTCGGGCAAACCCCGTATCATTAACTTTTTTACCCACCACAAGCCTATGTTTGATCGTTGGCCCGTCGCCTTGCTTCCCCGCCCGGCGGCATTCCCATGGGCCGGCTGACCATTTAGTCCCCTCCATCCTTCCATCACTGGACATTCCATGAGCGACATCAAAAAAGTAGTACTCGCCTACTCCGGCGGCCTCGACACCTCGGTCATCCTGAAGTGGCTGCAAGACCATTACAACTGCGAAATCGTCACCTTCACGGCCGACCTCGGCCAGGGCGAAGAGCTGGAACCGGCGCGCGCCAAGGCGCTGAAGTTCGGCATCAAGCCGGAAAACATCTACATCGACGATGTGCGCGAGGAATTCGTGCGCGACTTCGTGTTCCCGATGTTCCGCGCCAACACCGTGTATGAGGGCGAATACCTGCTGGGCACCTCGATCGCGCGTCCGCTGATCGCCAAGCGCCTGATCGAGATCGCCAACGAGACCGGCGCCGACGCCGTCTCGCACGGCGCGACCGGCAAGGGCAACGACCAGGTGCGTTTCGAGCTGGGCGCCTATGCGCTGAAGCCGGACGTCAAGATCATCGCCCCGTGGCGCGAGTGGGACCTGCTGTCGCGCGAGAAGCTGCTGAAGTACGCGGAAGACGCCGGCATCGACATCGACATGAAGCACAAGAACGGCGGCGCGCCCTACTCGATGGACGCCAACCTGCTGCACATCTCCTTCGAAGGCCGCCACCTGGAAAACCCGAGCGCGGAAGCCGAGGAATCGATGTGGCGCTGGACCGTGTCGCCGGAACAGGCGCCGAACGAAGCCGAGTACCTGGACGTGGAATTCGAACAGGGCGACATCGTCGGCCTGAACGGCAAGCGCCTGTCGCCGGCCGCCGTCCTGACCGAGCTGAACCGCCTGGGCGGCAAGCACGGCATCGGCCGCCTGGACCTGGTGGAAAACCGCTACGTCGGCATGAAGTCGCGCGGCTGCTACGAAACCCCGGGCGGCACCATCATGCTGCGCGCCCACCGCGCGATCGAATCGATCACCCTGGACCGCGAAGTGGCGCACCTGAAGGACGACCTGATGCCGCGCTACGCTTCCCTGATCTATAACGGCTACTGGTGGGCGCCGGAGCGCGTGGCGCTGCAGACCCTGATCGACCACACCCAGAAGAGCGTGAACGGCTGGGTGCGCCTGAAGCTGTACAAGGGCAACGTGATCGTGGTGTCGCGCGATTCGAAGACCGATTCGCTGTTCGACATGAACATCGCGACCTTCGACGAAGACGGCGGCGCCTACAACCAGGCGGACGCGGGCGGCTTCATCAAGCTGAACGCGCTGCGCATGCGTATCGCCGCGAAGGCACGCGCCAAGCGCGGGCAGTAAGCTGGGTTTTCGCTTGTGAAAGAGCCGCCTGCGGGCGGCTTTTTTTCGTCCTGGCGGCGCGGTAGAATCGTTTTCCATGAATGCTCCCGCGGACAATCCCTGCCTCGATTGCGGCGCTTGCTGCAAGTCGTTTCGTGTGTCGTTTTATTGGGCCGAGGCGCTGGAGCGCGGGCTGCCCGAGGGGTGGACCGAGCAGGTGACGCCGCATTTGTCGTGCATGAAGGGGACCAATGCGTCGGCGCCGTATTGCGCGGCGCTGGGGATGGGGGATGCGGGGCTGATGGCGTGCGGGGTGTATGCG